>NZ_JBJXHL010000004.1:0-258216 GCF_046159805.1 Kurthia sp. ISK08
TTACTAACTCGCGTTAGCGACTTTAATATCTTAACAAAACTTCAAGTTGTTGTCAACATATTTTTTATTTTTATTTTTCGTTGTTTTGTTAACAACTACTTTATACTACCATTTATACTTCTAAGTTGTCAATAACTTTTTTAACATAATTTTCGAAGTATTATTTCGTTGCTTTCAACGTTGTCTTAACGACATATATAAATATAATATATGCCGTTAAGAAAATCAAGAGTTTTTCTGAAATAATTTCAAAAGTTTTTTACCATCTACTATATAAAGTAGAATACCAACAATTACAATACTTCCACCTATGTACTGTGTAGCGATTAATTTCTCTGCAAATATAAAGTAAGCTAAAATAGATGCGCCTACTGGTTCAAACAAAATAGCAATTGAAATCGTATTAGCAGATACATATTTTAAAGCCCAGTTAAATAAGTTGTGCCCCAATAAATTTGGTACGATGGCTAATAACCCAAACCAGAACCAATCCATTGGTCTTATAACAATAAAAGTTTCCCCTTTAATCCATACATAAAGAGCTAATGTAATTGTACTAACTGTGTAAACAATCATTGTGTATGTTGTCAAACCTACTCGTCTTCTCACATCTTGTCCGAATAACATATAACCTGTTACAAATGCACATGCAATTAAAGCTAATATATCACCGTAAAAGGCTGTACCCCCTACTTTAAAATCTCCCCAACTAATTAATACACTACCTCCAATAGCAATGGCCATTGCTAAAATCCCTTTTGCACCTACTCGATCTTTAAAGAAAAAATATGTACCAAAGACAGCGAATAGAGGCTGTAACGTTACTAATACAGTTGAACTCGCAACAGATGTATAGTTTAATGACTCAAACCATAAGATAAAATGAAATGCTAACAATACGCCTGCAATCGAAGAAAAAATCCAATCTCTTTTAACAAGCTGTTTTAATTCGTGTACATGACGGTTCAAAAATAACGGTAACATAATCAATACGGACAAAAACATACGATAAAAAGCTGTCGTACCAGCTGTTGTATCTGCTAACTTTACAAAGATTGCTGAGGCAGATACAGAGATGACACCGATAAAAATAACTATTAATGGATGCACTATTGGTTTCTCCATGATGTATAACACCCACTTCCTCTATATAACTTTTTCCATTTTATAGTACAATAACCTAAAACACTCACCTATCATATCATAGGTAGTTATGTTGTACGATGCTTTATAAATACTTATTTGAAAGAGTTGATTTTATGGAGTTTTTTGCAGATACAGCTTTTGTTTTAGAATCTACATTAAAAATGGCAATCGCTGCAATATTAAGTTTAATCATCGGGGTAGAGCGTGAATTAAAGAAGAAGCCTGTCGGTTTAAAGACATCACTTGTAATCGCAACATTTAGTTGTCTGTTAACAATTATCTCTGTACAAGCTGTTCATCAAGCAACGCCAGTTCCTGGTATTAACATTACAATGGATCCTCTACGTCTCGCTGCACAAGTAGTTAGCGGTATTGGTTTCCTTGGTGCTGGTGTTATTTTAAGAAGAACGGATGATACAATTAGTGGCTTAACAACTGCTGCTATGATTTGGGGCGCAGCGGGTATTGGTATAGCAGTAGGTGCTGGATTTTATATACCTGCGATTTTATCTGTCCTTGTAGTCTTACTTGGAGTTGAAGTCATTGCACCCATCTTTACAAAGTTCGGCCCGGAACGTCTTCGCTTGCAAGACGTCCAAGTATTGATTCGTTTGGAGAGTATGGAAGATATCGAAAAAGTGATTGATTATCTGGAAAGCAATGAGTTCATTATGGAGAAGTTAAAAATTAAGGACTTAGAATATCCAGATCATGTTGTTTACCATGAAATTAGTGTTCAACTCTCATTCGTTGAAAAAACAGATACTTTTGCTGTTTATAAAAAATTCAAATCACTTCCTTTTATTAATCATATTGAGGTAACTATTCTATAAGAAGAAAGAGGTTTCATATGAAAGAAATATTCCATTTATTAAAACAAGGTAATAAACCTTCTTTACTGGCTGCTATCGTCAATTTAGTTTTAGGCATTGTAAAAGGAGTTGCTTTTTTCTTTACAGGTAACGTTGCGATGTTCGCTGAAATGATGCACTCTCTCGGAGACGCAGCCAATCAGTTTTTTGTATTTATTGGTTCTGCCCTTTCAAAGAAAGCACCTACTCCAAAATTCCCAACTGGATTTGGTCGCGTTGTTAATCTCGTCTGTCTAGGTGCCGTATTAATTGTTGGTATTTTAGCTTATGAAACAATTGTAGAAGGAATTAATCATATTATTCACCCAACAACTTCTACAGGTTTATGGATTACAATCTCGGTTTTAGCAGTCGGGGTTATACTAGAAGGAAGTGTATTAATAAAAGCTGCAACTGAGATTGCACAAGATGCTGGAGAGAAAACAAATCCTCTAACAGCTATCCCAAAAGCGCTTAAACATTTAAAAAATGCGAAACCTGCAACGAAACTCGTCTTTATGGAAGACTCTGTTGCTACAGGTGGTGGTGTCATCGCGATTATCTCAGTTGTGATTTCTCACTTAACTGGATTTGAGGCTGCTGAAGGTATTGCTTCTATCTTAATTGGTTTAATGATGTTCTATGTTGTAGGTACTGTATTTTTAGAAAATGCACGTGGTGCAATCGGAGAAACAGATGAAGAAATGTTGAATCATATCGCTTATCTTGTATCAGATGATCCAAACATTCGTGACATTAAACGACTAGAAGTCATTAAAGAAGGTGAATTCCTACATGTGGAACTCATGGCAGAGGTTGATCCTACTTTATCTTTTGCATATGTCGATGATATTCGGGATCACTTAATGGAGATCTTACTCGCACAAAAGAAAGTATCACGTGTCACGATTCTTTTTGATGAAGATGATGGCGTAACAAATTGGCGACATATTGGCGAAAGACCTGACCAACTGAAAACGAAGGACTAGGAGGTTCATATGAGTCGAACATTATTAATTAGTGATATTCATGGTGAGTTATATCTTTTTAAAGAACTACTAGAACAAGTAAAATATGATGATGCTGATGATGCTAAAGATCAACTTATTTTATTAGGTGACTATATCGACCGTGGTCCTGCTTCAAAAGAGGTACTCGATTTTATTATGACGTTAAAAGAGAATGGCGCAAAAGTGTTGATGGGGAATCATGAGCAAATTATGCTCGATGTATTTGAAAAAGAGAATAAATACGAGTGGGATTTTTGACTTTATACTGCGGGTGGTTTGGCAACGATGCGTAGTTATGGATTTACTGAAAAAGATTTAAAAAAAGCTGGCGATTTACATGACTTTTCTTTACACAATTTTTTATGCGAAGATCTTATCAAACATTTAGAGTTTATCCGTCATCTTGATACGTCGATTGAACAAGACAATTATATTTTCGTACATGCAGGTGTTGATCCACATATCCCTTTCAATCAAAATACGAAAAAGAGTTTGCTTTGGATTCGCGATGAATTCCACCAAAAATATGAGGGACAAAAAATAGTTATTTTCGGCCATACCCCTACAAAGCATTTACATCAAGATCGCTTGAATAATAAAATTTATTTTGGTGAAAATCGTATTATCGGCATCGATGGTGGTGCAACTTTCGGTGGACAATTGAATTGTCTAGAGCTCCCTTCTCAAAAAGTCTATTTTGTTCAAAAATAACAAAATAGTTCATTTCCCTTTTTAGTAAAATGAAAAACCGGAATCGCGACACAACGCGATTCCGGTTTTCTTATGTTCATATGATTTGTTTTGGGAACAATTATACCCAGCCACGGAAGCGAGATGCTTCTGCTGTTTTACGAACGCCTACCATATAAGCTGCTAAACGCATATCAATATTACGTGAAGTGGCTACAGTATAAACATTATCAAATGCTTCTACCATCTTTTTAAGTAACTTTTCGTTTACTTCTTCTTCTGTCCAGTAGTAACCTTGATTGTTTTGTACCCATTCAAAGTAAGAAACTGTTACGCCACCAGCACTTGCAAGTACATCTGGTACAAGTAAAATGCCACGTTCATTCAGAATTTTTGTTGCTTCTGAAGTTGTTGGGCCATTTGCTGCTTCTACTACGATCCCTGCTTTAATACGATGTGCGTTTTCTGCAGTAATTTGGTTTTCAATCGCTGCTGGTACTAGAATATCACATTCTAATTCTAGTAATTCTTTGTTTGAAATTGTATTTTCAAATAGAGTTGTTACGGTTCCAAAGCTGTCGCGGCGATCTAATAAATAATCAATATCTAAACCTTCTGGATCATAAAGTGCACCGTAAGCATCTGAGATACCAACTACTTTTGCACCTAAATCACTCATGAACTTAGCTAAGAAGCTACCTGCATTACCAAAACCTTGGATGACAATACGTGCATCTTTAATATCAATGTTACGACGTTTTGCTGCTTCTTCAATGACGATTGTGACACCTTGTGCAGTTGCTTTATCGCGTCCTAAAGAACCACCTAATACAATTGGTTTACCTGTAATGAATCCTGGAGAGTTGAATTCATCCATTCGGCTGTATTCGTCCATCATCCATGCCATGATTTGAGCATTTGTGAAAACGTCTGGTGCTGGAATATCTTTCGTTGGTCCTACAATTTGACTTGTAGCTCGTACATAACCACGACTTAGACGTTCTAGTTCACCCATTGACATTTGACGTGGGTCACAGATTACGCCACCCTTACCGCCACCATATGGTAGGTCTACAATACCTGCTTTTAATGTCATCCACATTGATAAAGCTTTTACTTCTTCTTCAGAAACATTCGGGTGGAAACGTACGCCACCTTTTGTTGGTCCTACAGCATCATTATGTTGTGCACGGTATCCTGTAAATACTTTTACTTGTCCGTTATCCATTTTGACTGGAATACGCACTTCTAGCATACGAAGTGGTTCTTTTAATAATTCGTACATGCCTTCATCATAGCCAAGTTTTTGAAGAGCTTTTTTAATTACTTCTTGCGTAGATGTGAACAGGTTTAGATTTTCTGCCATTTGATTTTTTCGCCTCTTTACTATTTAATAATTTGCAATCATATGAGAAAGTATTTTTTTGGAAATCCCATCATATTGATTCGCACATATTGTAACACAGTTTAGTTCCATTTTCTCTTATTTTGGGTTTATTTTGAAAACACTTTTTGGATTCTTTCGATTGCCCAATCTAATTCTTCTTTTGTAATGACAAGAGGAGGAGCAAAACGGATAACTGTATCGTGTGTTTCTTTACATAATAGACCTAATTCCATTAATTCTTCACAGTATGGACGTGCTTCTACATCTAGTTCTAAACCGATGAATAAACCGCGACCACGTACTTCTTTAATATGAGGGTTTTTAATTTCACGTAATTTACCCATGAAGTATTCGCCTAACTCTTGAGAGCGTTCAGCTAATTTTTCATCTTTTAATACATTTAAAGCTGCAATTGATACGGCACAAGCAAGTGGGTTACCACCGAATGTTGAACCATGTGAACCTGGATTGAATACACCAAGTACATCTTTATCTGCTACAACACATGAGATTGGGAATACACCACCACCAAGTGCTTTACCTAAAATATACATGTCTGGGTTTACATCTTCCCATTCACAAGCAAACATTTTACCTGTACGTGCAAGACCTGCTTGAATTTCGTCTGCAATAAATAGAACGTTATGTTCACGACAAAGTTCGCGCGCTGCTTTTAAGAAACCAGCTGGTGGTAATACGATTCCTGCTTCACCTTGAATTGGTTCAATCATGAATGCTGCAGTATTTGGTGTAATTGCTTCTTTTAGTTGTTCGATATCACCGTAATCTACTAATTTAATTCCTGGTAATAATGGACCGAATCCACGACGATATTCAGGATCTGATGTTAATGATACAGCTAACATTGTACGTCCGTGGAAGTTACCGTTACATGCGATTACTTCTGCCTGACCATCTGGAACGCCTTTTACATCATATGCCCAACGACGCGCAGCTTTGAATGCTGTTTCAACAGCTTCTGCACCTGTATTCATTGGAAGAACCATTTCTTTACCTGTTAATTCGCTAACAGCTTCATACCATGGACCTAATTGATCTGAGTGGAATGCACGTGAAGTTAATGTTACACGATCCGCTTGGTCTTTTAAGGCTTGGATAATTTTCGGATGACGGTGTCCTTGGTTTACCGCTGAGTAAGCTGAAAGCATATCCATATACTTGTTACCTTCTGGATCTGTTACCCATACACCCTCTGCTTCTGAAATAACGATTGGAAGTGGTAAATAGTTTTTTGCACCGATTGAGTTTGTTTGTTCAATAATATTTTGTGTAATTGTCATCTTGTTTTCCTCCTTGTTGTTTATATGTAAACGCTTTATAACAGTGGATAAAAATGAGGGGCGTAAAAACCCCTCATCCACATAAATTAAAATGCTTCTGAAACTGATTTTGATTGCATGTGTAATGTTAAGAAGTCTGGACCGCCTGCTTTAGAGCAAGTACCTGACATGTTATAACCACCGAATGGTTGGTAACCTACGATTGCGCCTGTGCAACCACGGTTAATGTATAAGTTACCTACGAAGAAGTCTTCGCGTGCACGTTCGATGTGTTCGCGGTTTGTTGAAATAACAGCACCTGTTAAACCGTATTCTGTATTGTTCGCAATCGCTAAACCTTCTTCAAAGTCTTTTGCTTTTGCAATCGCAACGATTGGTCCAAAGATTTCTTCTTGCATTAGACGAGCTGTTGGTGCAACGTCTACAACAACTGTTGGATGTACAAAGTAACCAACTGAATCATCTGCTGTACCGCCTACTGCAATACGACCTTCTTCTTTCGCTACATCGAAGTAAGAAGTGATTTTTTTGTATGCTGCTGCATCGATTACAGTTGCCATGAAGTTATCGCCATCTGTTGGATCACCGATTGTTAATTCTTTTGTTAATTCTGTTACACGTTCAACCACTTGATCGTAAACATCTTCTACGATGACTGCACGTGAACATGCTGAACATTTTTGACCCGAGAAACCGAATGCTGATTTTACAATTGCTTGTGCAGCTAATTCTAAATCCGCTTCTTTATCAACTAAGATTGTATCTTTACCGCCCATTTCAGCGATGACACGTTTAATCCAAATTTGTCCTTCATTTAATACAGAAGCACGTTGGTTGATACGTAAACCAACATCACGTGAACCTGTGAATGATACAAAACGAGTACGTGGGTGATCTACTAAGTAGTCGCCAACTTCTGCGCCAGAACCTGGTACGTAGTTCACTACGCCTGCTGGGAGACCTGCTTCTTCAAGAATCTCCATGAACTTATAAGCGATTACTGGTGTTGTTGAAGCTGGTTTTAATAGTACTGTATTACCTGTTACGACAGCCGCTACTGTTGTACCTGCCATAATTGCGAATGGGAAGTTCCATGGTGAGATGACTACGCCAACCCCTAGTGGACGGTAATCAAATTTATTGAACTCGCCTGGACGTGAAAGAACTGGTTTACCGTCTTTTAGTTCAAGCATTTGGCGTGCATAGTATTCGAAGAAGTCGATTGCTTCTGCTGTATCTGCATCTGCCTCTACCCATGGTTTACCTGCTTCAAGTGTCATCATCGCTGACATTTCATGGCGACGACGTTTTGTAATTTCAGCTACTTTGAATAGAATGTCTGCACGAACTGCAGGATCTACTTTACTCCAAGTTTTGAATGTTTCGTCTGCAACTTGCATTGCTTTTTCAGCTAATTCTTGAGTTGCTTTCGACACTGTACCTACAACTTCAGTTTTCTTCGCTGGGTTATAAGAAGTGATTTTATCTTCTGTAACGATTTTTTCGCCACCAATAATTAACGGATAATCTTTTCCAAGTTCTTGTTGAACTTTTTGGATGGCCTCTCTATATGCTTGACGATTTTCCTCTTTCGAAAAATCTGTTAATGGTTCTGTTTTGTATGGAATCATTTCTAGTCCTCCTTTGTGTGTTAAAAAGAAAGCGCAAAAAATATTTGCGTTTCTTTATCCTTTACACTTATAATAATGCAAGAGAATGTTGCGTTTTTCAAGAGAAAAATTGTAATTTTAACAAATTTTTTTACGGAGTGAGCGAAAATATGGAGAAAAACCTTGATTTAACAGTATTTTATGAATTTTTAACCGAACACTCAACAGTAGGGATTCATGCAATTAATGCACAGGGTCAAACGATTATTTATAATGAACAGATGAAAAAAATTGAAGGATTGAACTTAGAGGATATGTCAGATCGTTCCATCTTAGATATTTTTCGTTTTAATAATGCAGATGAATCAACATTACTTTATGTGTTGCAAACAGGTGAGCCTGTGTTGAATATTAAACAAACGTATTGGAATCATAATGGCCAAGAGATTACAACAATCAATGATACATATCCGGTTAAACAACATGATGAAATTGTCGGGGCTATCGAATTTGCACGTGATATTACAACACTTGAGAAATTAGTAAATCAACCTTTACAGCGTTACGGGGAACCCATTACATTTGATGTAATTACAGCTGTTTCACCTGAAATGAAGCGCGTCGTTCAAATTGCAAAAAAAGCTGCTATTGCTAAGTTACCCGTACTTTTAATTGGTGAATCGGGTACTGGAAAAGACTTGATTGCTGAAGGAATTCATTATGCAACTGTTCCAGTGCCTGATGAATTTATTACATTGTATTGCAATCGTTCTGATGAACATATGGTTGAGAAATTAACAAAGCAATTAGAAGAGCATAACAGTTGTACAATCTTTTGCGAACGAATCGAATTTTTATCGCTTGAGCAACAAAAAGCATTACTTCAAGTACTTGAAACGTATTCAACAGAACATCTTTTCATCGCAAGCGTTGGCAACGATCCCATTGATTTAATTGCTGAACAAGTGCTATTAAAAGATTTATACTATTTCTTTGCATCTGTATCCATTACTGTACCGCCTCTACGTGAGCGTTTGAGCGATATGGGACCTTTCATTCAAGACTATTTAGCACGCTATCGTCGTATTTTCGGTAGTCAAATTAAAGGAGTCACAAATGAAGTAGAACAACTTTTCCAGCACTATGACTGGCCAGGGAATTTGAAAGAACTTGAAGTGTTATTAGATGAGATGAGTACGATGATTTCGAATGAGGAGTATATTACGTATGACTTACTACCACATCATTTTAAATTAAAGGTACAAGAATATCGTGATAGTACGCCCCTTCATGCAGAGGATTTTGTTATCCAAGCTGAACAAGAACTGATGCCTTTAGACAATTATTTACGTGAAGCAGAGGCCTATTATTTAAATAAGGTACTTGATAAATACGGTCATAACATTACAAAAGCTGCTGAGGCCCTTGGAATGAGTCGTCAAAACTTACAATATCGATTGCGTAAATTAAAAAATAATTAAATAAGGATTTAGTTTTCTTTTGAAGTATTTTACCCTATAATCAAATGAGAACATATATTCTCATTTGAAGGGGTGCTTTATTTTATGTGGAGAAAGATTGAATGCGTTGCAATTTATACACAAGATATTGAAAAATCGATTCGCTTTTATGAAATGCTCGGATTAACTAAATCATGGGATACTTTTCAAGATGAACAGAACAAGTGGAGACTTGTAGGAATGACTTTCCCTGATGGCAATTCAGAACTCGTTTTAAAAGATAATCCTGATTTACAATTTTCTGAAACCGAAATTATCGTATCGGATGTGCAAGAAACTTATGAAATGTTAAAAGACAATGAAAAAGTTATATGGATACGCACTCCTTTCCCCAATCACTTAGGGGGACATGTAGCGGTTATGCAGGCTCCTGATGAAAATGTATTTGTTTTAATCGGTAAATAACAGATTGTCACATATAAAAAGAAGAGCCCGGGACATAACAAAATGTTTATGTCTCAAACTCTTCTTTTTAATTTTGTTTAAAAACAATACTACTTTATTCTAACTCGAATAAAATTTTAGAGTAAAGTGGTTGTAGAGATGTTATTCAATTCCAGATTCTTTAATCCACTGATCGAGCTTTTCTTTTAAAGAATTAAATCCGACAGCGTCTCGTTCATTTACTCGATCTTGTAATGACTTACGCGGTGGCAATTCTTTCTTTTTCGGTGGTTTTTCTTGTAGCGCACGAATGGATAAACTAATTTTCTTATTCGCATCTTCTACTTCTAAAATCTTCACCTTTACTAAATCACCGACAGAGATGAAATCTGTAATGTTTTTGACAAAACCATACGTGATTTCAGATATATGCACCAATCCTTGCGTTTGCCCATCTAACGAAACAAAAGCGCCGTATGGTTGAATCCCTGTCACTCTCCCTGTCACCACGTCTCCTACTTTATATTTGTTTGACATCTCGTCATCCCACTTTCTAACTATTCAATTTTAAATGCTGTTATATATTCATTTAGCAGTATAGCACAGCACTGTATGTCGGGCAAAGAATCTACCAATTCACACCACTTTAGAAGATATGAATTTTCTATTTTTACAATTATAGTCATGTATTTTTTCAGAATATTGTTGTAAAATGAAACAATCGTATTTATAAGGAGGATATACATCGTGTCAAAAAGGGATCAATTTGCTTCTAAAATTGGCTTTATCTTAGCTGCTGCGGGCAGTGCGATTGGATTAGGGGCTATTTGGAAGTTCCCATATATGGCTGGTACTAACGGTGGTAGTGTATTTATTATTTTATTTATATTATGTACTTTAGTAATCGGTTTACCTATACTCGTCGCAGAATTTATGATTGGTCGTCGCGGACAAAGTGACGCTGTGACATCATTTAAAAAACAAGCACCTCGTACACCGTGGTTTTTAACGGGTTGGCTTGGCTTTATCTTATCAGGCATTATCTTATCATTCTACAGTGTGGTAGGCGGATGGATTTTAAGCTATCTTGTTCGTGCAATTGGCTTCAAGCTCTCAAGCAATGACGAAAATTTCTTCGCAGAATTATTCGGAAATTTAACGTTGAATGCATGGGAAGTTGTATTAGCACAAGGGGCATTCTTACTTATCGTCATCTTAATCATCTCAAGCGGGATTCAAAATGGTGTTGAAAAAGCAAGTAAATGGATGATGCCTTTACTATTTGTGTTCTTCATCATTTTAGCAATTCGCTCGATGACATTAGACGGTGCAATGGATGGAATTAAATTCATGTTTGTTCCTGATTGGAGCTATTTAACAGGAAAAACATTATTACTTGCGCTTGGTCAAGCATTCTTCTCACTAAGTGTCGGTGTAGCAGCAATGCTCACATATGCTTCTTATTTGAAAAAAGATGTGCGTCTTGGTTCATCTGCTATGAATGTCGCTTGGATGAACATTGGGATTTCAATTCTTGCAGGTCTTGTTATTTTCCCTGCCGTCTTTGCACTCGGCTTCTCGCCAGACCAAGGTCCTGGTCTTGTATTTATTATTATTCCAGCTGTATTCCAACACATTCCACTCGGTTCCATCTTTTTAATCATTTTCTTCATCTTACTACTATTCGCTACAATCACTTCGGCTATTGCAATGCTTGAAATTGTAGTTGCAACAGCAATGGGAAGTAAATTCGAAAAACGTAAAAAGTACGCTTGGTTATGTGGAATTGGTATTTTTATCATTGGGATTCCAAGTGCCTTATCATTCGGAAAGCTAGCGAATGTACAAATTCTAGGTCGCTCAATCTTTGATTTTGCTGATTTCTTCACAAACTCAATTGGTATGCCGATCGGTGCTTTATTAATGGCACTATTTGCTGGTTATCAATTAAAACGCGCAGAACAATTAGAGGAACTACCTGTGAAACCATGGGTATTTACTATTTGGCGTATTCTTGTACGTTATGTTGCACCAATCGCCATCATTATTGTGTTATATCAAGGGATTAAAGGATAATACTCACCAGAATAGGATGGAACAAAACATTTCAATCCCATTTTTAGAATTCGCAACGAAAAACTGGAACCACGCTGTGGCGTGATTCTAGTTTTTTTATGCTCATGTGAGATGATATTTTACACGTATTCCCCAACCCATTCTTTTTATTTAGTTAAACCTTGTAATCAAACTGTCACTTTTTCATGAAATATAATGTTTAAAAGCTTTTTAAAACGTGAATTTATTATTATTAATACTTTTATTTTAAAAAGGATGTGTTGAATATGATGCAACAAGAGATTGCAACCCAATTACGAGTAAGTCGAGCAGAAAGAGGACTTTCACTTGAAGAATTATCGTTAAAAACGAGGATTGGTACTGAAAAATTATTACGTTATGAAACAGGTGAAGAAATTCCGACTGAACCGACATTACTCATGTTATCAAATGCACTTGAAATTCCTGTTGCAAACTTGGTGGATGGTCTACATGATGAATAGATACAAAAAAGGAGGTACAACCAATTAAATGGTGTAACTCCTTTTTCTATGTATTCATTTCGCACTACACAATACTGTATTTCACATTTTGAATATGCTACTATTAATTCGTAATACGAAATTTTATAAAATACTTTTCATTTCAAATTTAATGGCAAGTAATTTATATGAAATTTCCACACACTTTTCGAGCGGAATCCATTGTTGGAAAGAATGTTGGTAGATTTCTTGAATGCTTTTACCTAAATCAGATGGATCGTCTACTTGTTGCAACGTAGTTAAGACTTGTTCTGCTTCTACCTTATAGGATTCACGTTCTAGGTTTAAAGGATTCCACTGTTCAACCATGTGAATCACTTTTCTATTCATTTCCTTTACATCCATGTTGTTCACCTACATATTTTATTTTGATAAAGGACATGATAACATAATTACGAACAAAAGTGCACAAAAGAGCAAATGCTGACAGAAAGAAGGGGTATGAATGTTTAATTTTGACGAAACTTATTCACGTAGAAATACAAGCTCACTTAAGTGGGATTTAATGGAGAAGATTTATTCTATTCCAGATGCTTCAAAAATTATTCCAATGTGGGTAGCAGATATGGACTTTGCTGCACCTGAAACGATTACGAACGCTTTAAAAGCACGTATGGATTTCCCGCTATTCGGCTACACATTTGAAGATGAGGCATGTGCTTCTTCTGTAACTTCATGGCTAGCACGTCGAAACGACTGGCATGTACCAACAGAATCTGTACTTTATCATCAAGGCGTTGTGCCTGCTATTTCAACAATTGTTGAAGCTTTTACGAATGAAGGAGATACTGCGCTTGTGAATGCACCCATCTATCCTCCATTCTTTAATGTACCTAAAAAACTACATCGCCAAGTAGCCTATGCACCACTGCATGAAGAAAATGGTGTCTACACATTCGATTTTGAATCTTTTGAAGAGCAAGCTAAAAAAGATGATGTTAAACTGTTCATTTTCTGTCATCCACATAATCCATCTGGAACGGTTTGGTCTGAAGATGTTCTGAAAAGAATTGATACAATTTGTGCTGAAAATGGTGTCATTGTACTTTCTGATGAAATTCATAGTGATTTAATTCTAAACGGTACACAACATATTCCATTCGCAAAAGCTTCTTCACATGCTGATAATGTCATCACATGTGTTGCACCAACAAAAACATTCAATATCGCTGGTATTCAAGCTGCTATGATGATTGTAACCGATGCAAAGAAACGTCAAATGATTCGAAAAACAATGGAAAGTCATAGTCAAATGGGTCTTAACACATTTGCTTTAACAGCTGTACAAGCTGCTTTCTCCGAAGAATCTGAAGCATGGTTACATGCTTTAATCGATTATCTGAATGAGAATGTACGCTATGTGATTGATACCATCACACAAAAACTTCCAAAAATTAACATAAAACATCCTGATGCAACGTATCTATTATGGTTAGATATGCGCCAAACAGGTATGACTGAAAAAGAAATGATGCAAAAACTATTAGATGCAGGGGTCGCACTTGATCCCGGTACAAAATACGGTGCACCATTCGATGGTTTCCTTCGAATGAACATCGCTTGTACACGCGAAACTTTGAAAGAAGCTGTAAAACGCTTTATTCAAGCATTATCGTAAGCATCTCGTAGGTCAAAAAAAACTCCGATATGCTACGGCATATCGGAGTTTTATTATGCATTATTTTTCAATTACTTTAATGCTCTTAATTGAGATATCTTCTACTGGTTTGTCACGACCGTCTTTTTCTACGTCAGCCATTCCATCTACAACATCCATGCCACTTACAACGTGACCGAATACTGTATGTTTACCGTCTAACCATGGTGTACCGCCGTTTTCAGCATAAGCTTTGATTACTTCTTCTGGGTAATCATAATCTTGCATTTGTTTTAACATGTTTGAAGGAACATTTTTCGCTTGTACGATGAAGAATTGTGAACCGTTTGTTCCTGGACCCGCATTCGCCATTGATAATGCGCCGCGTAAGTTCATTAACTCAGGGTTGAATTCATCTTCAAATGTTGAACCATAAATTGATTCGCCGCCCATACCTGTACCAGTTGGGTCTCCACCTTGAATCATGAAATCTTTAATAATGCGGTGGAAAATAATACCGTCGTAGTAGCCATTCTTTGCATGTGTTACAAAGTTTTCTACTGTTTTTGGCGCTAACTCTGGGAATAATTTGATTTGAATTGGACCCATTGTTGTATCCATTTCAACTAGGATTTCGTTTTCTTGTACTTCTTGGTTTAATTGTGGAAACATAATTGTCTCTCCTTTTATACGATAAGTTTATGCATTTTCTCAAAAGGGAATTTTAAGCGATACACGCGAAAATACCTTCTGAATTGTACCGTCATATTCTATCATAAAAACCATTTTAATTCAGTGTTTAACTACATTTTCATTAATATATAGAAAGAACGTGATTTTATGAGTCTTCAAAAACGTAATTTTATCATCATTTGGATTTCCAATCTTTTAGTCGCTGGGACGATGACGATGATTATGCCCTTCCTCTCTTTATACATCGAAACACTCGGTCATTTTTCAGAAGGCTATGTTCAAAAATGGTCAGGCTTAATCTTCGGAGCGACCTTCATATCTGCATTCATCATGTCACCCATTTGGGGACGCATCGCAGATAAGTATGGCTATAAGCCGATTCTTATCATTAATGCGATTGGTCTAGCCATTAGTATTCTCTTAATGGGGTATGTAGAGAATGTTTGGCAATTCTTCTTCCTTCGTTTAGCAATGGGTGTCGTTACAGGATTCATCCCCACTTCACTCGCTTTCATTAGTACACAAACGGAGAAAAAAGAAGCAGGTAAGACACTTGGAACACTTCAAATGGGTAGTGTATCTGGTTCTCTATTTGGTCCCATTGTAGGTGGATTATTAGCCGATGCTTTTGGTTTCCAATACACTTTCTTCATCACATCTGCTTCTGTCTTACTCGCTGGTATCATCATCTTCTTCGGTGTAAAAGAAGTACGCGCAGCTGTAAGTAAAAAAGCACGTCAAATCTATTCACGCAGACAAGTACTCCGTGGTATTTTTAAACACCGCTTATTATTCAATGTCATGCTGATTACATCGCTTATTCAAATCGGGAATTTCTCCATTCAACCGCTTCTTTCTTTATATGTGGCTGATTTAACGCATGATGTCACACAAGTAACATTCTTAGCTGGTTTAACATTCAGTGCAGCTGGTCTTGGGAATATTCTATTTGCACGTTTTTGGGGGCGTTTAGGTGATCATATTGGTTATGAAAAAGTACTGTTCATCTTACTAGGTCTCGCTGTCATCTTCATGATTCCACAAGCTTGGGTTACAGCTCTATGGCAATTAATTCTTTTACGTTTAGTTTACGGAACGGTACTTGGTGGCTTAATTCCGATTACAACAGCACTCATTCGTCGTGAGGCACCTGTTACTGTCCAAGGAGAAGTAATGGGTTACAATACGAGCTTCCGATTCTTCGGTAACATTATCGGTCCACTAATCGGTGGCTTTGTAAGTGGTATTTTTTCTATCTCTGCTGTTTTCTATGTGACTGCAGCACTATTTTTCATCGCATGGATTATTTTATACGTCGTAGACAAGAAACCTTTACAAGATTTGGACGATATAATAAAAGGTAAGTCATAAACTTACTTTTTATGCTATGCTATGACGGTATAATTTACATTGAAATCATATGAGGAGGATTGACTGTGAGAAAGGCACTCGGCATTATGCTGATTATTTGTAGCTTGCCTCTGCTCATCTTTTTATTTAATAAGATTGGTATAGAACTCATTTCAGCAAAAAATTTTAGTAAGCAATTCTCCTCCGCCATTGAAATTAAGGATCAACAACCGATTAATCCTACACTATTAAAAGACCAAGATAATGTTCTCTTTTCAGAAGAATACTCTGAATGGCGTGACCCATTAAAATTAGGCGATATTCCATCATTCGCACAGCAACTATTCGTTTTATCGGAAGATGCAGGTTTTTATGACCATATTGGATTTGATTTAACAGCAATCATGCGTGCAGTCATGGCAAATCGTTCAAGTGGTGAGACTTCACAAGGTGGTAGTACTATCACACAACAACTCGTTCGTATGCGCTATCTATCGCAAGAAAAAACGTATGAACGAAAAATGCTCGAATTATTTTATGCTTATGAGTTAGAGAAAAAAGAATCTAAAGATGAGATTTTAAATGATTATTTGAATGAAATGTATTTTGCAAATGGTGTTTATGGTGTGGGTGCTGCTTCAACCTATTATTTTAACAAGCCCTTACCAGAACTTTCAAAAGCTGAAATGGCTTTTATTGCAGCGATTCCGAATAACCCAAGTCTATATGATCCTCTTCGAAACTTTGAAAATACGAAAAAGCGTCAAGAACGATTACTAGATAAGATGGTTGAGAAAGAAATCTTAACAGAAGAAGAGGCAGCGAAGTTCAAAAAGGAAACCATTTCAATTTCAATCAAAAAGAAAACACAAAAATATCCTGAATATAGTACATACGTTATGTATGAACTCAGAAGTTTAATTTCAGAGGTAGATGGCTATCATAAACAATTTGAACAAGCGAAGACAGGCGCTGCTTTTGCAGCAGTTAATAAAGCATTAACAGAACGTGTAAATGAAGTTTTACACAATGGTTTGATTATCGAAACGAGTTTAGATCGAAAGAAACAACGTCAAGTAACAAAAGGTGCTAATACAATCTTAAGTGGTCGTGGTAAATTGCAAGCAGCTGGAACTGTTATTGATAACGAGCGTCGCGAGATTGTCGCAGTATACGCTGGAAAAGGTTATGAGAAATATGACTTTAATCGTGCTTATCAAGCAAAACGTCAGCCAGGTTCTGCAATTAAACCGATTTTAGATTACGGCCCTTATTTTGAAAACTATCGTGTAACACCTGATTCAACGATTGATGCTTCCCAATATTGTGTAAACGACTATTGTCCACAAAATTATGGTAACGAAAAGGTTGGTATTGTTTCATTAGAAAATGCATTCAAAAATTCGTATAATACAGTAGCTCTTCGTATCTTCGATCGTGTCGGCATAAAAAAAGCGTTCAATTACATGCAACCTTTCACATTTGATCGTGCAACGAAAAAAGACTTGTATTATACAGCTGCGCTTGGTGGATTCACCGATGGTATGTCCTCTGTTCAATTAGCAGATGCCTACACTTCTTTTATCAATGGGAACTATTCTCGTACACATGCGATTCGTGCTGTTAAAACAAGAAGTGGTAAACTTTTATATGAATGGCCAGATAAAAAAGAACAAGTTTGGGCTCCATCAACTGTCACATCTATTCGTCAAATGATGAAAGCAACAGCTGATTCTGGTACAGGTGTAGGTGTTCAAGCGAGCAGTAGTTATTTGGGAGTCAAAACAGGTACAACAAATGACTACCGAGATTATTGGATGGCTGGTTTGACAGGTCGTTATACAAGTGTTGTATGGCTTGGATATGACAAACCTGTTCAAATGAAAGATCTTGAAAAAGAAAAAATCCACCATAAATTATTCAATGTAATGGTGCAATAAAATATAAACAGGCTGGGACATAAGTGCAAAAAATACATCCCACATGAGCATAAGAAAAACTGGAATCGCGCTGTGGCGCGGTTCCAGTTTTTCGTTGCGAACGCTAAAAAGGGAAGTGAAATGTTTCGTCCCAGTCTGTTTTGTATTTTACGATTTGAATGGCAAACTCGAAATAATCCCATTGTATAATTTTAATCCTGCATACACAACGAGCGTTAAAATAATCGCCCATACAACAATTTCAAAAAGCATAACACCAATGGATGCACCGAATGATACATGTACACTGATTTTATAAATAATATAAACAAAATAAATAAAGACAGTTGTAATAAATATGCCACCAAGTATATAAATATTTGAAATACCTGCTGCCGAAACCAGTGCACCGAAGAAGAAAATTACATTTCCACCACGAATCACAATCAAACTTTTACCATCCATATCTTTCGAAAAGAATAGCATGCCCATCTCGTGAATGGTCTCGCCGATTAATTTAAGAGCTGAAAAAATCATGAAATAAACTGCTGCAATAACAATTAATAGGAACACACGCAGTTGAATTTCAGATAGAAACTCCCGTACCCCCGCATATACACCAATTTTTTTAAATAGGACTAAACTTTCTGTTACGGAATACAATCCGAATGTTAAACTAAAGAGAATGATGGTAATTAACGGTAGATAGCCATAGATATATGGATTCTTCATAAAAAAATTTTACCTCGATTTTCGCGTAATTTTTTGTCTGTTTCTTCATATTTATAATATCGGAAAAATAGATTCACAATCAAGCGGGAATCCATTTGCCGAACCATGCAAAGCGCTCATTTATGAGCTATACTGTTGTTTAATCCATTGATTATTATTTGAAAGGGGGATTATAGTGAATCAAGTTCTACTCATTTTCCTACCCGTTTTATTTGCACTCTTCGTGCCACTACTTTATAAAACGTTCTCACGTATACATACGGGTTGGTTTGTTTTATTGGTTCCACTTACGCTCGCAATATACTATGCGCGCTTTATTCCAAACATTACAGAAGGTCCTTATACATCTACCTTCTACTGGGTAAAGTCACTCGACTTATCCGTAACATCTTATTTAGACGGTCTTAGTTTACTGTTCTCTTTATTAATTACCATTATTGGTTCATTAGTTGTTTTATACTCGATTTTTTATTTGGATCGAAAAAAAGAACAGCTGCATAATTTTTATTTCTATTTACTAATGTTCATGACAGCCATGCTTGGCGTGGTTCAATCCGATCATTTAATTAGTTTATATCTATTTTGGGAATTAACATCGATTTCATCTTTCCTACTGATCGGTTATTGGTACAATCGCGATCGATCTCGTTTTGGTGCGCTTAAATCGATGATGATTACTGTTTTTGGTGGTCTGATGATGCTCGGTGGATTTTTACTTCTTGCACAGGCAGGTGGTAGCTATTCCATTCGTGAATTGATTGCAAATGGTTCAGTGATTGCTGATTCGCCCTACTTCATTTGGATGATTGTACTCATTCTATTAGGTGCATTTACAAAATCTGCTCAGTTCCCATTCTATATTTGGTTACCAGATGCGATGGAAGCACCAACACCAGTTAGTGCATACCTTCACTCTGCCACAATGGTAAAAGCAGGGATTTACTTAGTTGCACGTCTAACACCATTATTTGCAGTGAGTGAATATTGGATTTGGCTCGTTGTTTTAAGTGGTTTGATTACATTATTCTGGGGTTCATTCTTCGCTGTAAAGCAAACCGACTTAAAAGGAATTCTCGCATTCTCGACTGTCAGTCAGCTAGGAATGATTATGGCGATGCTTGGTGCAGCGGGGATTGCATTCCATGTAGAATCTCCACAAAAGACAATTTTTGCATTTGCTGCCTATGCGGCTATTTTCCATCTTGTGAATCACGCCACATTCAAAGGTAGTTTATTCATGGTTGCCGGAATTGTTGATCATGAAACAGGTACACGTGATATTCGAAAACTTGGTGGCTTAATGAGCTTAATGCCAATTAGTTTTACAATTGCTGCAATCGGTAGTTTAGCAATGGCTGGTTTACCACCATTCAATGGATTTTTAAGTAAAGAATTATTTTTAACTTCTATGCTTTCATTAAAAGAATTTTCACTATTCAATTTTTCAACATGGGGTCCTATTCTTCCATGGGTCGCATTTGTTGCAAGTATTTTTACATTTGTTTACTGTCTATACTTCTTGTATTACACATTTATGGGCAAAGGAAATACAAGCAAATTACCGAAGAAGCCACATGAAGCACCGATTGGTATGTTAATTTCGCCAATTATTTTAGCTTCACTTGTTGTAGCAATCTTCTTCATTCCAAATGTTATCGGTAAATACTTCATTAAACCAGCTGTTCTTGCCATGCAACCACAGCTTTATGAAACAATTGATGATATTCCAATTCATGTACAAGCTTGGCATGGTTGGACAACTGAACTACAAATGACAATTGGTATTGTTGTCATCGGGTTCTTACTCTTTATAACACTTAAAAAATGGCAACCCATTTATCGTTTCGTATCAGAAAAATGGTCGTTGAATGGTCTTTATAACCGTTTAATGCGTTTTGCGGACGTAGATAGTCAGAAATTATCGAATCTTTATATGACAGGTTCGATGCGCCACTACTTAATGTATATGTTCGCTTTCATGGTTGTCGCTGTTATTTCGACATTGTTTATGAGTAATGGATTTAACTATAGTACAGCGAATACAGCAGAGGTTGGTATTTTTGAAATTGCAACCTTAATTGTCATGGTTATTGGTACATTAACGGTACTGATTGCACGCACACGCTTAACTGCGATTATTGCACTTGGCGCTGTCGGTTACTCGGTTGCATTATTCTTTATTATTTTCAATGCACCTGACTTAGCGCTAACACAATTAGTAATCGAAACTGTATCAGTTGCGCTATTCCTATTAGCCTTTTATCATCTCCCAAAAATGTCACGTCACGAAGAACGTATGCCATTTAAAATTAATAACTTTTTAATTGCGCTTGGTGTTGGCGTCATGGTGACACTTGTTGCACTATCTGCACAGTCACAAAAATTACTTCCATCCATCAGCCAATATTATAAAGATACGGTTTATACAAAAGCAGGTGGCGGTAATATCGTCAATGTAATTCTTGTTGACTATCGTGGATTTGATACATTATTCGAAATCACTGTACTCGCAATCGCTGGTATGGCGATTCTTGGCATGATTAAATTACGTCGTCCAAAGAAGGAGAAGAAAACACATGAAACTAAATAACGTCATTTTAAAAACAACCACACAAGTTGTATTTTTCATGATTTTCCTTTTCTCCATTCATATCTTCTTTGCAGGACACTTCTCTCCTGGAGGCGGATTTGTTGGTGGACTTCTTACAGCAAGTGCACTTGTGTTACTTCTATTAACATATGATTTAAAAACGGTACAGCAGTTATTACCAATCAACTACACAACAATGACAGCGATTGGTTTACTCCTGTCATTAGGTACAGCTGCTACGTCTGCCTTTTTGGGCGATGCGTTCTTTAAACATTATTTTGATCATTTCACACTACCATTATTCGGCGACACAGAACTACATACAGCGATGTTATTTGACCTCGGTGTTTATCTGGTCGTTGTCGGTGTCACAATGATTATTATTCAATCGATTGGAGGGGATGAATAATGGAAGTTGTCATGTCCTTTGCTATTGGATTTTTATTCATGGCTGCTGTCTATTTAATTCTTTCTAAAAGTATTTTACGTATTATTATCGGTACAGGCTTATTAAGTCATGGTGCGCATTTACTCATCTTAACAATGGGTGGTCTAGGCGGTGAAGCACCTCCTGTTTTAGCAGATGGTGTTACAAATATGGCGGATCCTCTACCACAAGCCTTAATCTTAACAGCGATTGTGATTAGCTTTGGTGTCACAGCCTTCTTCTTAGTACTTGCATATCGTGCATATCAAGAACTTGGAACAGATAACTTAGATGAAATTAGGAGGATTTTAGCAGATGATGACTAACTTTTTATTAACACCAATCATTCTTCCTTTTTTCACAGCCATTCTTTTAATGTTCGCTCCGAAAAAAGTATATTATCAACGTGTCGTAACACTTGTTAGTTTGATTTTAACGACAGCTTGTGCAGTTTACTTAATTCAAACGATTCACACAGAAGGCATCCAAGTTGTTACATTTGGTAACTGGCCGGAACCATTCGGTATTACGATGGTTGCTGATATGGTCGCGATGCTACTTGTGACGACAAGTGTTATCGTTGCACTATTTACAGTTTGGTATAGTTTCAAATCAATCGGGGTTGAACGTGAAAAATTCTTCTACTATCCTGGCGTACTTTTAATGCTAACAGGTGTTAACGGAGCATTTTTAACAGGGGATATTTTCAACTTATTCGTATTCTTTGAAGTATTACTTATGGCTTCTTATTTACTGAGTGTATTAGGCGGGGAAAAAGGTCAGCTACGTGAATCCATTAAGTATATTCTCGTAAATGTTATTTCTTCAGCACTATTCGTTATTACAGTAGCCTTCTTATATTCTGTAGTTGGTACATTGAATATGGCGGATATTTCAGTGAAAATTGCCGAACTGAATCAACCAGGAATTATTACAACAATTGGCGTACTGTTCTTAATCGTTTTCGGATTAAAAGCAGCCATCTTCCCATTATTCTTCTGGTTACCGAGTGCTTATGCTGCACCACCAGTTCCTGTTCTTGCACTATTTGGAGCCCTCTTAACAAAAGTTGGTGTATACGCAATTACGCGTACATATACGTTATTCTTCGTACATGATACAGGTTTTACACATACACTCTTACTCGTATTAAGTTGTTTAACGATTTTAGCGGGATGTATTGGAGCGCTTTCGACATTCAATGTTAAAAATATTATCATCTATAATATTGTGATTGCAGTTGGGGTTATCTTATATGGTGTCGCACAAATGAATGAAGATGGCTTGATGGGTGCGATGTTCTATATCGTTCATGATATGTTCATCAAAGCCGCACTATTCTTCTTAGTTGGTATTATGATTGTCGTGACTGGCACAGCCAATTTGAAAAAGATGGGTGGTATTATGCGCACCTATCCAACGCTCGCTTGGACCTATTTAATCGCTGCATTTGGTCTTGCTGGTATTCCACCATTAAGTGGCTTCATCGGTAAAATGTTGATTGTAGAAGGCGGACTTGCAGCTGGAAATCTATGGTCTAGTCTTTGGATTTTACTATCTAGCTTAATCGTACTACTATCCGTTATTCGAATCTTTATTTACGGCTTCTGGGGTGAAGCAAAAACACTCGTTCCAAAAGAATCGAGAACGCATTATAAACAACTCTTGATTCCAAGCATGCTACTTGTTTTATTAACGGTAGCATACGGCGTAGGTGCAGAATGGATTACACCGTATATGCAAGACGCCGCAGAGGTACTATTACATCCATCTGTTTATACAGATGCGGTATTAAAGGAGTGATTGACGCATGGCAATTCAAGTACTATTGAATTTTTTCCTTGCATTCATTTGGATGTTTTTATCCATTAACTTCACACCCCAAGGCTTTGTTATTGGCTATTTACTCGGGATTATTATGCTCTTCATTATGCGTAACATGTTCCCTTCTCGTTTTTACATCGACCGACTTTGGTCTGCAATTCGCCTTGCATTCTTATTTCTAAAAGAATTGTGGTTGGCCAATATTGCAGTTGTGAAAATTGCACTCGCACCTAAAATGGACATGGAGCCTGCTTTCTTCGCTTATCCGACTATTTTAGAAAAAGAATGGGAAATTACATTATTGTCAAGCTTGATTACATTAACGCCTGGTACGATTGTTGTACATGTATCAGACGATTCAAAAACACTTTATATTCATGCGATTGATATTGATGATGTCGATGACACAATCGAGTCAATTAAACAATCATTTGAAAAAGCTATCTTGGAGGTGAGTCGCTCATGATGGATTACTTCATACTTATTCTCATCGTTCTGATCTCACTTACGATGATTCCTATTATTTACCGCTTAGTGAAAGGACCTACTGCACCTGATCGTATTATTGCGCTTGATGCAATTGGTGTTTGTATTATCGCTTTAGTCGGTCTATTTTCTATCTATGTGAAAACAAGTTTTTATGTGGAAATAGCATTACTATTAGCGATTCTTTCTTTCATTGGCACGACAGCCTTTTCTAAATTCTTAGAGAAGGGAGATATTATCGAACGTGACAATTCTAATTAATACCTTAATTGTTATTTCACTGGCGCTAGGAACGTTTTTTATCATTGTGACAGCAATTGGTCTACTTCGTTTCCCAGACGCTTATACACGCGCTCATGCTGCTTCTAAGAGTGCCACACTAGGTGTTATGTTCATCTTGATTGGTACTTTCATTCATTTCTGGTCTGTAGAGGGCGTTTACAATCCGAGAATTCTACTGGGGATTTTATTCTTGTTCGTTACAGGTCCTGTGGGTGGGCACTTAATGGCACGCGCTGCTTACTTTTCAGGTGTTAAACCTTGGAAAGGTACAGTAAAAGATGATTTAAAAGCAGAGTATCTCCGTAAAAAAGCAGAAGAAGAACAAATAACTAAAAAATAATAAAGAGACCAAAACGACTCGAGAGTTCGTTTTGGTCTCTTTTACTATCGATATTTATTATATGTCAATTTCTTGTTCAGTTTGACGCATAATATAAGTTGCAAGCGAACGTACCATGACACCTGTACCGCCTTTTGGTCCTAAGTCATGCGCTGCATTCGCGTCTGATGTACCTGCAATGTCTAAATGAATCCACGGTGTATCTCCAACAAACTCACGGATAAATCCACCACCAAAAATCATATGACCATCGCCACCTGGTGAGTTATTTAAATCCGCTATATCTGACTTACGTACGCGCTGTAAATCATTCTTTGTCAGTGGCATCAACCATGTAAACTCATTGGTTTCTTCAGTTGCTGCTAAAAATTCTTGATAAAATGCTTCATCATTTGTTAATGCACCTGTTTTATCATAACCAAGCGCTGTAATCACACCGCCTGTTAATGTAGCTAAATCAATGATTGAAGAAGCTCCCTGTTGTTTCGCATAAGCTACTGCATCTGCTAAAACAAGACGACCTTCCGCATCTGTATTTAAAATTTCAACCGTTTTGCCACTATAAGTTGTAATGACATCATCTGGCTTGAATGCACTCCCAGAAATCATATTATCTGTTGCGCCAATAATTGCCATAACATTATGGTTTGGTCGTAATTCACCGATAATACGCATCGCACCGAGAACTGCTGCTGCTCCGCCCATATCGCCCTTCATACCAACAATACCAGTCTTCGTTTTTAATGAATAACCACCTGTGTCAAATGTTACTCCTTTCCCTACAAAGGCAGTTACATTCGTCCATTCTTCTCGTGGTTGATATTTCATCGTAATAAGACGTGGTTCCTCTTGTGACCCTTTATTAACTGCTAAAATTGCACCCATTCCTAATTCTTCTAATTCAGTTTTTGTTAATATTTCTATTTCAAAATCATATGTAGCCGCAATACCTTTTGCATAATCTGCTAATAGTGGTGCTGTTAAAATATTACCTGGTAAATTCACTAGACGCCTCGCTTCATTTACAGCTTGACCATAAATTTCACCCACTTCTAATGCTGCACGTATGACGACATCTTCTGCATGCGAAATAAACTTCACTTCTTCTAAATAAATTGCAGGGATATTTTCAGAGGTGCGGTAATGGTCCATTTTATAATGCCCCATCACAATACCTTCCATCGCAATTGATGCAACATCTTCTGTCGTGATATCATCCGTTACGAATGAATCTATCCAGATTGCGAAATTTGATAGACGAAGTTGTTGAATTTCTTTCCCTACTAACCCAAAAGCTTGTCTTAGTTCTTCAGGTGTTAAATGTTTACGGTTTCCTAGACCAACATATAAAATACGTGGTACACGTGTAAGTGTTGTCGGTAGTTTTGTTCTCTTTTTTAAACCAACTGCAATATCATCTGATTTAAGCCACGTATTTGTTTGTTCACCAAACACCTCTGTAAATGTATTCCATTCACTTAAGTTTGTTTGATGCTCAGACACTCCTACAATAAGTAAATCTGCTGTTACATTCTCTAATGTCTGTTGTGTAAATTGCATACAATACCATTCCCCCATTCATTTTTTCTCTCTCTTTTATTATTCAATATTTTTATATAGAAAGCCAATCATTCATTCGAAATACGAAACATAAGCATTAAAAATATAATTTATAAGCAGTATAGCCAAAAATATTATCTTTCTCAAGTTCACCTAATCGTAATGGTTTAGCCATTAAATCTAACTCTAATAATTCCAAAATCATCAAAGAAGTTCGCTTATCTTCTCTCAATTTTTCTGGTGACATCCAGCAAGCTTCATATAGTTCATCTAATTGAGGTATAATCTGTTGTTGCGCTGAATGTGCTGTTAATAAGAAAACTGCTAAATTGTCGCTAATATCATATTTTAATACGCCTGTACGAAATCCTAAAAATCCTTGTAGTGCTGGTTTTACATTCGTTTCTTCCTCTAGTTCACGCAGACAAGCCTCATCAACTGTTTCACCTGGTTGTACAAAGCCTGCTGGCAATGACCATTTGCCATCTAACCCACCATATCTTTTCATAACCACTAGCCATTCACCTGATTCATTCACAACAAGTCCTGCTACACCAAGCCATACTCGTGTACGTTCATTCGGATCCATTCGTATCACCTCTCTCGAACAATCATTTTCCTCTACCATTCCCTTAAATTCGTTCGGTTCATACCTTTTTCTCTCACTTTTGCAATCTGACGTTTGTTTTTTATCATGAAGGAAATATTTTATGTAAAAAGAAAAAGGAGGTTTTTATATGAAACAACTCGATTTAACTTTTTTCAAACTCGGCCATCATCTTTTACAAGCAAGTGAGGAATGTCATTATTATCGCTTTCAATTAGCAGAAAATCCACTACAAGCCTCAAACTACGGTGAAATTTTCATGCCGAAAGAGGCAGAAAAGCCGAGTCGTATTATTTTTTATGATGAACACCATCAAACAGAACAATTAGATGAAACACCTTCATGGTTTATGGACTGCTTTAATATTTTAAAGCGCTCATACCATGTTTAATACATTAAAAAAATCGAGAACTCGGTCCATTCCGAATTCTCGATTTTATTTATACTTTAAACTTTCTCACCAATATTTGAAGATTTTCTGCCATATCAGATAATGATGCAGAAGATGCTGCAATTTCTTCCATTGCTGCTAATTGTTCTTCTGTAGCAGAAGCCATCTCTTGCGTCCCTTGATCTGTTTGTTCTGTAATTTGTTCTAGAATAGATGTTTGTCGTGCCATTTGTTCGGTACTCCTATTCATTACATTGAATGACTTTGTTACCTCTTGCATTTTTGTAGCAGTTTCTGCAATCGATTGTTGAATCGACTCAAATGATGTACCTGCTACTTTTACAAGTCCTATTCCAGCTGTTACTTTATTCGTAGTTGCATTCATCGAATGAACTGTTTGAGCGGTCTCTTGCTGGATAGTCGCAATTAAATCTGAAATTTGCTTTGCAGATTCTGCCGATTGTTCTGCTAACTTTCTTACTTCCTCGGAAACAATCGTAAAACCACGCCCATGTTCTCCTGCTCGAGCTGCTTCAATTGCAGCATTGAGTGCAAGTAGATTCGTCTGTTCTGCAATGGCCGTAATGGTATCCACAATTTGACGAATTTCACTCGAACGTTCACCTAAGTGTGTTACATCTTCTGATAAATTACTTACCGTCTGATTGATTTCATCCATTTGAGTCGTCATATTACTAATCGCTTTTGCGCCTTCTATCGCTTGTTCAGAAGCAATTGTAGCTGTTTTAGTTGCTTGATTCGTATGTTTAGTCATGTCATCTACAATCGCAGTTACTTGTTGCACCGTTGAAGTTGTCTCATGTAAACTTTGAATTTGTTTTTCAGAACCATGTGCCACTTCTTGGACAGTTGTAGATATTTTTTCTGTCGCATGCGTTGTTTCTTCTGAACTCGCTGTTAATTGTTCAGAAGATGCGGCTACTTGTTCAGCACTCGAGCTAACTTCTCGAATTAAAGAGCGTAACTGCTCCAACATTTGATTAAATGTTTTTCCCATCACGCCTAATTCATCTTTTGTTGTGACTGGAATTTCTTTTGTTAGGTCACCTTCACCTTCCGCAATCTCTTTTAAAGAGTCTGTCATACTATTAATAGGATGTATAATTGAACGCGCAATGAGATAAGCAAATACTTGTCCAATTACAAGTAAAATGAATACTAATGCATAGAATGTGATGGATTGATTCTTTTGTGTACTCTCTAAATTCTCTTTATACACTACAATCTCTTGATTCACTACCTCAGTCATTTTTTCAACACTTGGATCTACTAATTCTTTACGGATACTACGCTGTTTCTCTGTATGTACCATTAAAGCTTGTTTTTTATCGCCTCGTTGATAAAAATTCATCATATCCTTAGACTGCTCAAAGTATTGATTCATATTTTCTTCAATTGTCTGTAAACCTTGTAAATTATCTTTTTCTAAATGCGGCATTTTTTTCGCCTCATTTAAATAAGTCGCAATATCTTCTTTCTTCTGTTCAATTTGTTGAGTTAATGCTTCTTCACCTGTTAGTAAATAAGCACGTTCATCATTTGAAATACCCGTAAAACGATATTGAACTGATTTTAGTAATAACTGAAAGGCTTCGTGTTCTTGCATAATTTCATAGGCTTGCTTTGTAGACTTCAATTGATAAATCGACATACCAGCTGTAATGATTACTGCTGTTGTTAATACCAACATAACAAGCCTTAACTTCGCTTTAATTTTCACGCAAAATCCTCCATGTCTAATTTCTCTAGTTAGCATAAGACTATTGTACCTATTACTTAAGTATTAGACAATGTAAATCGCAGAACTTTTTATTTTACCCTAAAAATTTAATAATTTCGCTAATTTTGTCTGATATATTAGTTTTTCAACGATTGATTATAAACTTGAAACACATGCATGAGATTGTTGGTGAATTATCATTAACAATACGAACTATAGCCATTTTACTTTGCAAATCTCAATCTGTTAGTATGTCGCATGTCAGCAAAAAAAAGAACGACCTACATAATAGAATGTTGGCCGTCTATATATTGTTACTATAAAATGTACCCCGCCAGTACGCTTTGAACTTGATAAATATTAGTCGCTTTATTAAAGTTTTTCTGTATTGGAACGGCACTTCCAGAAACCCATATCTTTAATTCTGCATCTAAATCAAATGTGCCTGCAGTTTCAACAGAAAAATGAACGATATTTTTATATGGAATCGAATGATACGCTGTTTTCTTTCCAGTAACACCTTGCTTATCAATTAAAATAAGCCGCTTATTGGTAAAGATAAATGTATCTCTTATAACTTTGTATGCGTTCTCTATTGTTTCTCCAGATATTAATAACTCTTTTAGTTCTTCCTGTAATTTAGTTATACTCGCTTCGGATGCGTTTCCCATTAGTCCATCAAATAGCCCCATATCAAATCCCACCTTCAATTATTTTATATATCAAACTAATTTTACCATTTATTCAAGCGAATTAGAATCTTAATCCTATTACCTATTTTATGAACTTTATTTAGCTGTTCATTTCATGAATATCGGTCATAAAAAAAGCGCTCCCTTCCATATTATTTTTCAATACAGAAGAAAGTGCTTTTTATCATTAATATTCAAATATGTGATGAAAACTAACTAGCACATAGTTGTTATAAATACGTTTGCATGTCACACTACTGTTCACTCAAGAAATTAGCAGTTTTCAGGTGTTCCAGCAACTTTTGCTGTTCTGAATGATGTACCGCAACCACATGATGCGATAGCATTTGGATTGTCGATTGTGAAACCGCCACCCATTAGAGATTGTTTATAATCGATTTTTGTACCTTGTAAAATAGCTGCGTCTTCTTTTGAAACAATCACTTTTAATCCATTTTCCTCGAACTCAACGTCTGTTTCTTGTTTTTCTTGATCGAAGCCCATACCGTATGTTAAGCCGCTACAACCGCCACCTTTTACAGAGACGCGTAAGAACGCTGCTTCTTCTCCATTATTCTTCATCATTTCGTGAATATGGAAAACTGCTGCTTCTGTTATCTGAACGACATTTGTCATTTGCTTCACCTTCTTTCTTTCCTTTATCATATCAATTTTTCACATCAGAGTAAAACAACAAAACTTTTCATTTTCATCGCTATTTTTCGACAAATTATGATATAATAGTCTCATACATAACGTGAGAAATGAGGACTGTTAATATGGAAATAACTCCTTATTATGATAAACAAATGACATGTATTCATTGTCAAAAGAAATTTAACACTACAAAGATTCGCAAAAGCACAGTGAAAGTTGTGACAACAGACTCAGATTTTCATCCTATCTATGAAGGTGTGAATCCTCTGTACTATAATGTATTCGTTTGTGAACATTGTGGTTTGGCATTTACAGAGGACTTTTCTACTTATTTTGCACCGGGAACGCGTGAAGCGCTTCAATCACGTATTTGCGATCATTGGCAACCGCATTCTTTTGATGGGGAACGTACACATAACCAAGCTATTCAATCGTATCAACTCGCAATTATTTGCGGTGAAATAAAAAAAGAAAAAAATGTGTTACTTGCTGGACTTGCTCTTCGTACGGCTTGGCTTTACCGTGAACAAGGAAAAACCGATTGGGAAATTCGTTTCTTGGAAAGTGCGCGCGATAAATACGTTGAAAGCTATTTACAAGGTGATTATCAAGGGCTTGGTATGGGCGAATTAAAAATCCTCTACTTAATTGGAGAACTATCACGTAAACTTGGGGATATTGATATGGCAACACGTTACTTCTCACGTGTACTCGAAAAACAACGCACCTCAAACGAAACACGCATCGTTCAAATGACAAAAGAGATTTGGCAAGAGATACGTGAGAAAAAAGAAAAAGATATTGGGTAATACCCATACATATAAAAAAAGAGCGCGTCACGTTCGACACGCTCTTTTAAGCATACGTTGATTAGAATACTTGTTCAACCTCAATAACACCAGGTACTTCTTCTAATAATGCACGTTCAATACCTGCTTTTAATGTAATTGTCGAACTTGGGCAACTACCGCATGCACCTAATAAACGTAATTTTACAATTCCGTCCTCGATGTCTACTAATTCACAGTCACCGCCGTCGCGTAAAAGGAACGGACGTAATTTATCTAAAACTTCTTGTACTTGTTCTGTCATTTATATCGACTCCTTTCTCTAAAATCATTATAATATTTATAGGCTTAAAAATCTATTAAAGAAATCGTGAGGGGATTAAAAGTGTCAGAAACAAATGTAGAAATTGAAATCTACGGAGCTAGCGTCCAATGTGCTAGTTGCGTGAATGCACCGTCATCCATCGATACGTATGATTGGTTGAAAGCAGCGATTGGACGTAAATATCCAAACCAACCTTTCAATATCACTTACATCGATATTGAGCAACCAATTGAGAATGAGCGCCATGCCGAATGGGCAGAGAAGGTTCAAAACGACGAATTTTTCTATCCACTTGTATTAATTAATAACGAAGTCGTTGGAGAAGGTTACATTCAGCTTAAACCAGTTCTTACACATCTAGAGCAATACGGTTTCAAAGTACCAGAATAGATTGAATAAAGAGTCTATGGGATACATCACCCATCTCTTTTAAATAAATATAAAAAAAGATCAACCTCGGTATTGTGAGATTGATCTTTTTTATGTTGCTATGTACAATCAGAAGGCTAATTTAGCCGTTTTGATTTTTGTACATCCATAGTAAACCAGATTTCATAAGACGTGCAATACGTCCTGTTACAGTACGGTCTGCTAAGTAAACGAAGCCTTGTTTCTTACCAAGCGCACCCATAAAGCCTTTTAATTTAATGTCTGGCATTTTTTCAGGTAGTGATTCATTCGCCCATACTTTTTTCAGTACCGTAACAATTTGCTCACCTTGTTCCTCTGCTAGTTGTGCAGATGGTCCAAATTGAGAAGCTGCACAGTCACCCACTACATAGATACTTGTATCGACTGGTGTTTGGTGGTATTGGTTCACAGCTACACGTCCGCAGTCCATTTCAAGCTCTAAATCACGTACGACTTTCACAGGTTGAATCCCTGCAGTCCAAACGATTAAATCAATATCAATTTGATCTTCATGATTGTAAAGTGTTGCTTTACCGACTTTTGTAATATTTGAGTTTGCAATAACATCGACATCATGTTTATCGAACCATTTTTTAACGTATTTTGATAAGCGTTCAGGGAAAGTTTTCAAAATACGAGGACCGCGGTCAAATAGTTTAATTTTTAAGTCTGAACGGCTTTCACGCAGTTCTGAAGCTAATTCAATACCAGATAATCCTGCTCCAACAATCCCTACTGTAGCGCCTGCTGGTAATGCTGAAATTGCATCGTATGCTTTACGTGATTTTGCCATTGTTTGAATGCTATATGAATGTTCTTCAGCGCCAGGTACGTTATGGAAGTTGTCTTCACAACCTAACCCAATAACTAATTCGTCATACGGAATTTCTTTACCATCTTCTAAAAACACAGCTTTTTTATCGCGATCAATATTCACGACTTCACCATAGACAATTGATAAACGTTCATGAGTTGGGAATGTCACACGCATATGTGTTTCAGGTGTTGTACCTGCCGCAAGTGCGTAGAATTCCGTTTTTAAACTATGGTACGGTGCGCGATCAACTAACGTAATTTGAACATCTTGTGGTAAGTTATTTGGTAATAGACGTAATAAAATACGCATATTGCCGTAACCTCCACCTAATAAGACTAAATTTCTCATTAGAACTCTCCTTTTCTGCTCACAATATCGTAACATTTTCTTTATCCCTAACGAGTATAAACGATTGTGAGAAGTTTCACAATATGTTTGTGAGAAGTTTCACAATTAAAATCAACTGATTGACGAAAATCGCGAAAAATAGTACTATCCTCTTTAGAGGTGACGCAACATGAATCCATTAGTTGAATTTTGCGTCAGTAACCTGGCAAATGGTGCACAAGATGCATTTGAAGTTTTAGAGAATGATCCGAATATCGATGTACTCGAATATGGCTGCCTAAGTTATTGTACGCGCTGTTCTGAAAGTTTATATGCGCTTGTCGACGGTGAGATGGTCGAAGCCGAAACTCCAGAAGAACTGACAAAAAAAATCTACAAACACATTGAAGAAAATCCATTATTTTAAATAATAAAAACTATAGTTTACGTAAAAAAGCTTGAGACAAAAATATTTCAAGCAATAATGATCCCGTATGATTTCTAAAGTCATACGGGATCATTTATTTATATCAATTTTCGCTTCGAAAAACGCTTTCCTCAGGAGTCGTTTTCTACTTGTTCAATTGATTCAATTATTCTTATTTAAAATACACTGATTTTGTTCTGTATAAATCTCTTTTACTATGTGTTACTTTTTAAATAATACTTCTTTATTAATATATTATTTTAAGTATGCATATTCTATAAATTATTTTTCAAACTTTAAATGTTAGAAATAACAATTAGTTCACAACTATTGGCTGTTTCATTTCGCCAATAATGCCCTTTAGATGCATCATAAAATAGCGTTTCTCCTTTTTTCAAAAAATAATCTTTTTTTTCAAGCGTTATATGTACTTCACCTTCTATTACATAAATAAATTCATGACCAAAATGTTGAATTTCGTCTCCTCGATTTTCATATGGTTTTAAGGTTACATGCAGCGGCTTAAAATTAGCATCTGTAATCCCGTTTGATAAATCCTTATAAATAAAAGGTAATTTATATTCTTCTTGTTCTGTATCACTGAAAAATGCACTTGGATGAATTTGAAGTGTATCTGCTATTTTTCTAAGTGTTTCTAATGTTGGGCTACATTTATCAAGTTCTACTTGAGATAAAAAACTAATGGACACATTTGTTTTTTCTGATAGCTCTTTCAAAGTCATTTTTAGTTCTTTTCTGCGTATTCTAATTTGTTTACCTATTGTTGACACGATGTCACCTCTTTTTTATTTTACATTAATTATAATAAAGTAATTGACAGAATTTTTTCAACTCTTTACACTATGAATTGAAGTAATACTTCAATTCATAGTAATTAGGGGTGACACAAATGGATAAAAAGCAAGAAAGAAGAATTTGGTTAGCGAGTTTAGTTGGGAGTTCTATAGAATGGTTTGATTATTTTTTATATGCAACTGTCGCTGGTTTAGTTTTTAATCAAGTGTTTTTTGTTTCAGAAGATCCAACTGTTGGTTTATTACTATCTTATGCATCACTTGCGTTAGCATTTTTCATTCGTCCATTCGGTGGAATTATTTTCAGCCATATAGGGGATAAAATCGGACGAAAAAAGACGTTAATCATTACTTTATCATTAATGGGTGGCGCTACATTTTTAATGGGTGTATTACCTACATATCAAGCTATTGGTGTAGCTGCACCAATATTATTGGTTTCGTTACGGCTTATTCAAGGTCTAGGTATTGGTGGCGAGTGGGGAGGCGCTTTATTATTAGCGTATGAATATGCACCACCTGAAAAAAGAGGTCTTTATGGCTCTATTCCGCAAATGGGTGTCACAATTGGTATGTTTTTAGGCACAGGTGCTTTAACATTTATTACATCTGTTATTTCTATAGATGCCTTCGTGTCATGGGGATGGCGCGTACCATTTATTTTAAGTGCATTTTTAGTTTTATTTGGTTTCTGGATTCGAAAAGGTATCGATGAAACGCCAGATTTTAAAAATTTAAAGGAATCTGGTGAGGTAGTTAAGGTACCTTTGTTCGAAACACTTAAAACACATTGGCGAGAAGTTTTAATTGCAATTGGAGCAAAGGTAGTAGAAACTGCTCCGTTTTACATCTTCGGTACTTTTGTTATTTCTTATGCAACTACACAACTTGATTTCACTTATGTAGAAGCACTCATAGCTGTTATGGTAGCAACAGTTGTTACAACTGTTTTAATACCTATCATGGGTAGCTTATCTGATAAAATTGGACGAAAGAAAATGTATATCTATGGTGTTTTAGCTATGTTTATTTATGCTTTTCCATATTTCTTACTCCTACATCAAGGTACTTTCATCACTTTACTAATATCAACTGTTATTGGCCTAGGTGTAATTTGGGCGCCTATTACTGCCGTTTTAGGAACTATGTTCTCTGAAATTTTCGATGCTAAAGTTCGTTATACAGGTATAACTCTAGGCTATCAAATTGGTGCAGCATTAGCTGGTGGAACAGCTCCACTCGTAGCAACAGCTTTACTATTAGAATTTAATAATTCATGGATTCCTATAGCACTTTACATTATGTTAACAGCAATTATCTCATTAATTTCTGTTTGGGCTATTCGAGATTCAAAGAAAACAGAAAAAACAATCGCATTAAAGGAGACTTAACTATGTATATATTCGAAACAGACTTAATGGAACAACACTATACGATGGCCGATGCCATCCAAGATATTAAAAGAACATTAAAAGCAAAAGCAGAAGGATTCATTGAAAGCCCTGAACGCACAGTGTTAGATGTCAAAAAACAAAATGCTTCAGCTTTATATATGCCCTGTTGTAATCTACAATCTGAAATGGCTTCTGTAAAAATCATTTCAGTCTTTCCAAATAACCCTGCTAAAGGGCTAGCTACTTCACAAGGTATTATCATACTAACCGACTTAAAAGATGGACAACATGTAGCAACTTTAGAAGCTTCATATTTGACGAGATTACGCACAGGTGCACTTTCTGCTATCGCCACGGATCGCTTTGCTAAAAAAGACGCTAACTGTTTAGCTGTTATTGGAACTGGTGCAATGGCTCTTGAGCAAGTAATGGGTGTGTCAGAAGTTAGAACTCTAGAAAAGATTTTCTTATATAATCGCTCAATCGAAAAAGCTCAGAAATTTAAAGAAATCTTAATAGCAAAAGGCTTACAAGCAGAAATAACGATTTGTGAAAGTGCTGATGAAGCAACGAGACAAGCAAGTATTATTAATTGTGCTACTCGTTCAAATACATCCGTCATTCATAAAGATGCTATAAAACCCAATACTCATATTAATGCAGTTGGCTCTTATTTACCTGATATGAGAGAAGTGGATACAGATTTGATTATCAAAGAAAATCAAATTATTGTAGATGACCTAGTGGGTGTAAAACATGAAGCAGGCGAATTTATTGCAGCTGTAGAATCAGGACAAATTAGTTGGAATAACATTTATGCTACATTAGAAGACGTTGTTACAAATTCTGAGCTAAAGAAAAATTCATCTATCACGATTTTTAAATCAGTTGGTGCAGCCTATTTTGATTTAGCTGTTGCTGAAGGTGTTTATAAAAAGCTTCATTCACAAAGTAAAGAGATTACTTTATAGATATATTTAAATAAGAAAAAGAGAAAGCATTCATATTGAATGTCTTTCTCTTTTTTATACATCTATTCAAAAAAGTTTTTCAACTCTTCTAATGTCTGTACATAATATGTTGGTTTTAGCTTTTGCATACGTACTTGTTCTGTTGGTGATACGCCTGTATTCACATGGCATGTATCAATTCCAAAATGAATTCCTGCTAAAATGTCGGTCTCATAATTGTCTCCAATCATAATCATGCGACTTTTTTCTAGTTGGAATGTTTCTTGCAAGGCTGCTAACATATGCGGCTCAGGCTTACCAATACTAATTGGCTCTACATTTGATACTTCCGCTAATAATCGAACAAGGCTTCCGTTCCCTGGAACGAAACCACGCTCTTTCGGAATTTTCAAATCTCCATTCGTTGCAATGAACTTTGCACCGTTTTGTAGTTGATACCCCGCAAGTTCCATCTTCTCATAATTTAACGTCGTATCAAGACCTTGTACAACGAGTTGTGCATGGTCTTCTACAATCGGAATACCCTCTTGTTCAAGCGCCTCATACAAACCCGTTTCACCAATAATAAAAGCGGTTTCATTTGGATAGTACTTCGCAATATATTTCGCTGTCGCAATGGCAGATGTCATGATGTGATCTCGCTCTAATTCAATCCCCATACCCGATAGCTTTTCATAAATTTGCTGTTGTGTCATCTTCGCATTATTCGTTACGTAAAAAGGACGAATACCTTGCGCACGTAAGAACTGAATGAATTCACGTGCCTCCGGAATAACTGTAGAACCTCGGTAAACAGTACCGTCTAAATCAAAACAATACGATGTATAGTTTTTCATAGTTAGTCTCCTTCTGGGATGAACGCAGTAACAACAATACCTGACTCTCTTTCAACAAACTTTTCTACAGACGGCTTAAATTGTTTTAAGTTTGGTAATACTTCATTCATTGTAGCTAATAGAGCATCGATATCTACTTCTAAAATATCACGCACAAGTACACGACGGTGACTAATCAATGCTTTTAAAGGCGCTTCCATATCAGGTGTTACAACTTTTTCATCCACTAAGATATCGATAATATCATCATAACTTCCTGGATCACGCATAATAAAACCATCAATTAATGTATTCCCTACATCAATAACTGCTTCAATCAACACATTGGCAATACGAGCTGCTGCTAATTCATGAACTGTATCTTGTTTCCAATCTGTTGTTGTTTCAAATGTTTGGAGTAAAGAGTCCATATAAACTAGATTTTTCGTAATTTTTTTACTATCGATGAAATACATTTGTACTTCTCCTCCATTCAAGGAATTAAGTTTGTTGAATCTTCTCTTATATAGTAACATATCTTTAGGAACTAGAGGGGGCAAGGTATAAAATGGACAGATTTTTCTTATATGATGACCAAGAAGACACATCAACGCGCTTTGTAAGCTTTATGGGCGAGGAACAGCGCTATGATTTAGCCATCATGCAAAGTACACGTTTTTACGGAAAATTAATCGTAATGGATATGCAATATAGTCGTTTCGCCATCATCGGTTCGGATGATTTAGATGAGCCTGGCTATCTCGAACATGTATTCAATCGTTCAGAAAAAGAAGCACAGGAACTACGTGAATATTTATATGAATTAGTTCACTAATAAAAAAGTAGCCCCTAATTAAAGGAGCTACTTTTCTTTATTCGCTGACTTCATTTTCTACAACTTCTGTTTCTACTTCTTGTACGACTTCTGGTTGCTTTTCGCCTCTTTTGAGTACAAAATATGCTGCACCAAAATTACAGTACTCATATAAATAATCTTGAAGTGTACCGATTTTTGTATCAAATGTTGCCTTGGCATTTTGATCATCATAAAAACCTTTTAAACGCAATTGACCATATCCCCAATCGCCCACGATATAATCATATTTCGCTAAAATATCGCTATAACGATTGGTGAAATCTTCTAGTTTAAAAGCCTCACGATAGTCTGTCTCAAGTGTATAAAGATATCCACCTGCACTAATCATATTCATCGTCCTCCGCTTATGGAGTGATTATTGATTTGACATTTGACGTTGTTTTGTTGCTGCATTTACTTGCTCGTCCGCATGGTAACTACTACGTACTAACGGACCCGCTTCACAGTGGCTAAATCCTTTACTCATCGCTACTTTACGTAACTTACCAAACTCAATTGGTGAGTAATATTTTTTAACTGGTAAATGCTTTTTCGTAGGTTGTAAATATTGACCAATTGTCATAATGTCTACGTTATTTGCACGTAAATCATCTATCACTTCATAAATTTCTTCTTCTGTCTCTCCTAATCCTATCATAAGTGATGACTTTGTAGGAATATCTGGCTGCATTTCTTTTGCACGACGTAAGAATTCTAACGAGCGATCATATGTTGCACGCGCACGTACACGTTTTGTTAAGCTACGTACCGTTTCAATATTATGATTTAAAATATCTGGACGCGCATCCATTAAAATACGTAAATTCTCCTCGATTCCACCCATATCTGATGGTAATACTTCAACTGATGTTTGAGGACTTTTACGACGAATGGCACGCACTGTTTCAGCTAATACGCTAGCACCGCCATCTTTTAAATCATCACGTGCTACAACTGTAATAACAACATGCTTCAGATTCATTAGTACAACCGAATCTGCTACACGTTCTGGTTCTGCTAAGTCTAATTCATTTGGTAAGCCTGTTTTAACAGCGCAGAAACGACAAGCGCGTGTACATACATCTCCTAAAATCATAAATGTTGCTGTACGACGCTCTCCCCAACACTCATGAATATTCGGACAACGTGCTTCCTCACAAACTGTATGTAGGTTTTTTTCTCGCATTAATTTTTTTAATCCACGATACTCGTCATTCGTATTTAGTTTGATTTTTAACCAATCTGGTTTACGAATATGTTCTTCTTTATTTGATTTTTGATTTGTCGGTTTACATGATGACACAAATATTCAGCTCCCATCATTATTTTAAGTAATCCCTTGCTTGTGTCAATGTACCATAAACGTGCTACTGTTACAACATTCAAAACCAATTATTTCAATCTTCTTTACAGAAAAAAAAAAGAGAAACTGCATACGAGTACAATTTCTCTTTTCTATTATTCACTTAAAACATAATCTAATTCGACTTTTACAATCTCAACATCATCTTCTAATTGATATTCATATGTAGCTTTTAATAATTGATTATCTTCTTCAAAAATACGTAGACCTGGTTTATTCGGTTGTGCATGATTTTGTTTATACACGATTCCTCGACGACCATCTGATAACAAAACAACCGAACCATTTGTATAAATCGCAATGACTTTTTCAAAAGCACGAACAACACGCTCATCATACAATGTACCCATACCTTCTTTAATAATTTCCATACCTTGTGAAGGGAGCATCTTATTACGATAGACACGGTTGGATGTCACCGCATCAAATACATCTGCAACTGCTATAATTTTAGCATAGGGATGAATTTCAAAATCAACCAGTCCACGTGGATAACCACTACCATCTAAACGCTCATGGTGTTGGAATGCACAGTGTGCTGAAAGTAATGAAATCGTATGTAGATTACGCAATAAATCAAAACCATAACGTGCATGCAACTTCATCGTATCGAATTCTTCTGATGTTAAGCGACCTGGCTTGTTTAAAATCTCAAATGGAATGAGCATTTTTCCAACATCATGAAGCATCGCGCCAATACCGATTTGACGAATTTCCTCTGCATTATATCCTAATTCGCGTGCAATGGAGATGGAATAGATGGTCACCTGCAACGAATGTTGATAAATATATTCATCATAAATGAATGCATCGCTTAATACTGTTACAATCTCTTTACTCTCGAAAATATAGTCCATTAAATCATTAATGATTGATACAAATTGCTTCGAATTTTCATCTAGACAATACGTGATGTTTTTTTCTCTTGTTGCACGTTTAATGCTATTAAAAGAGTCTTGTATTTGTTGAATAGCTTTATGTCTTACTTGTAATGGTACAGTTTCTTGGACATCAATGTCTTTTGAAATAGTATCTTCAATATACACATAGTGAATATTAAGTTGTACTAAGCGCCCAATAATACGATCCGTAATCTGTACACCATCTTGCAAAAGTGGTCTTCCGGAATCATTCCAAATTGTGCGTCCAATGACCATACCTGGCTTAAGCGATTTCGTTGAAATTAGCCTCATTCTTAATCCCCATTTGCTGTTTAGTCTCTTAATTGATTTTATTATATAACATATATGGCAAATATAAGAATGGAAATTAGCCTATTTCCCAAAATATTTGTAACCATATATTGCTAAAATATCGCGTAAAAAATGTGGGAGTAAATATGTTTTTTTCATATCCTTTAATTCTGGGAAAAACCAACCAAATGTAAACATATCGAGTGTCACTACTTGAATACGCGCATCATCTTGCTTTTTCATACCATTTACATAAAGTTCATCCTTTTTTACCTCACAGTGATACTTTAGCATCTTACCTAAAATGCGCCCCCTGAAGCCCAATCCTTTTAGCTCCATTTGAGACCATTCTGCATTTTGCTCATCTATTTTTTGTAAACACGCCTTCAATTGTGTGCCTGTCATCTCAATCTTACAAGCATTAATTGGATGGGGCAGCATTTGATGTAAATCATATGCAGTAACAGGACCCTTTTTCAGTGGGGTTAAAAAGATACCTGCACTAAAAAATGCACAATCTGCCTTTGCATAGTCCATCAATGCTTCTGCAAAAAAACGTGCCAAATGACTATCGTGTTGCCATTCTAAATTATAATAGCGAGAAGCATGAAATACTTCTACACTTAATTGTTCTTTTCCCCAATTATGAAGCGCTTCGAATTCACGTGTCTCTCCCTCAACGTGTGGTAATTGACTTGTCTCGATTAACTCTGTTTCAATCTTTTCGATTTTATGGTTTTCTGCACTATATTTAATAACAGAATAACCAATATACTGTCCAAATTTTCCACCCCCTGTTAACAAGGCTTGTTCTACTTTCTTGCCATGTTTTAATACATGATGGGTATGTGAACCGATAATTAAATCAATATTTGGAATCGTACTAGCTAATATTTCATCTGAATTTAGACCTAAATGAGATAGACATATTACAATATCGGTCCTTTCACCGATTTCTTTAGCAGTTTTTTGCAAATTTTTTATAGGATCTGTGACTTTCCAACCTAACGGGCCATAATAATCATAAAAAGGAGCTGTTGCACCAATTACCCCTATTTTTATCCTGTCGTGCGTTGTATAGATTTTATAAGGGGATGCCCATACAGGCTGGGTATCATCTTGTTCTTTTAAATTCGATAAAATCACATCAAATTCTGTCTGTTCGTAAAGCGCTGCTAAAGCCTCTTTTGATAAGGTAATGCCTTCGTTATTACCAATTGTCACAGCATCATAGCCAGCTTCATCTAACAAGTGAACATTCTCTCGTCCAAGCGTTGCTTCTGTATAAAGGTCCGCTCGATCAATAAAATCTCCTAAATCAAAAATAAAACAAGCTTCTCCTTGTTGTTCGTGTATTCGACGCTGTGTTTGTAAATACTCACGCGTCCTTGCCCATGTTTTCAGATGACTATGAATATCATTCGTATGATAAATATGAATCGTTGTCATCTCATTCACTTCCTTATCTTCGTATTCGTGAAATGCTTACTCTTTATATTAATCCTACTACAATTGAACGAATTCCGAGAATCAGAAGCATAATTCTTAAAATAAAAATTACTGTATCTGACCCCAACCGTTTATTCCAAGCCGCACCAACTTTTGCACCAATATAAGCTCCTGGTATGACAGCTAATACTAAATGCCATGGAACATGCCCAAAGTAAATATGTGAAGCCGAATTAACAAGTGATGTTAAAAATACTAAAAACATCGATGTGGCAACTGCAATATGTGGTGGGAATAAAAAAAGAATGACAAGCATTGGCACAATCATAGATCCCCCGCCAATCCCAAACATACCTGACATCATACCAATTACAAATGTCATCACGAATGCAAACCAAATTGGATAGCCGTATGTATAACTTTTACCATCTAAATCTGTTTTTGTTATTTGCATACCATGATTTTTAAACCATTCAATCGGTTTAAATCGATTTTTAAAAATTAAAATGAGTGATAGTACAATCAATAATAGACCAAAGTAAAGGTTAAATGATGGCAAATCTAGCTGTTTACTAATCCATGCGCCAACGAATGTACCAGGAATACTTCCCGCGAATAAAATGAACCCAGATTTATAATCTACCGTACCTGACTTTATATACGATAAAGTTGAAGATAGGCCGATAAAAATCATCATAATGACGGATAAGCCAACAATTTTTTGTGGTGTTAGCTCTGGAATCATTCCTTGTGAAATACCAAAGTATAGCAATGCGGGTACAAGAATAACGCCCCCACCCAATCCGACTAATGCACCAATAATCCCTGAACAAAGTGAAAAAAATAAAATAATTGCGTATGTCATGTGTCATCTCCCCCAAATAAATCGAGCTGTTTTGGCGCAAGTCCATCGTAAGAAAGACCGAGCATATGAACCAGTGTTTTCGCATTTGGAAAAGCATCATAATCTGAATTATTATTAAAAACGACATATACATCTTGCACTTGTTTTTGAAGTGTCTCAATGACAGTTTTTAATTCTTGTAATTCCTCTTCATTATAATGATATAAAAAACGTACTTTTCGCCACTGTTCATTGTTCCCAGGATTACGCCATCCATGTACGTTTCGTCCATGAATTCTCACGAGTGCCTTATTCGATGTTGCCTGTGCAACAAGTGGAACACTGCCTTCTCCAACTTGCGGTTCATCACATACTGTATGAATTAGTTGTAATGATTTGAGTAATTGAAAAGTTCCTTCACGATACGGTTTGTCGTACCATGTACGATTTCGAAATTCAATCGCAACCGGAAAATCAGCTAACTGTTGTTTCACATAGCGTATATATTGTACATTTTTAAATTGGCAATCAAACCATGGTGGAAACTGTACAAGGACAGCCGCTAAACGTCCTGCCCGCTGAAAGATTTCGGCTACCTCTCGGAAAGCTTGGAACATCTCACCTTTTGTTTCATATGGTAAATTCTCACGTAGATGTCCTGTCATTCCTTGATACGCTTTTAATATGAATCGAAAGGTGGTTGGCGTATCATCCAGCCATTTTTGAATTGATTTTTCATTTGGAATCGCATAAAACGATGTATCCACTTCAACAATCGGGAAATGTCCACTATAATCGTATAATTTATCTGTTGCTTTCGTTGTTTTACTATATGCTGCTGGGTGATCTCCCCAGCCTGTTAAGCCAACATAAATCATCACTTCACATCCTTTCTTACTATGATAAAGGTATTTGCATTAAAAAAACAGCCACTAAGCTTCTAGTGGACTGCTTGATTTTCTTTAGATAAGGTTGTCTTAAAAGCAATTACGTAGCCATCTAAATCCCGAATTGCAAACTCTTTGAAACGTATACCCTCTTCATATGTATCACGTGGATTGAATGCAAAAAGAGCACCGTTATTTCGATATGTTAAATACATTGAATAAAGTTCTTCGACTGTATCTACACATACGTATAATTCTGGTTGTAACTTCTTTGGGTGTATTTCAGTGACATCCGTTGCTTGTTTTAAATGGATTACAAATTTTTTCTTTTCATCCACAAACTTCGAACCTTCTCCTTGAATCCCTAAAATCGTTGAGTAGTAATCGACGGAAAGTTCTAAATCCGATACAAGAATTTCTTTTTCAGAATTCTGCATAGGCGACATCTAAGAATCTTCATCCTTTCATAATGAAAATATTGTGCGTGCATCACAATGAATGACTCATATGTTCTTTCTATCTAAGGGACCATCATTCTATAAGAAAGACGCATAATTAGTAGTACCCCTCCCATTTTCATTTTAAACCTTCTTTTTTAAATGAATGAAATGTTTTTCACAATTGCTATCTTGAATGCTCTTTACATGTATTCGAAATATGCGCTGAATCAAAGTTTCTGTCAAAATTTCTTCTGTGTTTCCTTTTGCAACAACTTTCCCCCCCTGCATAACGATAACTTCATCACTAAATTGCAGCGCTTGATTTAAGTCATGTAGTACCATGACAATCGTACGATTTTCCATTCGATTCATTTTTTCAATTACATGTAAAATTTCAAATTGATGATGCATGTCTAAGTAGGTTGTCGGTTCATCTAAAAGAATATATTCACTTTGTTGTGCGAGTGCCAATGCAATCCACACACGCTGTCTTTGCCCTCCTGAGAGTTGATGCATAAACTGATGTTGTTGGTCTATTAAGTCCGTTACGCGTAAAGCATCATCTACAATTCGATCATCCTCTGTCGTAAATCGCATCATTCCTTTACGATGTGGATATCTCCCCATCTCTACTAATTTACGGACTGTATAATTCATCGGTACATCATTTTGCTGATGAACAACAGCAAGCTTTTTCGCTCGTTCTTTTGCTGTATAAGTATAAAGCGACTGCTCATCTAATAAAAGTGCGCCACTTGTCGGTTTTAAAAGTCCTGCTAATAAATGTAACAATGTCGATTTCCCACTACCATTCGGTCCGATAATCGCTGTCACCTTTCCTTTCGGAATCATTAGCTGGTCAATCGCTAAAAAAGGAATTTTTGGATTATATGAAAAAGTAAGTTGTTTAATGTCCATAAATTGCACCAAACTTTCGAATTAATAAGATTAAGAACGGACCACCGATTAATGCCATAATAACCGAAGCTGTGATCTCATATGGCGGAATAATCGTTCTACCAATCGTATCGGCTACAAGTAAAAGCGCTGCGCCAAAGAGTGCTGAAAATGGTAATAAAAAACGATAATCTGAACCTACTAATAAGCGAGATATGTGTGGTACTAATAAACCGATAAAAGCAATTGAACCAACAATGGCTGTTGCGACACTCGCTAAATAAATTGATATAAATAAAACCGTCCATCTAACACGCATCAGTGGGAAGCCGATACTTCGAATCGTTTTCTCGCTCAACCCAAGTACATTACACCAACTCCCAACGAAAAGTGCTATGACAATTCCAACACCACTAAATAGCATTAATCCATTCGCATCATCCCACGTTTTCATACTTAGTCCTGTACTTTCCGTAAAATGAATCGCAGTCACGCCTGATACTTTAATAATGGCTGTAAACATCGCATTTAATGCAATCCCAACTAACAATACATAAATTGGTGACATTTGATATTTTTTCGTCACAGTATATAGGATGAGGAAGGCGATGATTCCACCTGCAAAAGCAAAAATTGGTGCATAAAAGAATAGATGCGGCAGAAAATTAATAACGACAATATTTCCAATCATCGCAGCTGTCGTAATACCGATAATTCCCGGATCTGCGAGTGGATTTTTAATTGCGGCTTGTAAGAGCGCTCCTGCTAGTCCTAGTGCAGCACCTGCGAATAGAGCAATCAGTACACGTGGTAATCGTAAATCAAATATAACGCCGATTTGTCCATCACGTTGGCCAAATATCCCCTTGACGAAGTCACTAATTGTCATGGGAATACTGCCTAACGTAAGCGACAGATACAAAATAACAATGAGCACGATTAACATTCCGCTATACATCCAAATGATTTTCTTCATGATTTTTTCTCCTCATACAATAGTTCATACAATGTTTGAAGGGCTTCATCTGCATTAACATTCGCTGTAATCCCAAAAAGATTTTCATCTAAGTCATAGACGCGCCCTTCTTGTGTTGCTTTAAAATTACGCCATACGGTATTTGTTTTGAATTCTTCATCAAACATCGTTTTGACTTGTTTTGGAAAGCCATGTGAAGCACGTAAAATAACATCTGGCTGCATTTTGTATAACGCCTCTGTATTTGATGCAATAAACTCCTCATCTGATTTTGTCGCTTGAATGACATTTTCGCCACCTGCCAATTCAACTAAATTACCTAAAAATGATTTTTCTGTTGAAATGAGATAACTTCCTGGTACACCTAATAAAATTAATACTTTCGGCTTTTTCTTCTGTTTGATTTTCTTTTGAATGGTAGCGATTTGTTTGTCATACACTGCATTCAACTGCTCCGCTTCTTTTTTACGATGAAACTGTTCACCTAGCTCTGTAATCGCTTTTTGCATGCCCTGGATGGAATTATAATTATAGTAAGTAGCGGATACACCACTACCCTTTAACGCTTTTTCCATCTCTGGTTTAATACTTGTAACACTTAAAAGATGTGTTGGCTGTAGACTACGCACTATTTCTAAATTGGGTTGCTTCGCTTGCCCAATCGCCTGAACTTTCGCATATTTTTTTGGCAATACCTTTTCTGTATTTGGTACACCCACTAAATCTAAATTAAGCTTAGCAGCTGTTTCTGTTAGAGCAACAGTTGTTGCAATAATCCGTTCTCCTTCTTTTTTCGTTGGTTGTTCTTGTTTTCCACATCCTACTAAAAATAATAGACAGATTGTGACGCATAGGACGACTTTTTTCATGTTAGAACCTCCTTTATAAAAAGAGAAAACCGCAACAAATATGCGGCTTCCTCCTCAATTTTCTACCTATTTAAATACAATCTTTGTTGTGTAATGATGATCATATTTCATAGAAGGGACTTTTACATGTACTTTTACATACGCTCCCTTTTTTATATTACTTACTGGGAATTGGACTGTACGTGTATTTTTACCTTTTGCGACCACTTTGGCAGAAACATATTTACTTCCTTGTTTCACTTTAAAGCTTTTCCACCAACTTGCATTTTTTAAAGTCATTTTAACGTATGTCTTACTGCCAACTTTTTGGATAGTAGCAGGTTTTTGAACATATTGATCCATGACAGAGCGTTTACTTGTTTTATTTTTATAGACTGTAAATGATTTTTTCGTTGTTTTTGCTTTATTTGAAACTTGAACTACTTTTTTCGTAGGAATGACTTTTCCAATTTGAATATAGTTTGTATAATTTCCTTCATATTTTGGTTTTGTTGCTTGAATATGAACTGTTGATTTCACCAGCTTTTTAGGTGATATAATAGGAAATTGAACCGTACGTGTATTTTTAGTTTTGTTCGTTGAGACTGTTTTTACAGATGTCATCTTTCCATTCACTTCTGTTTTAAACGACTTCCACCAGCTTGCATTTTTAATAGTCATTTTTGCATAATATTTACCGTCACTCATCTTCGTAATCGTCATCGGTTTTGTGACGTAAGCATCTGTTGCAGACGTACTTTTCTTATTCGACTTCAAAATTTTGTAATTGTAGTTTGTTGTCGATACAACTGTTGCTGGCTTCACATATTTTGATGTGATATCTAGATACGCCGTATAAGTACCTGCTAATTTTTTAGAAGCTGTCTGTAATGTGAAATGTAGCTTTGTTGTAGCTGTTGGTGACTTCACTTGGAAACGAACTGTACGTGTTTTCTTTTTCGAATTTGTAGCGATTGTTTTTACAGCTACTTTTTTACCATTCACTTCTGCTTTGACAGATTTCCACATCGCTGCATTTTTTAAAGTCACTGTCGCATAATATTTACCTGCTTGTGTTTTTTCAACTTTCACTGGTTTCGTCATATATGCATTTGCTTTGGATGTTGCTTTTTTTGTCTTATTTTTTAACACATAATTGTATTTAGTTGTGCTGATGACTTTATTTGGATCAACGATAACTGGTGGTTTAACTGTTGGGTCGATTATGCGATTAAAATCAAAATATGTCGTGTAAGTTCCTTCGTAATTACCCATTTGAATATGCGTTTTTGCTTTTATTAATTGATTAATTGAAGGTACTTCAAAACGTACAACTTTTGTATCTGCTGTTTTGTCTTCTTTTACAGTTGTAACATCTACAAGTTGAACAGCTACTTCTGTTTGGAATCCTTTCCAAATTGATGCTGATTTCAATGTCACTTCTGCATATTGTTTTCCATCTTTTTCGACAAGTCGAGCTGGAGTACCCATATAATTTGCCATTGTCGATGCTTTTTCTTTCGCTTCATCCCATACTTGGAAAGCTTGATCTTTTACAAACTGGAATTGCCCATTTTCAATGACATGATTAAAATCAAAATATGTTGTATAAGTTGCGTCGTAATTACCTGCTTGGATATGCGATTCTGTTTTTACAACTTCATCTAACGAAGGAATCTCGATTCGTACTACGCGTGTATTCGCTGCTACATTCTCTTCCACAACAGTCGCTTCTGTTAATACATCGCCTACAAGTGATTTTAACCCTTTCCAATACTGTGCTGATTTCAAGGTAATATAAGCATAGGTTTTATCACCTACTTGAACAATTTGAGCTGGTGTTTCTACTGAACGTGTCACACCTGAAGAAATCGCATCTTTTTGCTCATTCCATACTTGGAAAGAACGTAAGGATGTTGCATCTTGTTGGAATTGTAGATACGTGGTATGTTGCATCTTCGTAGGACCTGCTTGAATTTCAATATCAGCTCGAATCGCCTGAGATGTAGAAGGTACTTCAAATTTTACAAGTCGTGTATTTTCTACTTCATTCGTTGAGATTGTTTCAACTTCTTTCATCTCACCATGGACATCTGTTTTAAATGAGTTCCAAATAGAAGCACTTTTAATCGTGACATATGCATAGGTTTTACCATTCTCCACTTGTAATTTTGAAACTAAATCCATGCTACGTCCCATACTTGAAGTTTCTTGTAAATCTGCATGTTTATATACTTGGAATGGCATGTACTGAACTTGCATTTGCGGCTCTACAGCACTACTTTCTGCCGCTTTTACAGGTGTCGTATTCACTGAAAACATCGATGTAGTTAACAGTGTTGCAGCTGCTAATGACAGAATTGAATATTTCATCGGTTTCATTCTTTTCTCCTCCTTATTTGTTTTCCTACTATCGCAACAATCAAGAAGAACACCATCGCACTAATGACATAAACCCACCAACCCATTGGCTGTTCTTTCGTCTGTTTCTTCTCGATTATTTTAATTTCTTTTACATGATTGGATTGTTTGGCTAACTTATTTTCATCCAATACAAAATCAATTTCATAGCGGTTGTCATATAAAAAATCTTCACCATCCACTTTTTCATTGATATAAACAGCGAGTGTTCCTTTATGTTTTCCACTTATTTGTTTCAATGGAAATTGAATTGTTCGCATATCTTTTTCTTTATTTGTTTTTACAAGTGTTTCTTTTTTTCCATCAAACGTGACTTCTTTCGTCCAATGACTTTTTAAAATAGTAATTTCAAGGTACATCTTTTGGTTTGATACAATGAGGATTGCGGGTTTTTGAAAGTAATCATTCGCAATAGATGTGCTCGATTCTCCACTTTTTTTTACTTCATACGGTATTTTGTATGTTCCATTCTCGAGCGTCTGCGCCTTTGCATCCACAGGTAACATAAACAAACTACTCAATAAAAAAATAAAGATATATTTAGCCCACATAACCAACAGCTTCTGATGTATCGCTTTCTACAATCACTTCATAATGATCAATCGAGTTCCCTGTCACCATCTTTTGCCCGTCTGGTGTCATAGCTGGTTTTCGGTGTGCTAAGTGAAATTCTCGTGATGCAAACCAGTTCTCAAATGCTTTTTTATCTTCCCAAACTGTATGTACGAGTACTTCCTCATACCCTTTCATATTTAACTTTTTCATAACTTTTAATTCTTTAAAACCAGGCATTTCTTCAATCCCTTGGCGCACTTTAAAACGCTCTAAAATTGCATCTCCATAACCTTCTAAAACTTGAATCGTATTTGTAACCATATACATGATGTGTTTCCTCCTTTATAATTCAACTTCATTCTATTGATAACGATTATCATTGTCAATTTCAATTCCTGTTAAAAAAATGAAAAAAATACGCAAATTTCTATGTTATAAATAGAAATTTGCGTATTCATTTCGTTGAATTCATATTTTATACATTCTTTTTATATAAATAATGTAGTTTTGCCCGACTTTAAATTTAAGCAATATACCATTTGTCTATAAAAAAATATTTTTAAAATGTCTTTTTATTCATTTTAAGGAACCTTATCTAGCAGAAAGTTCGTCTTTCAACTATAATGTAATATATCCATTTTAAGGATATTTAATAGTGAAGCGAAAGCAGAATGCGAGATGGAATGAATGACAAAAGCAAATTTTATCCAATATCTTTTAGCAAAAAAAGAAATCGAATTTTCATATGGGCGAAAAATTTTCTTTATTGCTTGGGATGAACAAAAAGGATTTATTTTATTAGATGTTTTATATGACGATACTTGTGTCGAGCTAACAGACTTTATTCAAAGTATTAAAGAATTTTTACAACAAGCACAAATTGATGGAAAAACACTCGAATATTTATTAGAACATGAGTTAGAACAAATAAAAATAATGGGTGTTTACTAAAAACTATTATAAATAACAAGAAATTAAGTTATAAAAAAAGCCTCCCAAATCAGGAGGCTTTTTAGTATTCAATGGATTAACCGATTGAACCTTCCATTTCAAATTTGATTAGGCGGTTCATTTCTACTGCGTATTCCATTGGAAGTTCTTTTGTGAATGGCTCAATGAAGCCCATTACGATCATTTCTGTTGCTTCTTGCTCAGAAATACCGCGGCTCATTAAGTAGAATAATTGTTCTTCAGATACTTTTGAAACTTTCGCTTCGTGCTCTAAAGAGATTTGATCATTCATTACTTCGTTGTATGGAATTGTATCAGAAGTTGATTCGTTATCCATGATTAATGTATCACATTCGATATTTGCACGTGCATTTGTCGCTTTTTTACCGAATTTTACTTGTCCACGGTATGTTACGTTACCACCGTGTTTTGAGATTGATTTTGATACGATTGTTGAAGAAGTATTTGGTGCTAAGTGAATCATTTTCGCACCTGTGTCTTGGTTTTGACCACGACCTGCAATCGCGATTGATAATGTCATACCACGAGCGCCTTCTCCTTTAAGGATACAAGCTGGGTATTTCATTGTTAATTTAGAACCGATGTTACCATCAACCCATTCCATTGTACCGTGCTCTTCTACAACTGTACGTTTTGTTACTAAGTTGTACACGTTGTTTGCCCAGTTTTGGATTGTTGTATAACGGCAGTAAGCGTTCTTTTTAACAATAATTTCTACTACAGCTGAGTGTAGAGAACTTGTTGTATAAACTGGTGCTGTACAACCTTCTACATAGTGTACAGAAGCATCGTCATCAACGATGATTAATGTACGCTCGAATTGTCCCATATTCTCAGAGTTGATACGGAAGTAAGCTTGTAATGGTGTATCTAATTTTACGCCTTTTGGTACGTAAATGAATGAACCACCAGACCATACAGCCGAGTTAAGTGCCGAGAATTTGTTATCTGCTGGAGGAATGACTTTACCGAAGTATTCTCTGAAGATATCTTCGTTCTCTTTAAGAGCTGAGTCTGTATCTTTAAAGATTACGCCCATCTCTTCTAGTTCTTCCTTCATGTTATGATAGACAACTTCTGATTCGTACTGTGCAGAAACACCTGCAAGGTATTTTTGTTCTGCTTCTGGAATACCTAATTTATCAAATGTTGCTTTGATTTCTTCAGGTACTTCATCCCAAGATTTTTGCGTTGCTTCAGATGGTTTTACGTAGTATGTGATTTCATCGAAATCTAAACCAGATAAGTCGCCACCCCATTGAGGCATTGGTTTTGAATAAAAAATTTCTAAAGATTTTAGACGGAAATCTAACATCCATTCTGGTTCTTCTTTCATCTGAGAAATTTCTTTAACAATCGCTGGAGTTAGTCCACGTTCTGTACGGAAAATCGATACATCTTTATCATGGAACCCAAACTCGTAATCACCGATTTCTGGCATGTTTTTAGCCATCATTTCTCCTCCGTTCATCGCTTAGTTTTGTCTTACTTATTTTCGTTAATTCCTTTTTCCATCGCTTTCCAAGCAAGTGTTGCACATTTAATACGTGCTGGGAATTGTGCTACACCTGATAATGCTTCCACATCACCAAGGTCTAAATCTTCATCATGTTCTTTTCCTAACATCATGTCAGAAAATACATGTGCTAATTCGACAGCTTCTTCTGTTGTTTTCCCTTTAACCATTTGCGTCATCATCGATGCAGATGACATTGAGATTGAACAGCCTTCACCTTCGAATTTTGCGTCTGAAACAATTCCATCCTCTACTTGTAAAGTTAAGTGGATGCGGTCACCACATGTTGGGTTATTCATATCAATTGAAACGTTTGAGCCTTCAATTGTTCCCTTGTTACGTGGTTTTTTATAGTGATCCATAATAACGCTACGGTATAGTTGATCTAAATTAGACATTTGCAAAATACTCCTTCGCAAATCGCACACCTTTTGTTAATTCATCGATATCTGCTTCATCATTGTATAGGTAGAAGCTAGCGCGAGCTGTTGCAACACAATTCAACCATTTCATTAATGGTTGTGCACAGTGATGTCCAGCACGAACAGCGATACCATTACTATCTAGCGCTGTTGCTAAATCATGTGGATGTACATCATCGATATTGAATGTTACAAGTCCTGTGCGAATTTCTGGATTTTGTGGGCCATAAATTGTTAGGCCTTCAACAGTTGATAAGTTTTCAAATGCATATTTCGCTAGTTTATGCTCATGCGCAATAATCTCGTCCATGCCGATTTCGTTTAAGAAGTCAATCGCTGCACCTAGACCGATTGCACCTGCAATAATTGGCGTGCCTGCTTCAAACTTCGCTGGAAGGTCTGCCCATGTTGAATCTTGTAAGCCAACGAAATTAATCATTTCGCCACCGAATTCAACAGGTTCCATATTTAATAGATGTTCTTTTTTACCATATAAAACACCGATACCTGTTGGACCACACATCTTATGTCCTGAAAAGGCTAAGAAGTCACAGTCTAAATCCTGTACGTCTGTTTTCATATGTGGAACACCTTGCGCACCGTCAACAACCATTACAGCACCATGCTGATGTGCAACTTGTGCAATAGCTTTTACATCGTTAATTGTACCAAGTACATTCGATGCCATTGTGATTGCGACGATTTTTGTGCGATCAGTAATCGCTTTTTTCACTTCATCCATTGATAAAGTGCCATCTGCTTCTAATTCAATATATTTCAATGTGGCTTTTGTTGCTTTCGCAAGTTGTTGCCATGGAATCAAGTTAGAATGATGTTCCATATACGTGATGACAATTTCATCACCTTCTGAAACATTTGCACGACCATAGCTTGATGCAACCATGTTTAAACCTGTTGTTGTACCACGTGTGAAAATAATTTCCTCTGTGGACTTGGCGTTAATGAATTGACGGACTTTCTCACGAGCACCTTCATATTCGTCAGTCGCACGATTCCCAAGTGTATGCACACCGCGGTGTACATTTGAGTTATCAAATTCATAATACTTTTTAAGAGATTCGATGACTTGAATCGGTTTTTGAGAAGTTGCTGCACTATCTAAATAGATTAGCGGGTTCCCATTAATCTCTTGGTTTAAAATTGGAAAATAGCTACGAATGTCGTCTTTGATCATTATTTTACTTTCCTTTCGATTACCTCAACCAATTGTTTGCGTACGCCTTCAATTGGTAATTGGCTTACTACAGGCTCAAGGAATCCGTGAATGATTAGACGTTCAGCGTTTGCACGTGTAATACCACGACTCATTAAGTAGTAAATTTGAAGTGGATCAACGCGACCTACAGACGCTGCGTGTCCTGCAGTTACATCATCTTCTTCAATTAAAAGGATTGGGTTTGCATCGCCACGTGCATTTTCTGAAAGCATTAATACGCGTGATTCTTGTTCAGCGTTTGCTTTTGTTGCACCATGTTCGATTTTACCAATACCGTTGAAGATTGCGCGAGCCGCATCTTTCATAACTGCATGTGTTAAGATTTGACCGTCTGAAGATTTACCCCAGTTACGCACTTCAGTTGTGAAGTTTTGGCTTTGTTTACCGCGGCCAATGACAACTGTTTTTGCATCAGCGCGTGAACCGTCACCACGTAAATGTGTTACGTTTTCAGAGATTGTATCGCCATCATTCATTAAGCCTAGTGCCCAATCTAATGATGCATCGCGTTTTGTTTCGCCGCGACGGTTGATGTATGAAGTGAATCCTTCTGCTAATGTATCTACTGCGCCGAATGTTACGTTTGCGCCGTCATTTACGATGATTTCTTCTACGATATTTACTTGGCCTTTTGCTGCGCCAATTGAGATATAGTTTTCAACATATGTTACTTCTGCAAAGTTATCTGCTACAAGTAATACGTGGTTGAATAATGATACGTTCTCATCATCTGTGAAGAATACAGCTTGAATTGGTTCTTTTACTTGTACATCTTTTGGTACATATACGAATAATCCACCATTCACAAGTGCTGCATGTAACGCTGTTAATTTATGTTCATCTACTTCTACAGCTTCTGTCATGAAGTATTTTTGAACTAAATCACTGTGTTCTTTTACAGCAGTGAATAAATCCGTTACGATTACACCTTGTTCTTTTAATTCATCTGCTACTTGTAAGTAAGCAGGTGTATTGTTGTGTTGGATGTAAAGTGTTTGTTGGTTTTCATCAACGATTGCTTGAACTTCAGCTGGAAGTTCTGTTAAAGAAGAAATTGCTTTACCTTCAACCTTGTGTTCTGGGAATTCAAAGAAGTTCCAAGAATCTACATTTGTTTTGTCAGGCTTAACCATTTCTAATGTTTCTACTTTTTCAAGTGCACGTTCACGAAGCTCCGTTAACCACTTAGGTTCATTATGTGCTTCAGAGAATGAGCGTACGTCTTGAGCGCTTACCGCTAATTTTGTTTCCACAGTCATGGCTTGCTCGTCCTCCTTCTTATGCTTCTTCAGTTACTGCGTCTGTGTCTTCAATACCTAATTCTTTTTTAATCCAGTCATAACCTTCAGCTTCTAAACGTTGTGCTAGTTCAGAACCGCCTGATTTTACTACTTTACCTTGCATCATTACGTGTACGTGATCTGGTGTGATGTAGTTTAATAGACGTTGGTAGTGCGTAATCATTAAGCAACCGAAGCCTTCGCCGCGCATTTCGTTAATACCTTTTGATACAACTTTTAATGCATCGATATCTAAACCAGAGTCGATTTCATCAAGAACTGCGAATTTTGGTTTAATCATCATTAATTGAAGAATTTCGTTACGTTTCTTTTCCCCACCAGAGAAACCTTCGTTTAGGTAACGTTGGCTCATTTCTTCTGGCATTTCTAAGAAGTCCATCTTTTTGTCTAATTCACGGATGAATTTCATGATTGAGATTTCATCGCCTTCTTCACGACGTGCATTGATTGCTGAACGTAAGAAGTCTGCATTTGTTACGCCTGCGATTTCTGAAGGATATTGCATAGCTAGGAATAAACCAGCTTGTGCACGCTCATCTACTTCCATCTCTAATACATCTTCACCATCTAGTGTAATTGAACCAGAAGTTACTTCGTATTTTGGGTGACCCATGATTGCAGAAGCAAGTGTTGATTTACCCGTACCATTTGGTCCCATAATTGCATGGATTTCGTTTGTATTTAGTGTTAAGTTCACACCTTTTAAAATCTCTTTGTCTTCGATTGAGACATGTAGATCTTTAATTACTAAAGTTGACATTCCATTACCTCCATTGAATTATTAGGTTGGTTTCCCATTCCTAAATTATTATCATTCTAATTTTAACGCAAATAAAAGCCATTAGCAACTCATTTGATACTCATTATCATTTCACTATGAAATCCTTAAAAAGTCTTTACTTTATTCTATTTCCGAGGATTTCTAACATTTCCATTCTCATTTTCAATAAAGAAATCTAATTGAGAATTGTTTTCACTTCTGAAATAGTGATAACTGATTAAATTGTGGCTACTCAATGAACTCTCATCTAATAATAACAACTTTTAAAGAAAAAAAAAGACCAAATGAGAAAATTCTCACTTAGCCTTTTGGAAAAAATTATCTAACTGCGATTGCTAGGCGCTTCTTCAAAAATCCATGTACGACATCGGCTACCTCCCGTCCTTCGCGAATCGCCCAAACAATTAGGCTCGGTCCTCGTCTTGCATCTCCAGCTGTAAAGATGCCTTCTTCACTTGTTTCATATTTTTTAGTTGCGTAAATTCGATTGTTTAAAACACGTACATTGAAATGTTCACCGAGTTCTTCTTCAATTCCCTCAAAGCCAATCGCCACAAATACATAATCTGCAGGCCATACTTTTTCTGTCCCTTCTAGCTCATTAAAGTAGACATATCCTTCTTCATTGATTACCTTTTCCATCTGGATTGTATGCAGTTCTTTTAATCGACCATCAGGATATGCCACCATCTTTTTCGTTTGAATACAGTATTCACGAGGATCTTGTCCGAATTTTTCAACCGCCTCCTCATACGCATAGTCTAGTTTATATACACTAGGATCTACAGGCCATGGTTGGTCTTCTGAACGTGTCATCGGTAGTTGCGGATGCTTCCCAAATTGATGTACTGATTTTGCGCCTTGTCGAAGAGCTGTTGCCACACAATCCGCTCCAGTGTCACCTCCGCCAATAACAATGACATCCTTCCCTTTCACATCAATTGGTGCTGGTTCATTTGCTAGTATACTTTTTGTTGTCTTCGTCAAATAGTCCATCGCTCGAATAACACCTGTTGATTCGCTACCTTCTAAATGAAGTGAACGTGCGACTGTTGCACCTACACATAGAATAATTGCGTCGTACTCTTTTTGCAGCTGTGACTTTGTAATGTCACGTCCGATTTCTGTATTCAATTGAAAATGAATTCCTTCTGCTTCAAGTAAATCCACACGTCTTTGAACGACGGATTTATCTAACTTCATATTTGGAATACCATACATTAATAATCCACCTGCACGGTCATCTCGTTCAAATACCGTTACTTCATGCCCCATTTGATTAAGTTGATCTGCTGCTGCTAGACCTGCTGGACCTGAACCAACAATCGCTACACGATAACCTGTTCTAGCATTTGGAATACGTGGTTTTACCCACCCTTCTTCAAAACCACGATCAATAATTGCTCGCTCAATATTTTTAATCGCTACTGCTGGATCATGAATAGCTACCGTACATGCTCCTTCACATGGCGCCGGACAGACTCTACCTGTGAATTCTGGGAAGTTATTTGTTAATTGTAATCTTTCTAACGCTTCTTTCCACTGGCCTTTGTAAACTAAATCATTCCATTCAGGCATTAAATTATGAATCGGACAACCTGCTGCCATTCCTCGAATCTCTACGCCCATATGACAAAAAGGTGTACCACAATCCATACAACGCGCGCCCTGAATTGATAAAACATCATCTTCGAATCGACGTGTATATTCATCAAAATTCGTCACACGTTTTTTAGGTGCAACTTCATTCCCTTTTTGTCTCTCATATTCCATAAAACCAGTTTTCTTTCCCATGATGGACACCTCCTATTTTGTCGCAGACATGAATGCTTGCATCGCTGCTTCTTCTTTATTTAACCCTTCATCTTCAAATGTTTGAATCTCCTGTAGCATCATTTCATATTGCTCTGGAATTACTTTAATAAATGCTTTTTTCTTTTCTTCAAAATGATTTAAAATATCTTGTGCTTTTGTACTTTCTGTAATCAAATAGTGCTGTTCAATTAAATGATGTAAGTTCGTTTCATCTTTTTTCGTTAATACATCTGCGATACGAATCATCTCTTTATTACATGCTTTTTCGAATTCCTCACGATTTGTAGGGCAAATATAGACCACACCACCAGACATACCTGCTGCAAAGTTTTTACCGACATCACCTAAAATGACTACATGACCACCTGTCATATATTCACAGCCATGGTCGCCTATTCCTTCTACCACGATATCAGCGCCACTATTTCGAACTGCAAAACGTTCACCTGCTCGACCATTAATTAGCGCTTGACCACCTGTTGCACCGTAAAGACAGACATTCCCTGCAACAACATTTTCCTCGGCCTGCCCTTTCAATGGTGAGATGACAGCCGCTGTACCACCTGATAGCCCTTTTGCAAAGTAATCATTCGCATCACCTTCTACAGTCATCAACATTCCTTTTGGCATGAAAGCACCGAAACTTTGACCTGCACTTCCTTTAAAATGCAGTTGAATCAGTTGGTCTGGTAATCCTTTTGCACCGTATCTTTTTGAGATTTCGCTACCAACTATTGTCCCCACTACACGGTCTACGTTTCGAATTGGTGAAGTGACTTGGATGGCTGTTTTTGTTTGAATTGCGTAATCAACTTGTCTGAACAATGAACGCATATCAAGTGATTGATCTAAATGATGATTTTGTTCTACTTGTTTCGTACGCGGTCCTTCTACTTGCACAAGCAGTTTCGATAAATCTAAGTGGCGTGCTTTCCAATGCTCTTGCCCTTTCTTTCCTTGTTCGAGTATATCTGTACGTCCAACCATTTCGTCAAATGTACGGAAACCTAATTTCGACATCCACAAGCGAACATCTTCTGCAATAAAGTACATGAAGTTGACTACATGTTCTGGTTTTCCCATGAACTTTTCACGAAGCGCTGGATTTTGTGTAGCTACCCCTACAGGACATGTATCTAAGTGACATGCACGCATCATGACACATCCAAGTGCAATCAGAGGCGCGGTCGCAAAGCCAAATTCTTCTGCACCAAGTAATGCTGCTAGAATTACGTCTTTCCCTGTCATAAGTTTACCGTCTGTTTCCAATGTGACACGCTCACGTAAATGATTCAACATCAATGTTTGATGTGCTTCTGCTAAACCAAGCTCCCACGGTAAGCCCGTATGTTGAATACTCGTCTTAGGTGAAGCACCTGTTCCACCATCGTATCCACTAATAACAATTTTATCAGCTGCACCTTTTGCTACACCTGCTGCAATCGTCCCAACACCTGTTTTCGCTACTAGCTTCACGCTAATACTTGCTTCTCTGTTCGCATTCTTTAAGTCGTGAATCAATTCAGCCATATCTTCAATTGAATAAATATCATGATGTGGTGGAGGTGAAATTAATCCAACACCAGGTGTTGCACCGCGTACTTTCGCGACCCATGGATACACTTTATTTCCTGGTAACTGACCACCTTCACCGGGTTTTGCACCTTGCGCCATTTTAATTTGTAATTCATCTGCATTGACTAAATAATGCGAACTAACACCAAAACGTCCTGAAGCAATTTGCTTAATCGCACTTCTTCTTAATTGTCCTTTTTCATCGACTTCAAAGCGTTCTGGAGATTCTCCTCCCTCACCTGAGTTGCTGCGACCTCCAATTTGATTCATCGCAATCGCTAGTGCTTCATGCGCTTCTTCAGAAATTGAACCATAAGACATAGCACCTGTTTTAAATCGTTTGACAATCGATTGTGCTGATTCTACTTCTTCTAACGGAATTGATTGTAAGTCTTCTTTGAATGTGAATAAATGGCGTAAAAATCCGATTTGTTCTTCATTTGCCATCTCTGCATATTGATAATACAGTCCAGTATCATTTTTACGAACAGCCCACTGTAATGTATGAATCGTTTTCGGATTAAAGGCATGATGTTCTCCACCTGAACGCCATTGATATTCGCTGCCTGATTCTAATAATAAAGAATTAGCTTCAACTGCTTCATGGAATCGTTTTTCAGCTTCTAATTGAATCGTTGCTAAATCAATGCCACTCAACTGTGATTTTGTACCTGTGAAATGTTGAGCAATCACATCCGTATGAATCCCTACTGCTTCAAAAATCTGGGCACCGCGATAACTTTGTACCGTTGAAATCCCCATTTTCGCCATTACTTTAACAATTCCATCTGTCATCGCTTTTCGGTAACATGCGAAAGCTTCTGATAACGTTTGTGACAATTCTTCTGTATGCACTAGTTCCTCTACTGTTGCATAAGCCAAACTTGGATAGATTGCATCTACACCGTAACCGATAAGCGTTGCAAAATGATGAACTTCTCGCACTTCTAGCGACTGTACAACTATGCTGACACGCGTACGTCTACCTGTTCGAATTAAATGATGATGTACGCTACTTGCTGCTAATAAAATAGGTACTGTCGGTGTGATAGTGTGTAGGTCATCTGATAATACGATAATTTCAGCACCATCTTGAATTGCTTCATCTACTTGTTTTGCTAAATTTTTCAATATTTTTTCTAAATCTTCTGTCATTTCAAGAGAGATTGTCGCGATGCGGAATTGATTTTGCTTTTGTAATGCTAGCCATTCTCCTGGTGTTAAAATCGGTGAGTCTAATTGAATGCGACGACTATTATTTTCCGATGGATGTAATAAGTCACCTTCTTTACCAAGCAACGTCATCGTACTTGTTACAATATGTTCTCGAATCGAATCAATTGGCGGATTCGTCACTTGCGCAAATAATTGTTTAAAGTAATGGAATAACGACTGTGGTTTTTCCGATAAAACAGCGAGTGGTGCATCATTCCCCATCGAACCAATCGGATCTTTTCCTTCTTGTAAAACAGGTAACAGATATTTTTTCGTATTTTCATACGTATAGCCATGAATTTTTTGGCGTAATCTTATTTCATTTATTTGCACTTCGTCTTCCAGAGCTGTCAATTTAACAAGGGACTCATCCAACCACTGGCCATATGGTTTTTCTGTCGCCATTTGATGTTTCAGCTCATCATCCGCAATTACGCGACCTTCTTCTAAATCAATTAATAACATCTTCCCTGGACTTAAACGCTCTTTATACAGAACATCTTCTTCTTTTACATCCACTACACCTACTTCAGAAGAAAAGATCATATAGTCATCTTTCGTTACATAATAACGCGCTGGTCGTAAACCATTTCGATCTAAAATCGCTCCAATTTGTTTTCCATCTGTAAAACAAATGGCTGTTGGACCATCCCAAGGTTCCATTAATGTACTGTGATAATTGTAAAAAGCTTTTTTCTCTTTTGAAATATGTGGATTTTCTGTCCAAGGCTCTGGAATCATCATCATCGCTGTTTGTGCTGGTGTACGTCCTGCTAAAACGAAGAACTCAAATGCATTATCTAACATAGAGGAGTCACTACCACTCTCATCAATAATCGGTAAGACTTTTTGTAAATCGTCTCCAAATGCATCTGAAATAAATTGTTGTTCACGCGCTTTCATCCAGTTAACATTTCCTTGTAATGTATTGATTTCACCGTTATGAATCAAGTAACGATTTGGATGTGCTCGTTCCCATGAAGGAAATGTATTCGTACTATAGCGTGAATGGACCATTGAAAAGGCCGAAGTAAAGTGAGGTTGTTGCAAGTCCTTATAAAAAACAGCTACTTCTTCAGGTGCTAATAGACCCTTAAAAACCATTGTTTTACTTGATAGACTCGCACAATAAAATGAGATGTTTTTTGCTTTCGCAAATCGTTCCGTCTGTTTACGAATAAGATATAGTTTACGCTCAAAAGCGAGATTGACTGTTTGTGGGTTTGCTTGAATAAATAATTGTCGAACAACTGGTGCAGTCTTTTTCGCTGTATCACTCAATGTCGACGCATCAACTGGCACTGTTCGGAATCCTAGAACAGTTTGTCCTTCTGCTTCTGCATATTTTTTCATTTGTTCTTCAACTACTTGTTGACCTTTTGCATCGTCTTGCGAAAAGAATAGCATGCCTACACCATACATACCTTCTACCGGTAATTGAAAAGCAGTTATTTCTTGACGAAAGAAATCATGTGGGATTTGTACCATCAGTCCTGAACCATCACCTGTTTTCCCGTCGCTCCCTCTACCCGCACGATGATCTAGACGACATAACATTTCCAATCCTTTTTCAACGATTTCATGTGTTTTTTTTCCTTTTAAATTAACATATAGACCGATACCGCATGCATCATGCTCGTCTCTCGGTGAATATAAACCTTGCTCTTTTGGTAATAAATGAAATGACATATCGATTCCTCCCTTGTATTTTATATTTTAAATTCACAAATTCATATAAACAATATATAATTTATATAGAATCAATCGTTTTTTTAGATGAATAGGGGATGTATAACTATGGAATTAAGACAACTACGCTACTTTGTAGCTGTTGCGGAAAGAGAACACATATCAGAGGCTGCTGAATCTTTACATGTCGCACAGTCAGCAGTCAGTCGACAAATTTCGAATTTAGAAACAGAACTTGGTACAGAATTATTCGAACGTATCGGACGAAATGTTAAACTAACACCAATCGGTAAAATCTTTTTAGAACACGCTCTCATTGCGCTTGAAGCCATCGACTTCGCTGCCAAACAAGTCGAAGAATACTTAGATCCTGAACAAGGAACAATTAAAATCGGCTTCCCAACAAGTCTTGCAAGCTTCTTATTACCAACCGTCATTTCAGCATTTAAAAAAGAGCATCCGAATGTATCTTTTCACTTGCGTCAAGGTTCATATCGCTATCTCATCAATGCGGTGAAAAATCGTGAATTGAATCTTGTTTTTTTAGGACCTGTCCCTAAAAAAGATGAAATCATTGATACAAAAATTCTGTTTACAGAAAAAATATCTGCACTTTTACCTGCTACACACCCACTTGCAACCAAAAAAGAAATTCAACTAGCAGATCTTCGTAACGAACCTTTTGTTTTATTCCCAGATGGCTTTATTCTAAATAAAGTCGTAGTGGACGCTTGTAAGTCGGTTGGGTACACACCAATCGTTAGTTCTGAAGGAGAAGATATGGATGCTCTAAAAGGGCTTGTAGCAGCTGGAATGGGTGTTACATTACTTCCTGAGAGTGCATTTTATGATTCGACACCGAGACGTACGGTGCGCTTGCCATTATCTGAGCCAAGCTTCACACGTAATGTAGGCGTTGTGTTCCCACATAACCGTGAATTAGCACCATCTGAAAAAATCTTTTTAGAATTCGTGAGCACCTTCTTCTCACGTCTTACACAATTCATCTAGTTGTATGAATACCCGAACCTCACATCATCTATACACACCTTAGAAAATGGGATATTAACCGAATGTAAAATAAAAGCTCGGAAAGCTGTGTCATTACACATGCTACTCCGAGCTTTTTCATGTAAAAAAATAAAGAGCATCGCCTAAACTGGCAATACCCTTTAGTTCATTATTGGTTCACAGGAACAACTGAACCTTTCCACTCTTTGTTGATGTAGTCTTGGATTTCTTTTGAGTGTAAAACTTTCATTAATTCTTTGATTTCTTCTTTATCTTTGTCACCTTTACGAACTGCTACTACATTTACATATGGTGAGTTTGAATCTTCAATTGCGATTGCATCTTTTGTAGGAACTAAACCTGCATCAATTGCATAGTTTGAGTTGATAATCACAGCATCACCTTCGTTATTTTTGTACATTTGTACTAATAATTCTGGTGCTGTTTTTGTATCGATTTTTAAGTTTTTAGGGTTTTTATCAATATCTTTTAATTGTGCTGTTGATTTTTTAACGCCGTCTTTTAACGTGATTAAGCCTTTTGCTTCAAGTAATGTTAAAATACGACCTTGGTCTGCTACAGAGTTTGATACTAGAATTGTCGCGCCTTTAGGAAGGTCTTCTAATTTTTTATACTTTTGAGAGTAGATACCGATTGGCTCGATGTGTACGCCACCAGCACTTTCAAAATCATAACCATTTGATTTGATTTGATCTTCTAAATACGGAATGTGCTGGAAGAAGTTCGCATCTAAATCTTTTGAATCTAAATCTTTATTCGGTAAGATGTAATCTTGGTATGGTTCGATTTCTAATTTGATGCCTTCTTTTTCAAGAATTGGTTCTGCTTGTTCAAGAATTTTAGCGTGTGGTACGTTTGAAGCACCGATTTTAATTACTTTTTCATCGCCGTCTCCTGATTTTTCTGAAGAACCACATGCTGCTAAACTAAGTGCTAGTGCTGCTGTTAAAAGACCTGCTACTAATTTTTTTGATGTTTTCATGATTCATTTCCCCTTTTCTTTGCTTTATCGTTTATCAATTTTTGCTGTAATCAAATCTCCAATGAATTGAATGATGAATACAACAACTAATACCAATACTGTTGCGACGAATGTTACGTCGTTTTGACTACGTTGGAAACCATCTTGGAAGGCTAGGTAACCTAGACCACCCGCACCAATGATGCCCGCCATCGCTGTATAACCTACTAAAGCAACTGCCGTCACTGTAATCCCTGAAATTAACGCTGGTAAAGACTCTGGAATGAGTACTTTCCAAATGATTGTTCCTGTTGTTGCTCCCATTGAACGAGCTGCTTCAATCACACCACGATCAATCTCTTTTAATGCAATCAATACCATACGTGCATAGAATGGTGCAGCACCGATAATAAGTGCTGGTAATGCTGCATTTGCACCACGCATTGTTCCCATTAAGAAAATTGTAAATGGAATTAATAAGATAACTAAAATAACGAACGGAATCGAACGGAAAATATTCACGATTGCTCCTGTTAAAAAGTTCACAACCTTATTCGCCCATAATTGGTGCGGTGCTGTTAAGAATAAAATAATCCCTAGCACTAGACCTAAAATAAATGTAATAATTGTTGAAACACCTGTCATATAAAGTGTTTCTAGCGTGGCTTGCCACATTCCTTCCCAATCAACATTTGGGAATAATCCTGTTGCCTCATTATTCATGTGACATCACCTCCGACTTAATTCCTTCAGCAGTTAAATAAGCCACTGCCTTTTCAACTTCTTCATCTGTTCCAGCAAGTTGTACGATTAACGTACCGTATGGACCACTTTTTGTCGGAGATATATTGCCATGTACAATATTTACATCGACATTAAACTGACGAATGAGTTGTGTCATAATCGGTTGCTCTGTTTTTGAGCCGACAAAGAATAATTTAATTAACTTGCCATGTTGGTATTGTTCTTTAATTTGTTCAATCGACTCTTGTTGCCCTACTGTATTCGTTACTTGTTGAACGAATCGTTGTGTAACAGGTGCCTGTGGTGCGTCGAATACTTGAAGAACATCGCCTTCTTCTACGACTTTCCCTTGCTCCATTACGGCTACACGATGACAGATTTTACGAATAACGTGCATCTCATGTGTAATTAAAATAATCGTAATACCGAGTTTTTCATTTACACTGCGTAATAAGTCTAAAATTGAATCCGTTGTTTCAGGGTCTAATGCTGATGTAGCTTCATCACAGAGTAATACTTCTGGGTCATTTGCAAGTGCACGCGCAATCCCTACACGTTGTTTTTGACCACCTGATAATTGTGATGGATAAGCCTTTTCGCGTCCTGTTAACCCAACAAGTTCAATTAATTCAGCTACTTTCTTCTTTTTCGCAGCTGAATCAATACCTGCAATTTCTAAAGGAAAAGCGATATTCTCTTCTACTGTTCTTGACCAAAGTAGATTGAAATGTTGGAATACCATACTAATTTTATGACGTGCTGCACGAAGTTTAGCACCTTTAATTTTTGAAATATCTTCACCATTTACAATTACAGAACCACTTGTTGGTTTCTCTAAGCCATTAAATAAACGAATCATCGTACTCTTACCAGCACCACTGTAACCGATAATACCGAAGATTTCACCATCTTGGATAGTTAAGTTTACTTGATCGACAGCTGTGAGGGGACCATTTGAAGTTTTATATTGTTTTGTCACATTGCTGAGTTGAATCAAATTGTTTCCCACCTTTTTCGAACTTTATTCATAAAAAAACCCCTTCTGTCAGACAACAGAAGGGTTTAAACATCATAAAATATGCTAAACCGTTCTCTCATCTCTCAAAGACCATACAGTCCTTGCGTGAATTGGCACCTTTTCACATAATGTGATGGTTGCCGGGCTTCATAGGGCACTTCCCTCCACCTCTCTTTATAAGAGCAACGAATTAAGTTCATTTAGTTATTGTAGATACTTTATCACTTCTAAATTGAAAGGTCAATACTTCTTTAAAATTTTTTCAAATAAATGTGGTACTGACTGAAAGGCATAAATTTTCTCTACTAACTCGCCATTTTGCGTAATAAGAAGGCAAGGTACACTTTCAATTTCAAAGTCATACGCTAATTGCTCCATATAATTTAAGTTGGCTTTTCCCATTGAAACATGTTCGATTGCTTGCTCCGTTACATCCATCATTCTTGATGCAACTTGGCAAGTCCCACACATTGGTGTATAGAGGTAAAAAGCTGTTTTTTCTTGGGACTTCACTTGTTCTTCCCATTGTTCACGTGTCCATTCTTGCATTATTGTCATCCTTTATCTAATAAGTAACCTGACTTAATCTTAAATTTAGCTCCTTGTAACACTTTTGCTAAATGATAACGCGGCGTGCGTTCAACACCACCGTAACGCGGTAATGTATAAAGATGATGTGTATTGGGATATTCTTGTTGTACAAGCTTACGAAGTTTCTCGCCCATATCATCTGCATCGAAAAATGCATAAAAATCACAACTCTCATAAGGTTGTAATAGTTCATCTAAACGATGAGGACTTACAGTTCCGTTTGTACAGACAATCTCAACAGGTTCATTCAAAATAGGCTTTAACTGTAAACAATCTTGTCTACCTTCTACAATGAGGACTTTCTCAATAATCTTCATACACACCATCCCATCTGATTCCTTATTCTTTTTTCTGTTCTTTCTTACTTTATTTATACCATATTTTCGGTATATTTTTGTAGGAATAGTGCTTATAAAAAAAGTGCATAGAAAAAACTTTACATACTTTACAAAAAATAAAAAAAAGAAGACAACTGAAATCAGTGTCTTCTAATCAAATCGGCATGAAAACGCGCACCTACATGAAAGGGGTGCTATTAACCTGCGACTACTTCTTCATATTGTTCAGCAGTTAATAAAGCTTCTAGTTGTGCAGCGTCAGAAGGTTTTACGACAACCATCCAAGCTTTTTCGTAAGGTGATTCGTTTACTAGCTCTGGGCTATCTTCTAACTCCTCATTTACTTCTACTACTTCACCTGAAAGTGGTGCATATAGCTCAGAAACTGTTTTTACAGACTCAACGCTACCGAATGGTTGATCGATTGTTAATTCATCGCCTACAGATGGTAGTTCAACGAATACGATGTCACCTAGTTCAGATTGTGCAAATTCTGTAATACCGATACGTACTGTACCGTCTTCTTGTAAAACCCACTCATGCTCTTTTGAATAACGTAAATTAGTTGGAATGCTCATTTTTTTACCCCTCCATGAAATATGTAATGTTAATTTCATCTATAGTGTTACATATTTTTTCTGCAAATACAAGTCATTTTAGTTATTTTTTCCAATTTTCAATAAATTTATTTTCATTGAAGCCGACTGTGACACGCTCTCCATCGTACGTAATTGGGCGTTTAATCAACATGCCATCGCTTGCTAATAACTCTAATTGTTCGGATTCTGACATTTCTGCCAAACGATCTTTTAATCCTAACTCCCGATATTTCATACCCGATGTATTAAAGAATTTTTTAAGCGGTAAACCACTTTTTTCTTGCATCTCTTTTATTTCTTCAGCTGTTGGTGTTTCTGTCACAAGATCTTTTGTATCAAATGCAACGCCTTCTGCCTTTAACCAAGCAATTGCTTTTTTACAAGTTGTACATTTTGGATAATGATACACAGTGATTGTCACGATCATTCACTCCATTCTTATTGAATATCCTTATTGTATAAATCTATTAGAAAAGGTGCAACCTATTTCATCACAGATTCATCTATAAATTCCATACTAGATGTACAATTACCAATTGTAAAGGACAAGCTATGTTTATCATTGAGTTTCTACCTATATAATATAGAAGAAATACAATTGATTAAAACGCTTTTTACTGCAAGACAACTAATTGTGAACATTCTGAATGATTTTGTCACTACGTACAACTCTTTCTTTTCTATTTTAATCTTCGAAGCAACAAAAAAGAACCACATCATACTATGCGATTCTCTTTCTAGTTAATTACTTATTTTTTAATAAATTCATCAAATGTTTCTGTTTGTTTGTTTAACAATTCTGCACGATTTTGAATAGAGTCATAATCACTCACTACTTCGCCAATAAATGCTTGATTCAAATCTACTGTCTTTGAAATGGTATCTCCGGCCTTTTCAATCACTTCGATTTGTTTGGTTACATCTTTAATCATCGTACGAATATCCACAATTGATTTATCGACACTTTGCGACAATTTTCGCACTTCCGTCGCCACAACATTAAATCCAAACCCATATTCCCCAGCACGTGCTGCTTCAATCCCAGCATTTAATGCGAGTAAATTTGTTTGTTTCGCAATATGCTGAATCACTTTTACTATCTCTTGAATTGCATCTGTCTTTTCAATTAATTGATGAACAGATTGCTGATTTTGATTTGAAATTTCAACAACTGTATGAAAATTTTCATTCAAATTAGCTACATGATCTTTACCTGCATCAGATAAAACATTCAGATCATCTGACATGGTTTTTAAAGCAGTTGCTAAATCAATCATTTGATTATTTCTCTCTGTAATATCAAATGCAATTTTCATAATGCCAATTAATTTAAAACGTTCATCACGAATCGGCATATATGTTGCTTCTAACCAGACACTTTTTCCGTTCGCATGCTTTCTTTCTACTTTATCTTGAAAGCTTTTCCCAGATAGCAAACTACGCCAAAATTTTTCATACTCAAAACTATTTGCAAACTCTGTTAAACATAACTCAGCATGTTTTTTACCGATTAATTCCTCTACCGAATACCCCATAGCTTCTGCAAATGGCTTACTTGCATATGTAACATTGCGATTCGTATCAAAGCGAATCACAGCTAGATTAGCTTCTAATGCTTTCATCAATAAATCATTCATCGTCACTTGTTCACGCTCTTGTAACTCTCCCATTAAGATGAGACCCCCATTAATTGTAATACTCATATTATACTTTTCCACACAACAAAAACACAGATTTTTCAGTTCTTTTATCACAATCCATTTAAAAACATATGTCTAAAATTTCACTAATAATGATTTTTGAAGCAGTGTAAAGTATGAAAATAAGGAAAAATTGATAATTATTACTGAAAAGTTAATTAAAAAACCTTAGAGTACGACATCATACTCTAAGGTTACTATTTACGTAAGAATATTAAACAATATACTTTTCATTTTCAATTAATTTGCCTGTAGCTTCGCGTTTTTTCGCGACAATATTGTACGGTGTGTGACGTCCTAATTTACGTAGTGCCGATAATAACATACGTAACTCGTCTCCTTCAGTCGCTGTTAGCAATGTTTCTTTTGCTTCTTTTTCGATTTCAGCAAATGCTTCTTGTACAAAAATTTCTGTATATAATACTTTTTGATTTGCTTTTGCTTCACCATCACGTGCAATGGCTTTTTCGGTACGTAATACTACTGACTCCATTGCAAATAATTGATTTGCGATATTTGCGATATTCACTAATACTTCTTGCTCATTTTCAAGTTTTGGACCATATTTCATTGCCGCTGTACCTGCTGCAAGAAGAGCGATTTTCTTCGCCATCTTCACAAGATATTTTTCCTGGGCTAATGTTTCTGTGCCGATTTCTTCTGGCATCATTGAAAGTAGCTCAGCTTGTAATGCTTGTGCTTGTTGTAGAAGTGGTAATTCACCTTTCATCGCTTTCTTCATAAATGTTCCCGGTACAATCAGACGGTTTATTTCATTTGTACCTTCGAAAATACGGTTAATACGTGAATCGCGGTAAATACGTTCTACTTCGTATTCTTGCATGTAACCATATCCACCATGTAACTGAACTGCTTCATCTACCACATAATCAAGTGTTTCTGAACCAAACACTTTATTGATTGAACATTCAATCGCATACTCTGCAATCGCAGCTGCTACTTCTTTACCGTCTTTTATTTCTGCTTCTGTTAATTGGCTCATACGATCTTCAAAGTAGCCTACTGTACGATAGATTAATGATTCAGACGCATAAATTTGTGCTGCCATTGTCGCTAATTTTTCTTTTGTTAGGTTAAATGAAGAAATAGCTGTACCAAATTGTTTACGCTCATTCGTATATTTAATTGCTAACTCTAATGCGCGTTTTGAAGCACCCACTGTACCTACCCCAAGTTTATAACGTCCAATATTTAGAATGTTGAATGCAATCACATGACCGCGTCCAACTTCACCTAGTAAGTTTTCAACTGGAACTGCAACATCTTCTAAAATCAATGTACGTGTTGAAGATGATTTAATCCCCATCTTCTTCTCCTCTGCTCCTGTTGAAACACCGTCATATTCACGTTCTACAATAAATGCTGAGAATTTATCACCATCGACTTTTGCATAAACAATGAAAACATCTGCAAATGCTGAGTTTGTAATCCATTGTTTTTCACCATTTAGTACGTAATGTGTACCTGCTTCATTTAAGCGAGCTACTGTTTTCGCACCTAGTGCATCTGACCCTGAACCTGGCTCTGTTAACGCATAAGCTGCTAATAATTCACCTGATGCTAACTTCGGTAAATATTTCGACTTTTGTTCTTCATTACCGAATAATACGATTGGTAATGAACCTATTCCGACATGCGCACCATGCGTAATCGAGAAGCCACCAGCCGGGGAAATCTTTTCAGCGATTAATGCTGAAGATACTTTATCCAGTCCAAGACCACCATATTCTTCTGGTACATCGGCAGCAAGTAGACCTAAATCGCCTGCTTTTTTCAGTAGTTTTACTGAATGTTCAAACTCATGATTTTCTAGATTTGGTACGACTGGTAACACTTCATTATGCAAATAATCTTCCGTTGTTTTCGCAATCATTAACTGTTCATCTGTAAAATCTTCTGGTGTAAAGATATGTTGGAACTCTGCATCCTCCGTTAAAAAACTACCGCCTTTTACTACGTGCTTTTGTGTGTTTTCTGTCATAATCAATTCCTCCTCATATGTTTGTTAGATCATTTCAAATACGCCTGCTGCACCCATACCGCCACCGATACACATTGTCACAACACCATATTTTTTCCCTTGTCTTTTTAGTTCATGTAATAGTTTTAATGTTAAAATCGCTCCTGTTGCGCCAAGTGGATGTCCAAGCGCAATTGCACCACCATTAACATTCACTTTTTCAAGATCAATTCCTAGCTCTTTTACTACTTGAATCGACTGTGAAGCAAACGCCTCATTTATCTCCCATAAATCAATATCTTCAATCGTTAAGCCTGCAATTTTTAAAGCTTTTGGTACCGCAACTACAGGACCAATCCCCATAATTTCAGGTGGTACACCGCCAACAGCAAACCCTAAAAACTTCGCCATTGGTTGTAACCCTTGCGCCTCTGCTTCCTCGCGGTCCATCACGAGTACAGCTGCTGCTCCGTCCGATGTTTGAGAAGCATTCCCTGCTGTAACACTCCCTTTCACATGAAAGGCTGGACGCAATTTTTGTAACGTTTCAACACTCGTTCCTTGTCTAACGCCTTCATCCATTTTGAAAGTGAATGTCTTTTCTTGTAGTTTATTTTGCTCATCTACAAAACGTTCCGTTACTTCTACTGGTACGATTTCATCATTAAATTTGCCTTCAGCAATTGCCTGTGCCGCTCTTTCGTGTGAACGTACAGCAAACGCATCTTGTTCTTCTCGCGTCACACCATACTTACTTGCAACAGCTTCTGCTGTATGCCCCATTCCGATATAATACTCAGGCGCTTCCTCTGCTAATTTCGCATTTGGTCGAATAACATTCCCCATCATTGGCACCATACTCATCGATTCAATTCCACCAGCTACAATGGCTTTTGCATGTCCGAGCATAATTTTTTCAGCTGCATATGCAATCGCTTGTAAACCTGATGAACAGAAGCGGTTCACTGTAATAGCTGAAGTTGTATCAGGCAATCCTGCCAACGCACCGATATTACGTGCTACATTTAGCCCTTGTTCTGCTTCTGGCATGGCACAACCGATAATTAAATCTTCCACTTCACCTGTATAATTTGCTCGTTTTAGAGCTTCTTTCACAACAAGTCCACCTAAATCATCTGGTCTTACTTGCTTTAACGAGCCTTTTTTTGCTTTTCCAATTGGTGTTCTAGCACCTGCTACGATGACTGCTTCACGCATAATTCAGATCCCCCCTCTTAGTTTCTTAGTGGCTTACCTTTGATTAACATATGCTGCATACGCGCCTGTGTTTTTGGCTGTGCAACAAGTGATAAAAAGGCTTCGCGCTCTAAGTCTAATAAATATTCTTCATCTACAAGAGAACCATATGGTACGAGTCCGCCTGCTAATACATGTGCAATTTTTTTCGCAATTTCTAAATCATATGGCGAGATATAACCTGATTTCAACATGGCATCTGCTCCTAGTAATAAGGCTGCATACCCTGGCGCACCCGATACAGGCACTTTTTCTCGCACTGGCGCTTGATAACCAGCTTGAACTAAACCAAGTACGGCTTGTTTAGCATCATATAATTGATGATCTGGATTCACACTGACAGCGTCTGCTTGATTTAAGAAACCTAAGTCACGTGCTTCTTCACCTGAAGTAGAGGTTTTCGCTGTTGCAATTTTTTCGAATACCGATGCTGCCACTTGTACATAGTCAACTGCTACATCTTTCGGTAAACCTTTTAAGTGCTTCATGTATAATTCTTTATTACCGCCACCGCCTGGTAGCAAGCCCACACCTGCTTCAACAAGCCCCATATACGTTTCTGTTGTCGCTTGAATATGTGCTGCTGGTAAACATACTTCTGTTCCACCACCGAGCGTCATGCCGAATGGTGCTGCAACAACAGGCTTTTTACTATATTTCATACGAAGTGTACCTTGTTGGAATTGGCGCACGATATAATCTAATTCGAATAGAGCATCGTCTTCTGCTTCCATTAAAATCATGGCAAGGTTCGCACCAACTGAGAAGTTTTTACCTTGATTCCCAATCACAAGTCCTTTGTAATCGTCTGATGTATCTAATAAATCAAGTGCATGTGTTAGCATTTGCATAATGTCTAATCCGAGTGCATTTGATTTCGAGTGGAATTCTAGTAGTAATACACCATCTCCAAAATCAATGACGCTTGCACCAGCATTCGACTTTAATACACCATGCTGTTTTTTATATGTTTTTAGATTGATTTCTTTTTCATTCTTTGGAACAGCCACATACGTTTCACCATTATAGTAGTGTAGTACGTGATCCATCTCTTTATAGAAAGTTTGATGTCCTGCTGCTAGTAATTGTTGAACGAAAGTTGGAATGTTTTGTCCTTGTTCTTCCAATCTTTGAACTGCGCGTTCAACACCGATTGCATCCCACATCTCAAATGGTCCTTGTGACCAACCGAATCCCCAGCGCATCGCTTCATCAATCGCTACAATATCATCTGCAATTTCACCATGTTTTTCAGCTGCATATACAAGTGTTGGACTAATAATCTTCCATAATAATTCACCCGCACGATCTTCTGCATAAATTAAATGTTTTAAACGATTCGATAAGCCTTTTAGTTGTTTACTTTGTTCAATTGAAGGAGCTTGCAATTTAGTTGTTGGTACATATTCAAATGTTTCAATGTTCAACTCTAAAATCTCTTTTCCTTGTTTTACAAAGTATCCTTTACCTGATTTCGCTCCTAAGTGACCTGCATCGACCATCTTCTGCATATGTGCCGGTACTTCAAATACACGCTGTTCTTCACCGTCGGTTTTGTGATACACCGTATTCGCTACATGGATGAATGTATCAAGCCCTACAACATCTAATGTACGAAGTGTCGCTGATTTTGGTCGTCCAATTAGTGGTCCTGTTACGGAATCCACTTCACCAACTGAATAACCGTCTTCTAGCATGACTTGTAATGTTTTTAACAACCCATATGTGCCAATACGATTTGCGATAAAGTTCGGTGTATCTTTTGCAATAACAACACCTTTTCCTAATACATCTTCTCCGAATGTTTTCATAAATTGAACAATCGCCTCATCTGTATAAGAGGATGGTACGACTTCAAGTAATTTTAGGTAGCGAGGTGGATTGAAGAAATGTGTTCCTAAAAAATGCTTTTTGAAATCATCTGAACGTCCATCTGCCATGGCATCAATACTAATTCCCGATGTATTTGAACTAACAATCGTTCCTTCTTTTCGAACAGCATCGATTTTTGTATAGAGTGCTTTTTTAATCTCTAAATTTTCAGTTACAACTTCGATAATCCAATCAACTTCGCCTAAGCGATGAGCATCATCTTCTAAATTCCCCGTTGTAATTCTCTGTAGACTTCTCTTGGTTGTAAGTGGTGCAGGTTTTTGCTTTTGTAACTTCTGAATTGCCGTATTAGCAAATTTATTTCGAAACGCTGGATGTTCAACAGTGAACCCCTTCGCCTGATCTTCTTCTGTTAATGTCGGTGGTACGATATCGAATAAGTAGGTATCAATCCCACAATTCGCTAAGTGTGCTGCAATTCCTGAACCCATGACGCCCGAACCAAGAACAGCTGCTTTTTGAATACGTCTTACCATGAACAACTCGCCCCTTCCACATTGAATGAATAACCATTCATTTTTTGATTAAAAAAAATAGCCATTGGCTTATAAACCCATTCTATGCCAATCTAAAAATGATTGCAACGAAAAAATACGATTTTTCTAATAAAAGTATATTTTTTCTTTATTATACGCATTTTCTGTCCTTTACCCCGTACTCGGTACAACATACTATGCGTTTTCTCTAAAAAATTGTAGAATAATAATACATAGGAGGGATTTCATAATGAAACCAATTACAACTGTTGAACAATTCAACGAACTTATTTCGACTGACCAAAAAGTGCTTGTTAAATTTTACGCAGGCTGGTGTCCAGACTGTACACGTATGAACATGTTTATCGACCCAATCATTGAAAAATACACACAATTCGACTGGTATGAATTAAATCGTGACGAACTACCTGAATTAGCTGAAAAATACGATGTAATGGGTATTCCAAGCTTACTAATCTTCCAAAATGGTGAAAAACTAGCACACTTACACAGTGCAAATGCTAAATCACCTGAGCAAGTAACTGAATACTTAGATGCAAACATCTAATGAGTGATGAAGTTAATCACTTCAAACTAGCGTGAATTTTCATTCATGCTAGTTTTTTTCTTTCTGAACAAACCATTTTTCTACTTGAAAACTTTTATTTGTCATATTTCTATATTTACCCAACTACTACTTTTCGGCTATACTTAAGAAAATCAGTTAGAGGATGTGATGATGGGTGGCACAGAATTTAGAAGATCAAATTACTTTACTACGTCATGAAATAGCGCAGTACAAATCGATTATTAAAGAAATGTCTGTTCCATTAATCGAATCCAGCTTAAACAATACATTGCTCATGCCTTTAAGTGGTCATTTATTTCAAGAGCGCATTACACAAATTGAAGCAAAGTTATTCAACTACTTACAAGAACATCGCCATGTAAAAACCGTCATTATGGACTTCACAGGAATTTCGCACAAAAATACGATTATGATGTCGACCGATGAATTATCGGATGCTTTACGTAATCTACACACGACTTTAACTGTTGTAGGAATTCGTGTTGTTTATACAGGATTTCAACCTGAAGTGACTTTCAATTTTGTTAAATCTGGTTTTAATGAGCAGTTGGAGACTTATCCAACATATCGCCTAGCTCTTGAACATCTTTATAAAGAACTACATTTTTTTACAGAGAATTTAAAAAATGAAGATTAATTTTGATTGTCCCGTCTATTCACAATATGATGCAAATGTTAAAAAATCTTATCGTTCTTCCGCTTGTGGTCCTACTGCAGTTGCTTCGATTCTACATTTTTATAAAGATGATGCTCTGTCTATTAATCAACTTTACGAAGCACTACACTGTACAAAGATTGGATTACCTGCTATTTTTATTCATTGGTTTTTACCGAGGGCTGTGCAGGGCAACTATTCAGTTCGAACATTACGGCTCTTTGAAGCTATACATTGGATTCAACAAAAACAGCCAGTAGCTGTTAAATTCGACCGCTATTTTACTTGGAAATTAAATCGCCCTTCTTATTTTAAATATCATTGGACGGTTATGACGGGATTCTATTGGAAACGAGATGGTCTTTATTTAATCGTTGAAGATTTAGGTACACCGAATCGAGCTAGTCGAACACATGAAATTCCTTATGCACCAAATGCACATGCACTCACATTTATAGGAATTCGGCCAACATAGTGTTTTATTTTACTTTCTTCGTGGTATAAATTTTAAAATTGAATGTAGGAAGGTGCGCCTTTATGGACATATATGCACAGGAAGCGCTCTATAAAACGTTATTGCCACACGAAAAGATTGAATATTCTTTAAATGGTCTTCATGCAGATGAGAAAATGAATCGTTTGTTTAAATGTTCGACTTTAGTAGCTGCTACAACCGAACATATTTACTTGTGCATGACAGATGGTGAAAACTATCAGATTCGCAGTATTTCATACGAACAGATTGAAGCTATTTATCAGCGAAATCGAGTGTTAAGCGGTCGTGAAATTATTATTTTAACCAAAAATAAAAGATACTCCATTTCACATATCGAAGAAGCGAATTTACATCATTTTATGCAATTTGTTCAATCGGCTTGGAAGAAGAAATCAGCATACCGTCTATTTCAAGAACAAGAATCTGAAGAAACAGGGGCTTAAATGTCTCTTTTCTTTTAACATATGAGGTTTACATAGACGGTATAAAAGGTATACGGATATATAATATAAAAATAAGCGAGGTGCTTCATATGGAAAATACAACATCAATCTCTACACACTTACATGCTTTTTTAAATAAAAATGAACGTGTTCAAGTGCAATTAGTTGGGAATTTCGCTTATGTCCACGCGGAGACAAAAGGGACTTTATTTGCAACAAACGAACGCATCTGTTTTTATGCGCACGATGATTCAGCATTTTTAACATTTGATTATTATGAAATTGATGCAGTCATCTTACATCCCGACGAAGTGATTTTTTATAACCAAGGTGAACGTCATATTTTATCAGATATCGAACAAGGCAATGTAGAAGAATTTAATCAATTCGTCATTGACCGCATGCAAATTAAATCATAAAAAAACCGTTCGACTACCTCTTCTATTTTTTGTAGAATCCGTAGTCAACGGTTTTTTTATTTTATAGAAATACGCCTATTGCTGTAAAAACAAAAATAATAACTGCCGCTAAGATCAAAATCCATACCGTCGTCAAATCTTTTCGCTCTTTATACTCTCGATATGCAAGCATAAGAAACACGATACACATAAAGACATTGACTAAAGGTAAATATTGAAATTGCTTTGTCAGTAGCATGAAAACACCTAGTGCTGCACTACATACACATAGAATCATGACCGAAATTCTCATGTTGCTCACTCCTATCTAACGCATTAATGATGTTATATGTCTTACTACCAAACTATACTCCTCTGCCATTAAGCGCTCAAATTTCTCTTCATTCCAAGTTGGTAAAGCTAATTCATCGACTGTTGTTTCAATCATCAAATCTGTTTTTATACGTGCTAATTGTAGCGATAGTTTCAACATTTCTTCATCTGCTTCAATTTTTTTTCGTTGTCCTGGTGTTAATTCGTCAATCGAAGCTAAAACTCCTTCTACTGTTCCATACTTTTGAATGAGTTGAAGAGCTGTTTTTGGTCCAATCCCTTTTACACCTGGATATCCATCACCCGAATCACCCATAAATGCTTTTACATCTGCAAAACGTTCTGGTGCAATCGCATACTCTTCTTCAAAACGTTCAATTGTGTAAGGATTATATTCTGAATAACCTTTTTTTGTTAAAGCAATCGTTGTATTTGGGTTTAATAGTTGCAATAAATCTTTATCACCGCTAATAACTGTAATCTTCGCATCAGACTTCCATTTTTCAACGAGCGATCCAATCGTATCGTCTGCTTCCATTCCTACTTGACCAAAACTTTTCCAACCAATTAAATCTGAAATTTGGCGCGCCAAATCAAATTGTGGTTTCATCTCCTCAGGTGGTTCTGGACGATGTGCTTTATAGCCTTCAAATAAGTCGTTACGAAATGTTTGCGACCCCATATCCCAGCAAATTGCGAGGTGGGTCGGATTCATAATCGATTGCGCACTTAGCACATGTCTCGCAAATCCTTGAACACCATTCGTTGGTGTACCATCTTTTTTTCTAAAAAATTGATTCATTGGTGCTGTCGCATGGTATGAGCGGAATAGTAATGCCATACCATCCACAAGCATAATATGTGGTTGTGTCATGTAATATCTCCTCTATTCTTTCTTCTAGTATAACAAAAAAAGTGCTCAAAGAAGATTTCTTTGAACACGCTCTTCGCTATTCATTCGCAAATTGAATCGTTACATTTAGCGCTAATTCGACATTTCCACGAATCGCCTTTGAAATCATACACGTTTTTTCGGCTTTTTCAGCTAATCGTTGTACCATTCGCTGCGTGCGCTCATCTGTATTTTTTTCTAACAAAATAGTTGGATGGTGTGTGATTTTTTCATATGTGAAAACACCATTTGTCACATCGACAATTCCTTCTGATGATAGCGTTAAATCAACAGGAATAATTTTCGCGCGTTCCAACATCGCTGCATAGGAAATCAAATAACATGTAGCTGCAGCACCTAACAACATCTCATCTGGATTCGTGCCAACTCCAGGTCCATCCATCTCTTTTGGTATCGAAATTTTCGTTTGGAGCTGACCCGAGGAAATTGTTCCCACTTCATTTCTACCACCAGGCCACTGCGCTTCCAATATAAAGCGATGTGCTGTCATCTAATTCTCCCCTTACTTAGAAAAAGAGTAGTATTGTTGATTATCTGGATCAAACGCATAACGGTATACACGATCACCTTTTTCAACAGCAACTAAATACACTTCTTTTCCTTCATATGTTTTAATCACATTTGCATAATCTCGGTCTTTGATCACTTTACCACCTTCAGTTCGTACAATAAGAGCTTGTGCTTCTTCCACTTTTGTTTGTGGCATTTTTGAATGAAAAAAGAATGGCGCTGCTAATAATAACGCGTAGGCTGCAGCAAATAACATATATTTTTTTCGGAATTGATTCCCATCAATTAACACAAAATACACAACAAAAAAAGCGATATTCCCTACTATAATATAATCAATTAAATCATCTAAACCATTCACATAATTATAAGGTTTTCCCATGAAGTAGAAATAAATAATTTCGATTAACGATACAATAATAACACCTAGTAATAGACGTGTACGCTTATTCATTTTTTTACGATCTTGTCTTCTCTGTTCTGCATCCATGTAAATCCTCCTTTATCATTGCTTCTATTATACATCATTTGATTTATTCAATATGACCGCATATGAGGACGGTTCACCCATCCAAATGGTTCCATTTAAGTAATACGAATGATTCGTTTAAATTGTTTCATTTATGTATACCTTTTTACCGCGCCCTCTAAATACATAACAAAATAAAAAAAGAAGCTACATCACATCGATGCAACTTCTATTTTTTAATTAAGCTTGCTCAATTGTTGGTCCCATAATTGGTGGAACAGGTAGTTCAGCTTGACGAATTAACACCGTCATCTGTCCACGGTGATGCGTTTGGTGGTCAATCATACTACGAAGCACTTGTCCAACAGGCATATTTTTTCCGAAAGCTTCTACTCTGCGCTCTAAATCGTGATCAGATAGTTTTGTTGCTTCTTCTTCTACTTTCGCTGCTTTTTTCTTATAAGCTTCTTCTAGTTCTTTTACCGTTGTTGGTTTTTCACCTTCTGGAATAGACGGTACATCAAGCCCTGCTAATCCACCGAAGAAACTCGGTGCATCTACTAAATGACTACTTAACCACCCTAATGTATTATGCCCTTCAACAATTGCTTGATCGAGTTTATCATCTTCTAATGCCTCAATCGCTTTTAAAGTTCCTGCTGCTGAATAGTTCCAATCTCGAATAAAATCATCTACTTTACGATACATACTCGCATCTCTCCTTTAGTTATAGTTCCCTTTTATCGTATACACCATAACCAAAAAACACAAATTTTAACCTACCTTTGAATATATTGACTATAGAGTTGTTCTAATGTATTGATGTCATATTCCTGTAATTGTTCGACTAAGGCAAGCCAGAGCTGCGCTGTTAACTGTGCATCTCCTAAAGCATGATGACGATTTTTAATCGGCACTTGATAATGTGTACATGCTTCATCTAATGTTATAACAGAAGACGTTACATCACATACTTGCAGTGCGATATGCGTATCAATAATGCGATGTTGGAATTTCTTTTGAAAACATTTTAAATAATACGTTTCTAAAAAATCACGTTCATGTTGGGCATGATGAGCAATCAAAGGTCGGTGTCCGATAAATCGCATAAATTGTTCCAATACATCCCTTAACGGAAATGCATTTGCAATCTCTTTATTTGTGATTCCCGTCAGTTCTTCTACCTCTTTTGAAATCCACCCTTGAATTTTCGTCAGCGCATAAAATTGCTCCGTTGTTACCTTATTTCCCCTTACTTTAATGGCACCAATCGATAAGATTTCATCTCCTCTTAATGCCTCAAAACCTGTTGTCTCGATATCCAATATGACAAATTCATTTTGATGAAAAGGTTGGTCAAAATCACGTGCTAATCGAACTGTTTTCTCTAGTCTTCGTAAATAAGCCATTTGCTCTTTCGAAGCGACTTCATTCGTTAGTCCCGTATGTCCACGCCCAACGAGCTGACGAAATAAGGTTGAAAAATTCATTATGAACACCCGATTCCAATTTTTTCTCTCACATCATTGTGTAATTTACGAACCGATTTCACAAGTTCTTTTATAGCTTTTCGATTGGATGGCTGAATTTCGACGAAAGAAGGCTCTGTCATTCGAATTTCCATAATGGCATCATATAGCTTACAATCTTGTTGCATGCCCGCCATCTTTTGTAATCTTCTACTATTGATGTAAGGTACATATACTGCATTTTTAAAATCGAAATATTTCGATTTTTCTAAAATCAATTTCCCTAATGGTGTCATACTTTTTTTTACCCACGTCGTCGTACAAATATATTTTTCAAGTTGTTCATGACTTTGAGGTTCCGTCCAGTTTTTCACCATCTGTTCATATGATTTATCCCCATAGACAATACGTAAATCATAAAGCATTTGCAAATGACGAGTCGCTGTTATGTCATCACTGCAATACCATTCCATGAGTTGTTTTTGCCATTCATTTAGCGAACGACACCATGCACGTTCACTCGCCATAACGCCACCATCACAGTAAGAAAAGCCAATTTGGTGTAGACCATCTGCAATCTCTTGTCCTAATTGTTGAAAATAGCGCTCATGTCCATCCTCTCTATACATAATGCCGTGGTCTTGATCACTTGTTGGAACTAATTCTCTGCGTCCACCACTACCGATTACAAACCATGCGAAGTGACAAGGTGGCTCAGGGTATTTTTTTAGTGCAATTCGAATGACTTGAATCATCGCCCGATCATATAGACCATTTAAAGAACGAATGCCGAGCTCATCTTGCTGAACATCTTCTAACCATTCTTTAATTTCTGTGTAGCTTCTCATCGACTTCACTCCACACTTCTTGTTCACGACGCTTCATATGTTCTGGATAACCAAAACTACCATGTTCACTTAAATCAAGTCCCATAATTTCTTCCTCTTGTGTCACACGTAAAGTTCCCATGATTTTTTTCATGATATACAAGATGATATATGACCCGAAGAATGCAAAAGCACCACATGTCACAACACCTAGTGTTTGAACCCATAATTGTTCGAAACCACCACCATAGAATAAACCCGCTTTGCCGACTACAGCTAATTCAGGTGTTGCAAAGAATCCAGTTGATAGCGTTCCCCAAATCCCTGGTACACCATGCACAGATAATGCAAAAATCGGATCATCAATACGTCGCGCTTCCAAGAAACGAGCGCTATAGAAACAAACGATTCCAGCGATAAAACCGATGATGACAGATGCATATACGTCAACGAACGCACAAGCAGCTGTAATAGCGACTAACCCAGCTAATGCCCCGTTTAAAATAGACGGAATATCCGGTTTGCCAAGTACTACCCATGAAATTAAAGTTGCAGCAACAGCACCTGCTGCGGCAGCTAAGTTCGTATTTACAGCTACAAATCCGAAGAAAGCTTCATCTACTGATACAGTTGAACCTGCATTAAAACCAAACCAACCTACCCATAAAATCAAAACAGCCAGTGCTGTATAAACTTGGTTATGACCAGTAATACGATTAGCTGAGCCATCTTTATTAAATTTACCAATACGTGGTTTTAAGAGCATTGTTGCAGCAAGTGCCGCCATCGCTCCAGTTAAATGGACGACTGTTGAACCAGCGAAATCTTGTTCACCGCGTTCTGCTAACCAGCCACCACCCCAAATCCAATGTGCGATGACAGGATAGATGAGTGCGCTAAATAGAATAGTGAAGATGACATATACAGAGAACTTTGCTCTTTCTGCAAAACCACCGAGTGCGACGGTTACAGAAATCCCTGCAAAAGCAAGTTGGAATAAAAAGAAGACGGTTGTAGAAAGGCTCGCATCTTTAATTTGCTCACCTGAAAAGAAGAAGTCGGTCATACCGACGAAGAAGTTTGCATTACTACCGAATATAAAAGCGTAACCTACTGCCCAAAATACGAGTGAAGCGAGACCAAATGTAAAGACTGTCTTACTCGCAACATGTCCTGCATTTTTCATGCGAGTTGACCCTGCTTCTAATAAGATAAAACCGCCAATCATAAATACGACTAAAATTGCACCTAACATTGTCCACAAACTGTTCATTAAAAAAGAAACATCCATTGCATAACCTCCCAAATTTTATTCATGTCAGTTTTCCTAACATGAAAGTTTTATATTTCATATTTTACAGAAAAAAACGATGTAGTCAAATGTTTTTTCTGAATATTCTTTTTAACATGTCAGTTTTTCTCACATAAAAAATCTTCAAAAGCTTTATTTATTCTACATTTCTTATCTTTTTTATATTTATTAAATTTTTTTCTGGAAACGCTTCCTAATTTCTTTTTAAAACAATGTTTTTTCGCTAAATTGGTATTTTTAACCTTTTTCTGTTCATATTCTATTCATATTCACCCGACATACTAGAAGAAAAGTGGAGGTGTTCATGTTTGGAAAGAAAAGAGATTAAATTTTTACGTACAATGGGCATTTGGGATGGTATTTCATTATTAGTCTTACTCGGTATTGCGATGCCGTTAAAATATTTTGCAGATCTGCCAATCGCAGTTCGTATTACAGGTAGTGTGCATGGCGCAATCTTTATTACATATGCAATTGCAATTCTTATCGTGCAATTGCGTGTAAAATGGGCATTTTTCTACAGTGTTATTGCAGGTGCAGTAGCCTTTATTCCTTTTGGTAACTTTGTATTTGATAAGCACATCAAAAGGTATAGTGATTCATTACAAGCAAAAGAGAAAAAAGCAGTTCAAAACACAGAAGTTGTTTAAAATGAAAAGAGGTCAGGGAAAAATTCCCTTGACCTCTTTGTTATGTGGTTTATAAACCTATTGAGATATATTTTGTTTCTAAATACGGCTCAATTCCTTCGACGCCACCTTCACGTCCAATACCTGATTCCTTCATACCACCGAATGGAATATGCGCACCAGACGGCGCACCATCATTCCAACCGACAATACCATATTGTAAGTTTTCACTGAAGTATAGTCCTGTTTTATAGCTTTCTGTGAAGAAGTATGTCGCTAAACCATATGGCGTATCATTCGCAATTTGAATCGCTTCATCAAATGACTCAAAAGTAGTAATTGGAATGACTGGCCCAAATGTTTCTTCATGCATAATTTGAGAAGATAGATCCACATTTGTTAGGACAGTTGGCTCTACGAAATAGTAACCTTTTTCATCATCAAAATCATATTGATTACCACAAAGAACTTCCGCACCTTTTGAAGTTGCTTCTTCAATTTGTTGTTTGATTTTATCGAAGCCTTTTTTATTAATGATTGGACCTAGATCCACATCTGCTTCTAAACCATTACCCATCTTCAACTTACGAACGCGTTCTACCAACTTCTCTGTAAACGCTTCTACAACATTCTCATGTACGATGAGACGATTCGGTGAGACACATGTCTGACCTGCATTACGGAACTTTGCCATAACCGTTTGCTGTACAGCTAAATCTAAATTTGCATCTTCTGCTACAATAATTGGCGCATGACCACCTAATTCCATTGTTGCATGCTTCACTGTATCCGCACATTTTTGCATGAGTAGTTTGCCAATTGGTGTCGAACCTGTAAATGTAATTTTACGAATCGCTGGATGTGACGTAAATACGTCGCCTACCATTGGCGCATCACCTAATACATATTGTACAGCATCTTCTGGAATCCCTGCTTTATGCGCTAATTCGATTAAACGAATCGTTGTCAGCGGTGTTTCTTCTGCTGGTTTCACAATGAATGTACAACCTGCTGCGAGTGCTGGTGCTGCTTTACGCGTCATCATCGCTGCTGGGAAGTTCCATGGCGTAATCGCTGCTACGACACCAATCGGTTCTTTCGTTACAACAATACGTTTGTTTTGTACATGCGCCGGAACCGTACGTCCATATACACGTTTCGCTTCTTCCGCATACCAATCAATATAACTCACTGCGTAGTCTACTTCACCTAGCGCTTCTGCTAATGGTTTTCCATTCTCTAATGTGATGAGTTCACCTAGTTCTTGGCGATTTGTGCGAATCATCGCTGCCCATTTCATTAAAAGAGCTGAACGTTCATGCGCACTTAACTTCTTCCATGACGTGTAAGCTTCTTTAGCACGATCTACTTTTTCAACTACTTCTGCTTCTTCACTTCGTGTTAGCGTATGAATAATTTCACCCGTTGCAGGGTTCGTTACTTGAATTGTTGTCATCGGTTACGCCTCCTTCGCTGCTGCTTCGAATGCACGATCTAAAATCGCTAAACCTTTTTCTAATTCTTCATCTGTAATAACAAGTGGTGATAAGAAGCGAATGACATTTCCTTTAATGCCTGCTGTTAATAATAGTAATCCGTTGTCGTTTGCATATTTTGCAATCGCTGTTGCTGCTGCTTTATTTGGCGCTTTATGCTCATCTACTAATTCCACTGCGACCATTGCACCTAGACCACGAATATCGCCTACAAATGCATATTTTTCTGCATAGCCATGTAAGTGTTTTGTTAACTTGTCACCTAATACTTGTGCTTTTTTACATAACTGCTCTTCTTCAATAATATCAATTACTGCAAGTGCCGCTTCACATGCTACTGGACTTCCTGCATATGTACCGCCTAATTCACCTGCTGTTGACACTTCCATCATCTCTTTACGACCAACAACCCCACTAAGTGGTAGACCTGCCGCTAGTGATTTCGATACCGTCATTAAATCTGGCTCTACATCAAATTGCTCAATCGCAAATAATGTGCCTGTACGTGCAAAACCTGTTTGAATTTCATCTGCTACAAAAACAATATTGTTTTCTTTACAGAAGTTCGCAACGGCTTGTACGAATTTTTTAGGCGGTACGATAAATCCACCTTCACCTTGAATTGGTTCCATGACAACACACGCCACCATCTCCGGTGCAATTGTCGAGATAAAGAAGTCATGGAATTGCTCGATAATATGATCTACATAAGCTTCATCTGTAATGCCTTTTGGTTTACGGTACATGTATGGATAAGGCGCTTTATAAATTTCAGGCGCAAATGGTCCAAATTCATATTTATAAGGCTTTACTTTTGACGTCATACCCATTGTTAAGTTGGTACGACCGTGATAACCGTTTGTAAAAGCTACAACAGCTTGTTTTTTCGTATATTTACGTGCAATTTTCACTGCGTTTTCAACTGCTTCTGCACCTGAGTTTAATAAAACGACTTGTTTTTCAAAACTTCCTGGTGTAATTTCTGCTAATTTTTCTGCTAAACGAATATAAGAATCATACATAATGACATTGAAACCAGGGTGTAAGAATTTTTCTACTTGGTCTTTGACAGCTGATACTACTTTCGGATGACTATGACCTACGTTTAATGTACCAATGGCTGCTGCGAAATCAATCCAGTCATTACCTTCAATATCGACGATTGTTGCCCCTTTTGCTTCTTTCGCAACCGCAAGATTTCCGTTACTTACCCCTTGTACTACGTATTGCTTGCGTTTTTCAACTAATTCTTTTGTTTGATTTGTTTGTAACATTTCATTTCCTCCTTCGTTTCTTTTTTCTAATTATGCCCTTTTTTGGTACAATAAAAAGCACCAAGTTTATAAAAAAAAGGTACCAGAGGTGATAAGATTGCAGATTCAAGTAAACTCAAAAGGAAAAGGGCGCTTTATTTACCAACAAATTTATCGTCAAATTAAAGAACAAATTCTAAGCCATCAAGTGCGTGCACATCACAAATTACCACCAAAACGTGAACTCGCAAAATCACTTGCTGTTAGTACGAATTCAGTTGCGACAGCTTACGACCAGCTTTTGGCTGAAGGATATATTTATACAATTGAACGACTTGGATATTTTGTAGAGGAAATTCAGCGCTTTGATATTAACGACCAGATTACGCCCTCATTCCCTGAAATACTAAGAGAAGAAGAAAGTTCGCGTGAGGGATGGATTTCGCTCTCTCATATGAATGCAAATCCGAAATTATTCCCTTTTCGTAAGTGGCTGAATTGTCAGGCGAAAATTTATGAGGAACATATGGATGAATTAAGTGAAATGCCACATACACAAGGACCTTACATACTACGGAAAAATATTGCGAATTTTATTTATGCGACGCGTGGTGTGAAGTGCGAACCTGAACAAATTATTATTCACGCAACAAGTCAGGGGTTAATGGAACGTCTCTTAATGTTGCAGACAACTAAAACAGCTTTTGCAGTTGAGAATCCGGGCTATGCAAGATACTATCAACTTCTACAACGACATCAGTTTAAAACACACCTCATTCCACTTGATGATCACGGGATTGATGTAAAGTATATTGAGCAGACGAATGCACAGTTTGTCATCACGACACCTTCTCATCAGTTTCCAACAGGCACTATTATGCCGATTTCAAGACGTGTTGAATTACTCAACTGGGCTTCACGCGATGAACAGCGCTATATTATAGAGGATGATTATGATAGTGAGTTTAAATACCAAACGGACAATGTTCCTTCGCTTCAAAGTTTGGATTATAACCGAAAAGTCATTTATATGGGGACATTCTCAAAAACATTGTTACCTGGAATGCGTATTAGTTATATGGTACTTCCAACAAAACTATTGGCAGCTTATCAAGAAGCATTTCCACTTGAGATTCAACCAGCGAATAATTTAGCACTTTATACGTTGAATGAATTTATCGAGAGTGGGCAATATGAAAAACATATTCGAAAGATGACGAAACATTATGAGGAGATTCGAACCGCATTAATTGAAGCACTCTCTAACAATTTGACGCGTGATCTTGTGATTTACGATATTCCTGCTGGACTTCACTTTTTAATTGAAGTACCTACATCAAAATCTTATGAAGAAATCGAACAAGCAGCACAACAAGAGAAGTTAGAACTCTATACATTAAAACGTTTTTCATTGAATCCACTACCACTTATTCAGCGCAATCGTTTACTTGTGATTGGCTTTGCAAATATTCAAATGGAGGAAGTAGACGAAGCCATTCAACGACTGGCGCGCTGTATTTAAATATAAATCTATAGGCTTTAAAAAAACGAAATCGCTTCACACAATGCGATTTCGTTTTGATGTTATACGTGTCCTTTCATTATTTCGCCACTTCTTCAAATGCTCGACCTAAAATGACCAATTCTTTTTCACATAACTTTTCTCCATGTACATTAAACCCAGGTAATAAAAACTTCTCTGCTTGCTCTTTTACAGCAGCTACAACTTCCGGGTGATTATGCCCAACATTTAATACACCAATCATAGATACAAAATCACTCTACTGTTTACCACCTAAATCCGTAACCGTTGCGCCTTTTGACAATCGCTAAATTCCCATTACTTACACCACGTACAATATATTGTTTTCTTTTTTCAATCCATTCATTCGTTTATTCTGACTAAGACATACAATTTCCTCCTTTGATTTATAAAGATTCCTTCTACAATCATTTGCACTTATACCCTTTTCAATAATGAAAAAGCAAACTAGACAATGTATGCACTAGTTTGCTGTAATGTTTGTTTATTTGAATGTATTTGGTTGATTTGTTTGCAAGAATTTTGTCACTGCATTCGTTACTTGAATCGCTTCTGCATTTTCATTCGTTCCAATCAAACCCGTTAAGTCCGAATGAGATAATTCATGTGTTGTGAGTAAATCAACTGGTTCGCCTAGTTTTTTTGCAGCCTTTACGAATTTCGTAGTTGATGCGTCCTCTCTTGAGATAATTAACATCGGCGGAACTGCTTGCTGACCAAGATAAGTACTAGGTGAAGCTGCTTTCCATACATTCGGATTTTTTCCGTAAACTGATTTATATTTCGGGACTTCTTTAATAAAGTCGCTCATATCAAGTGGTCCTTCAATATTAATAACACCGCGTATCGTATTAAGTGGTAATCCTACTTCTTTTAAGTATTGAGGATCTAATGCAACCAATGAGGCCAAATGTCCTCCTGCTGAATGCCCCATCAATGTAATTTGATTGGCATCTAAATGATATTGATCCGCATGATCGACAATCCACTTCATCGCAGCTGCTACATCATTCGCTTGGTCTTGATAATTGCCTACCGGTGATAAGCGATAATTCATCGAAATAAAGGTGTAACCCTTTTTGTTAAAATAACCTGGTTTTTTACCTACATTCGCTTTATCTCCTGCATACCAACCACCGCCATGTATATACAGTACAACAGGCGTTTTCTCTCCTTTTTTTAACCCTTTTTGATAAATTTTTAAGTCTTGATTCGCCTGTTCTCCATATGAAAACTCGTGCTTTGCATCAAATAATTCTGCACTTGTATAGTCGGCCCTCATTGAAAATACACCTACACTAATGACAAGTAATAATAATACAAATAACGGGATAAAGATTTTTTTATTCAGTTTTCCCAAATCGAACACCTCTTTACAAAATTTATATTTTATAAAAAATGTCATTTCGTAAGATTTTTACTATCATAAATAATTGTAATTTTAAATAAAGTACCCTTTTTTATGGTTATTAATATATCACCTTTATTCAAACATCGCACGTAAGTTGTCTTGTCAGATAACAAGATAAAGAAGATTTTTAAATTCTGATTTTATGAAGATTATTTTTGTGCAGGATGCGCGAATAAATGATACTATTTAGGATAGTGAAAATTTTATAGAAGTATGCAAGGAGAAGATACGATGAGTAAGCAATCAGAAAACTTTTGGCAAGATTTACCGAAGCCATTTTTTATATTAGCACCGATGGAAGACGTAACAGACGTTGTATTCCGTCATGTAATTAGTGAAGCAGGTCGTCCTGATGTGTTCTTTACTGAGTTCACAAATACAGAGAGCTTCTGCCACCCAGAAGGTATTTATAGTGTACGTGGTCGTCTTACTTATACAGAAGATGAACAACCTCTTGTTGCACATATTTGGGGAAATAAACCAGAGATGTTCAAAGAGATGAGCATCGGTATGAAAGAGATGGGCTTTAAAGGGGTCGACTTGAATATGGGTTGCCCCGTAGCCAATGTTGCTTCACGCGGTAAAGGGTCAGGTCTGATTAACCACCCTGAAACAGCAGCGGAAATTATTCAAGCCGCAAAAGCAGGCGGATTACCAGTTAGCGTAAAGACACGTCTTGGTTATACAGATGTGAATGAATGGCGCGAATGGTTAACACATGTTTTAAAACAAGATATCGCGAACTTAACGATTCATTTACGCACACGTAAAGAAATGAGTAAAGTGCCTGCTCACTGGGATTTGATTCCTGAGATCAAACAATTACGTGATGAGATTGCACCGAATACATTATTAACGATTAATGGCGATATTCCTGATCGTAAAGTCGGCTTAGAATTAGCTGAAAAATACGGCATTGATGGTGTCATGATTGGCCGTGGAGTATTCACAAACCCATTTGCATTTAGCGAAGATCCACGCGAACGTAGTGTAGAAGAATATTTAAATCTTCTATTGCTACAACTTGAACTATATGAAAAATATGCAGAAGAAACACAACGCCCTTATAATCATCTACATCGCTTCTTTAAAATCTATGTACGTGGATTTAGCGGCGCAGCTGAGTTACGCAATAGCTTAATGCAAACCAAGTCAGTTGAAGAAGCACGCAGTATGGTGGAAGCTGTACTAGCGAGTGAAGTAATCTAATATATGAAACCCGAATGCCCATCATTCGGGTTTTTTTGTGCCTTTTATCATCGCCTTCACCTTACAAACTTTGCATTGTTGTGGAAGCAAATCACTTACTTGATGAGGCAAAATCGCATCGCCTATCCGAACTTTTTTAATTTTTTTATGACATGTATCACAATAAATAACTTTTGTTTGAGACTGCATATAATCCCCTCCTATAAGACAACGATACCATTCGTCCTGTACATTTTAATGCACACTTCAGCAATCCAATTTATTATATTTTTGATTAAAATATCATTTTTTCGCGTTAAACTACTCTTTTTTTCAATATGATTCAATGTCAAAATAGGATTTAATCCATATATTACCTTTCGTATTCATTAGGGTATAATAGGATGGATTGGAGGTTTTAGACAAAATGAAATTAAAATTAACTTGGAGTCTATTCATCATTTTAGCAGGGTCTTTATTCTTTTCCGCACAGGTCGACGCCAAATCGACTACTTATTATGCAAAGCCTGATACGTATTTATATGCAAAACAAAGCAAGTCATCTACGAAATTAACTACATTAAAACAGAACCAAAAATTCACAACAACATCGAAAGCATCTGCAACTTATTACAAAGTGAAGATTGGAACAAAAACGGGTTATATCCCAAAATCCAAAGCATTAAAAAAGAAAACATGGTATTACTATGCAGATCAAGCAAACTTATATGGCTATGCGAAAAGAAGTTTCCAAGCGACTTCAACTCGTTTGACGAATAAAAAAGGAACACTATTCACATCAAACGAAACCCCAAAAGCTACAAAAAATGTTTCTTCTGCCCAAAATTTAATTCCTATTACGTATAAAGGAAAAAAATACTATGTACCTTTTATGTATTTGAATATAGGAAAGACCGAAAAACAATTGCGTTCTTATTTTACGAATATTCATAAAGGCAAAGATTACGCATTCCAAGGTTCGTATTTTGACACGTACACATTCTACGACGCAAAACGTGCCAAGACAATGCAAAACTATATTGAACGAAAAGGATTCGTAAAAGCCAGCCCAACCCTTTCTTTCTTCAATCCCTACACATACACCTATAAATTTGAACAGTTTGGTTCGTATAAATATTACACACTGAAAGTGAATAAAAAGTAAAAAAGAGGAGGTATCGCCATCGCGATACCTCCTCTTCTTTATCCTAGCCTTCTACATATACTGCATCAAGTGCAGCCGCAATTTCTTTCATCTTTTCTTCTATGACTGGATGGGAAATTGCTACATAGAGTTCCCCATCGAAGAAACGAAATGGTACTTTCACTTGATCGACATGCCACATAAAAAAGTCACCTTTGATTCTCATCTCAACGCCTTCTTGATTGCGTGACACAAATGCATCTTCATACGTAAAATCAGATTGTGTAGAAAAGAATTGTTGGAAATCTTCCAATGTTAACATTGGCTCCTCTTGCTCATTTAAACGTGTAATTTTATAACGTGTATTCATCGTAAACTCCTTTAACATAGTCGTTACTTATATTATAAAGCTTTGAAAGCTATTCGCAAAGTAACCTATTTAATGACAATCCGATGAATCGTCTTATTCGTCTTTGTATCGACTAGACGAAGCACACCTTTCTCGATTACCGCATCATGCTCTAAATACCAAATCGCCATACCTTCCAGACGATATTTTTTTACAACTTCTTTTGGCAACTCATCTAAATTTAAAAATGTTGCTTGTTGTTTATTAAAGTAGACAGCGTGATTTTTTGTATTTTTCAATAGACCATACATGAGCTGTCCTTCGTATTCTTGATAACCTGTTAGCTTTTCGGAAGTATTTCGATCATCATGAATTTTTGTCCAAATAATACCACGTGTTTTCCAACCCCACATCCCTTTTTGAGCGTAGGTTACACCATACTTATGGTCATCCTTCACAAAAAAGTACAGTGCTTGGTTGTCTGTCTGATGAGCAGGAATCAATGTTAAATTCTTTTCAGCTGCACGAATCGCCTGCTCGGGCTTTTCATACGATGTATTCTTTAAATAAAATAACCATATCACAGCTAATACAAGCACAATAATGCCCACAATCGTGACAGACTTTTTATTAAGAATACCTTCTTTTCGCTGATGCACAGGCAACACCTCGTTTTTACAAGTTATTCCCTACTCATCATAAATAACACGCCTTACTTGACTGGTTGGTATATCTCATATAAATGTTCAAATGTTTTTAAAAACTCCTCACGGAAGGCTTTCGGCTCTAATACCTCTACATGTTCCCCCTGACTCATTAACCACATTTTAATTCCTTTACCGAACACTTCTGCTTCAAAAATCCAACCATCATCAATCGCCATGACCTCTTTTGCTGTTGGTAAACGATCTAATACAGCTTGTTTAGAAGCTCCTGTGAACTTAAACTTCACTTTTAATAAATCTCCTGTATACATAAACTGCACACGTTTACGGAATTCTCCCTCTTGGAATCGTTCTGAATAAGGGATTTTGAAAGATACCTGTTCCGCTTTAATCGACTTAATACGATCAATTCGGTAAATAATTGGATAATCAATTTCTTTATTTGCAGGGTATGCAAGCAAATAGAAATAGTACTCTGAAAAAATAATGCCAACCGGTTTAACAAGATGCTCTTTTTCAGCGTCTGCTAGTTCACGCTGATATGTAATCGTCATGATGTGTTGGTTCTGGATATGCTCTGATAACGTCCAGATTTTTTCAATCACTGCTTGCCCATGCGATAAATCTGTATAGAGAAGTCTTTCGTTCCCTGTCATTTTCTTTAAAATTTCTTGATCCTTTTTATTTACAAGCATTAATAACTTACTTACAATGCTGTCCATCTCATCTTTTTTAAATGCCCTTGAATCCATTAAAACTTTTAAAATCGCTAAGATATGTTGACTATTCAAACGACTTTCATCTTCACCTATACTCAACTGATACACTTTTTCTTTACGATTATAGTCTAAGTATGCATTATTTTTTTCCAATTCTAAAAATCTTCGAATATGATCAATATCACGTTGAATTGATTTCTCACTCGTTTGGAATCTTTGAGATTCTTCCTTCTTTACAAGTTTTTCACCTTTTTCCAGTCGATCATACATCGATAAAATACGATGTATTTGTGTTTCTTTTTCTCGACTCATAACATCACCTCTTTACACTCTATCTTACATAGGTCAATGGTCGTTATATGACCATTCAAAAAATATATAACTAAAATAATTATAACATTTTTCCCCTCAAAAAAGGACTTTATATCTAATGATCGAACTGTTTTTGAATTAAAAACAACAAAAAAAGTTATTTTTAGTATTTATGATTCACATGAAAAATGATTTCACAAAAATCTTAGCGGTTAGATAAGTAAAACAGTATTATTTCCTCTTAAAAATAATCTTAAATAACTATTGCATACAAATCCCAATTTTTCTTTTCAAATCAAATCATTCGTTCTTTTGTTTTATTTTCTTATATAATAGGAGTGTAAAAACCCCTAGATAGAAGGAGGACTACTTACTTATGAGTATTTATAATTATTTAGTAAAGAAACCAAACGGTGAAATTTTATCGATGGAAACTTATCGTGGAAAAACAATGTTAATCGTCAATTCTGCAAGTCAGTGTATGTTTACATATCAATATGAGGACTTACAAAAGCTCTATGCAAAATATAAAAATCAAAACTTCGTTGTACTCGCATTCCCAACGAATCAGTTCGGTGAACAAAACCCTGAAGATGGTGTCACAACGATGACAACATGTAAAACTCACTTTGGCGTAGAGTATCCTGTATTTGATTTAATTGAAGTAAATGGTGAACGCACTGCTCCATTATTCAATTACTTAAAACACGAAGTCGATGTACGCGATGTCGATCAAACGAATATGCAAGAGATGATGGTCATGGACCGCGTAAAGCGTGATTACCCAGACTATTTAATCGGACGTAATATTCGCTGGAACTTCACAAAATTCTTAGTCGATGCGAATGGTCAAGTGATTTCACGCTTCGAACCAACTGATTCACTACTTGATTTAGAACAAGCAATTGAAAAAGTATTATAATAAAAAAAGAACATCCTGTATGATTTACCACATACAAGATGTTTTTTTATTTTTTTAAAGCTACTAATTCAAATGCCTTTGTAATTTCACCTTCATTTATATCTTCGCTTTTAATCATGCCATAGCCTTTAGCATAGTAATCTATAGACTGCATGCTTAAATCTGGTGTTGAAATCCAAATTTTCAATACATGTTTAAAAGTTTTTGCTGGTGTTCGAACTGTTGTATTTGTGGATAAAACTTTATATTTATGACGATCATTATAAGCAGCATCGCCCATATAACCTTTCGCACCCTTTTTTAAATTTCGCGGTAAAATTTGAGAACTTATAATACGTTCACCCGTTTTGTGCTTATAAACAGCTGTGCCATAGACACCTGTTGAATCGCTGCCATAATCAACATACCAGTTTTCATTATTAATTCTCCACATATCTTTGTAAGGACCTTTTAACATATAACGATATGTGACAATTTTAGCTTTTTTACCTTTTTCATAACTTTTAAAAACATATGTTTTATACGTACTTGAGCGTTTATATTTTTCATGATTATATTTTACTTTTGCTTCGACAGTTGAAATCGGACTGTTTCCACTTCCCCATATTAATAAGCCAATTAGGAAAAATAAAATGTATTTTCTTTTACCCATGAATCGCACCTGTTTTACAATTCACACGTCCGATTGTATACCATGTACCATTCCATTTGTGCTGAATGCTATAGTAACCATCTTTACCGTATTTTTTACTTTTCACAAAACGGTATGGATCGTTATCTGCGTAACTTTTTGCATATTTCTTCGCTTTTGCTTTTACGCCTGGAACCCAACTATAAGCACTTGTAAAATTTAAATTACCTTGTGCCACATAGCCCTTTTTATTTTTGTATGTGATTTTATAAAAACCAAATTGATCAGCAATCGGCCAATAGTATTGATCCGAACCTACATCTACGCCACCAATTACTTTAACTGCTTTTCCTTTTGGTACAGTGTACGCTACTTTATAAGATGTACCAGCCTTCACATACACTTTTACTGTTTTTGCTGTTTTAGCGCGGTCATACGAAGCCGCAGAAGCTTGTGTTGACCAGACACTACTAACTAACATTAAAACAAATACCATACTTAGAATTTTTTTCATTTGAATTCCCTCCTCTTATTTATAAACCAATGGATACAATAAACTGCTCATCTTGAATCGCAATTTCTTTAATATGTCCAATGGGAATTGCCTTCACTTTATCAAACGCATTGAGGTCAATCTGAATGACACGCTCATCATATGTCACAACGGGCGGCTTATGAAAAATCTTTTTATGCACTGTACTAAAATCAAGCGGCTTCATCTTTTTCAACTCAAACTGTAGCGCACGCCCCTCTGCATGAACAGGCTTTAAAGAAAGCGTGAAGTGAATATTTTTCGATATACCAAATTTCTTCACTTTCGTATCCCCTTCTAAAATAAGAAGCCCTTCCTCAATCTTCACTTGAAGATCCTCTACCCCTTCAATAGATTGACGCTCTAAAATCTTTTCAAACACAGACGCATTTAACAGTAAATCCACTGCCTTCTTTTCTTTGAAGTCCATAAACCCTGCTTTTAATTGGTCGAACATCTAAAAACCTCACTTCATTTATTTGTAATATCTACCTTCTTTTACAGTATAGAGTTTGTATTGGACGAAATATGACCATAATGGGAAAAGAAAAAGATTTTAAATTGTATATATTGGAAATGCACGTTATTATACTACTATCAATTAAAAGAGGTGATTATGATGCCCGTATATAACAAACTTGTGCGTGACAATATTTTAAACATCATTCAAAAAGATGGTTTACGTTATGAGTCTCGTTTATTAAAACCAGAGGAACATCTAGTGGAAATTAAGAAAAAATTATATGAAGAAGTAAAAGAATTCGACGAAACAACTAATACACATGATGCTTTAGAGGAAATGGCTGATATTTTAGAATTACTTCACGCTGCTCTACGTGTACAAAATCATACATTTGAAGACCTTGAACAGATTCGAGTAGCTAAAAAAAATAAACGCGGCGGTTTTGAAGAAGGTATATACCTTATTGAAGTGGAAGATCGATGAAGTTAATTACACAAAATTTAATAGAAGAATTGAATACACTCAATAAACAATCCAAACAAATTCATTGGATCATCGCATTCGCTATGGTATCCGGTGTACAAAAAACAATCGACACATTAAAATTCGCAATGGAACAAGGTGCTGAAATTCAAATTTTAGTAGGTGATTACTTATCCATTACACAACCTGATGCACTCGCAATGCTTCATAATGAATTACCAAAAGCAGATATTCGCCTATTTCAAACATCGAATCAATCATTTCATCCAAAAGCTTATCTATACCAATCAGATACAGGTTGTCATGTAATTGTCGGTTCATCAAATTTATCTAAACCTGCTCTTACCACAGGAGTTGAATGGAATTTACAAGTTGTTGAACCAACGATTTATGAGGAAGCTTTACATTCATTCTCAGAATTATTTTATGCAGAAAATACTGTGTCCGTTAATTCTTTTTCTATTCATCAATATTGTTCAATTTATGAGCAAAACAAAAAAGCACTTCCATTAATACAACGATGGGAAACAGAAGAAGAAATTCAATTAATGTATGAAGCTAACGACTATAATCGTGTCATATTTGATGACCATTCTTCAGAAGAAGCAGTACTTTCACCAAGACCCGCTCAGCAACTTGCATTACAAGCTCTATATGATACACAAGCTCAAGGATATCAAAAAGCACTAGTTGTTCTTGCGACAGGTTTAGGTAAAACATATTTAGCTGCTTTTTTCGCAAAATCATTTAAGCGTATTTTATTCGTGGCACATCGAGAAGAAATTTTATATCAAGCAAAAAAAGCATTTGAGCATATTTATCCTGACCGCTCAGTTGGTGAATTTAATCGCTACCTTAAAGATATGGAAGCAGATATGACATTTGCATCTATTTATACACTTGCTCAACCACATCATCTTGCTTCATTTGATGCTAAACATTTTGATTTAATTATTGTAGACGAATTCCATCATGCTGCCGCTACTACTTATCAAAAACTATTAAAACATTTTGATCCTTCTTTTTTGTTAGGTATTACTGCGACACCCGATCGTTTAGACAATAAGGATATCTATGCACTCTGTGATGGAAATGTGGCGATTGAAATTCACTTTTTAGAAGCCATTGCAAAAAAGTGGCTTACTCCTTTTCAATATTATGGTGTAAAAGATACGGTTGATTATAGTCAGATCAGATGGTCGGGTTCAAAATATGATGAATATGAATTATTTGAACAACAGACAAAGCAAAATACTATGCAACAAGTATTTGATCAATGGTCTAAATTGAAACAAACACGTACAGTTGGATTTTGTTCTTCTATTCAACAAGCGACCCAACTAACAAAATTCTTTCAGGAAAAAGGTGTCTCTACTGCTACATTGACCGGACAACATACTTCTAAAGAACGTAAATTAATGCGTGATCGATTAGATTCAGGTGATCTTGATATTCTATTTACAATTGATTTATTCAATGAAGGTGTCGATATTCCAAAAGTCGATACACTTTTATTTATCCGCCCGACAGAATCATCTACTATTTTCACACAACAAATTGGGCGTGGTTTACGTTTAGCTGATCAGAAAAAACAATGTGTTGTAATTGATTTTATCGGTAATTATCGCCATGCAGAGAAAAAGCTAAAGTGGCTATCTCCTAAGTTAGAAAGTACGTCTATTCAACCACACATTGCCATTGAAAATACAGAGATTGTATTACATTTCGACTTAGAAGTGATTGATTTACTGCAAGAAATCTTGCGAAAGAAGCAGACAAAACGCCAACAAATCGAACAAGCTTTTCAAGATATGCAGTATGATTTAGGACGTACACCTACTTACCTTGAGTTTTACTTACAATGTGGAATTGACGACGTACCGATCACAAAGGAGTATGGCACATATATTCATTTTTTTAATGCTCTAGATGAATTAGACGCTATTGAAAAAGAAATCTTCATCTCCTTTGAAAAATTATTACTTGAAGTAGAAAAAACGAATATGTCACGAAGCTATAAAATGGTCCTTTTACAAACTATGCTAGAACGCGGTGCAAGCAATTGGTACAAACCGATCACAGCAGCAGAAGTAGCACCGTCATTTATTGCTTACTTAGAAGAACCTTCTCGCAAGCAAATCGAAGCCCTTCCTACCGACTTCAATCAAGTCATTCGTCGCATTGAACAAATGCCCATGACAAAATGGGCATCAAGTAGTAAAGGTCTTGCTACATTCGAAAATGGCTCTTTTGCCTTTCTTATTGATATACCGAAAGAATTTGAAAACATCCTCTTTGAATGGATGCAACAAATTTGTGCTTATCGTCTACATAGACACTTCGCTAAAAAAAGTGAATGACACTATACAACAGGTTGGAACAAAACATATCACTTCCCTTGTTAGCCTTCAAAACGAAAAACTGGAACCGCGCCATAGCGTGATTCCAGTTTTTTTATGCTCATTTAGAATGCTATTTTTACACTTATGTCACAACCTGTTTCTGATTTATTAACCCGCAAATGTAGCATCATAACTAACTGTATATTCTGCTCCATTTTTTATTTTCCCTTTAGATATTTTACCGTTGAAGTAGGTGTGCGCCTTACCTGATATAGGGTATAATTTTGTTTCCTTTGTTTTAATTTTTCCAGTATACAATTTATTCCCTACATAAAATTTATTATTTTTAATACTAACTGTTTTCTTTTTATCTAATTGAATTGTAAGTTTCTTCACTATTTTTTCATCTAAATTGTTTTCCATAATAAATGTTGTATAAAATACTTTATTCTTTCTAAAAATCAACTTCACTTTATTTCCTTTTGTTGTTGTTGCTATAAAAGAGAATTCTTCATTTGGTTGGAATACACTTTTGTAAACTTCAGGTTTTTTTGCTATTGCTGTTGATGGTGATACAAAATTTAAAATAAGACTTATTGCAATAAGTATAGAAAACATAAATAATCGATTAACACATTTCATTTTCGCCACTCCATATCTCTTTACTCTAGTATGTTTTGTTTGCTTCGTAGCTTTTTTTACGCCTTCTCCAATTTCTTCAATATATTCATTATTGAGTGCTTTTCCGATAAATTTAATTGGCTCTCCAGTAACTGTTCCTGTTACATTCCCCAGAAATTGACCGATTTTTTTCAAAACCATTCTATCATTCCTTTCTAATAGTTATAAAAGACTATTATATTACATAGTCTTTTATAACTAAATAGAATACATTATTATGAAAAAACAATAATATGTTTTTTATTTCTAAAATTTTAATAATTCTTTTGTAACCAAGCAATGACTTGCTGCTGATTTAAGTCTCCTTTACCATTTTTAGTGCGAGAAATCCGATAAAATTCAACTTGATGATTTCTTTTTTTAAAATAGATTCTTCCTAAACGATCTTGTCCAAATGGGTATTCATTAATTGTGAGTTTTCTATTTGTTCTTACATTATTGGGACGTATTTTATGTACATTTTCTTCATAACGATAAGTTAGATTAACAATACAAGCCTCAACTCTTAAACGATCTGATGGAATTAATGTGAAAAAATCCCTGAAGAACTCTTTATGAAAAAAACAATTTTTATAAAGTTCCGCAAAACGAGGTTCATATTCTTGTTCCAATATTTTCAATTCTTCTATATTTAGTTCATGCGGTGCACCTTGATTTGCTTTTTCAATTGCTAAATTATTTTGTTCTTCTAACAGCCGAATTTTTAATACTTGTATATCACTTTCTGCTTTTTGTAATTCTTCTCCATATAAAGCTTCTATCTCATTCAATTCCTTTTCGTATTCTCTTTTTTCTTTTAATATAGACTCTAATTGTTCTTTCTCATGTTTTGCTTTTTCTTTAGCATTTTCAAATTGTATATATAACAAACTTTTTTCATGTTGAACATAATCTAATCGGTTCTGCAAAATATATTGTTGTTCTTGTAAATAATGAATCTGCTTCTCTTTTTCACTTAATTCATTTTCCAAACTTTTAATATTCGTATGTAGCGTAGTAACTTTTTTCATACTATTTATTAGATTTGTTTGAGTTATAGAAAAAGATTTCTCATATTCTTTCTTTTCTTCTTTTAAGTTTTTTAATATCAATTCATATTCTTGTTTTTTTAATTGATTTAGTTCCGAATTTTGATTTTCTAACTCTTTAATTTTATGAATGTATTCATTTTGTGACTCAAAGTTTGCTTTTAAAATTCTTTGTAAATTATCGTACTCTGCCTTCAAATAATTTCTTTCTAAAATATATTTTGCTTTTTCTTCATATAAACCATTAATTTTTTTATGTATGATATTCGTTTGATCTTTTAATGTATAAATCACTTTATCTTTTTCCTGTAAAAAACTCTGTTTCTCCTCTATTTCTTTATATAGAAATAAAATTTTTTCGCTATATGTATTTTTTAATTCTTCATTTTTTCTTTGTAAAACTATTATTTTATTTTGTGATTCAGTGATCGTTTTTTCTAGCACTTTTCTTTTTTGAAAGTATATATCAAAAACTTTTTTATTTTTTTCAATTACTAATAGTAAACGACTAATTGAATCATCTGTATTACGAAAAAAACGTTGCAAAAAAAACATGCTTTTATCAACTAAATACCCTAATAAATCCTTCACTTTACCATCTCCTAAGTTCTTTTGACTTATACTTATATTACTATTTCAAAATAAAAAAGGAAGTACAAATTGTACTCCCTCACAACACCATTTCAAAATCTTCTTCAATTTCTAATACTTTTCGACCGACGCGTGTCGCAATATCGGGTGGTAGTGTCACGATGACAGGGTGTTCTGCTTTCAATGGCTTTTGATTCGCTGTTAGTTGAATTTGCAGTGAATCGTGACATAAGAAATCGACGGTCACTTGTTTGTAGGCATCAGCAATAAGTAGCTCCAACCCTTCATCACTAATGAAGCGAAGTGGTTTTGCCTTCCCTTTATATTCGCCAAACCAGCTATTTCCGTACCCTGTAAGTATGACTTCATGTGCTTCTGGTACGGGTTTTGGTTCGATTGTTGCACGTTCTTTTAAGTAAATGGGTTCTCCTTGATGGAAGTGAACAATCGTTTCATGAACCGTCTGATGAATCGACTGTACTTGGCGTTCTTCGACACATATTAATTGTTTCGTATCGACTTCAAAAGCGTATAAATGCCAATCTCGGTCCACACAGCTCATATAGAGTCGCCCTTGTTCAAACGTACAAAACTGCACACGTTCTTCTAAATGAAGTGTTTCAGTTCTCGATAAAACATCGAAGGACATGAGTGAAGCAGTTTTTGGTTTTGGATAGTAAATATTTTTACCATGTGATGCGACATCATAAAGGTTCGTAAAGTATTGATAACGCTCGCTCAAACATTGCGGGTAATTCGCTTCATTCCACTGATGATCTTTTTTCATAAAAGCATCTGAACGGAGCAGGTAGCGATAGCGAATTTCATGATTTTTCATTTTCGAACCGACATCATTCCACGTCGCATCGATATGATACCAATCGTCATCTAATTTGACCATATTCCATGCATGTCCTAAATCACTCTCACCGTCTGCTTGACCAATAACGTAATAACAAGGAATTTTTAGCTCCTCCATCATTTTTTCGAACAGTAGTGCATACGCCATACAGACGCCCTGCTTCTCATGCATAAATGTATAGACCGTAAACGGTGAACCAGTCGTATTCATCTCATATTGGTGATTGCGTACAATATAGTCATGAACAGCAATCACTTTTTCTACATCACTCATCGTATTCGTTATGAGGTCTTTTAAAATTAATTGAATCTCTTGTATCACCCATTGTTGTTCTTCTCTCGTCATACGATAGGTCATCGAAAAATTCATCTTAATACGGTTCTTCGATACATATTTGAACGAGCTCTCCTGTCTCGCACAATGTTGCGTATAAAAAGGCTCTTGTAAGTGCAGCAGTGAAAAAGCTTCTTGTAATAAATCTGGTACAGACTTTGGTAGACGTCCTTGTAAGTAGAGTGAAAACTGACGGTCGCCACGCTTCATATGTGTAACCATCGCTGGTAGTAATTGTTTCGCTGTAATCGTTGTTTGTTTTAAACCACCATCTTTTTGAAACATCTCCATTGACTCAAAATAGATGCCCATGTGTTCCCCCTACATTCGTATTTTCATTCATTATACACTAGTTCTTTTATAAAGACTTTTTCCAATATTAGGTTGTTTTTAAAATCAACTTCAAGTAAGCTAGAAGTTAAATGGAAAGGAGCTATTACTATGAAAAAAATCATCGTTCTTTTCATCGCCATATGCTGCATCATGAATCTTACTACCCTGAATGCCGATGCAAAAACAAAAAACATCACATTACAAGAAGTTAAAAAACAAGTGAAACAAAATAAATTACCTTATGCTCTCGCAAAGATTGGTGATCCGTATAAAAAGTTTAAAGGAAAAAAACATGCGGGGTTGCCTTATTACGCTAAAGAACGTGACGCAAAATTAAATGTATACGGTTATGCGAACAATAAATATTTTAAAACGAAAGATACAATTTTTACGTATATTCTAAACGGGAAGCAAAAAACAAACAAAGCGACGGATAAAGTGCGTGGTATGCTGCTCTCGACTCCTCAAAAATTCACAAAAAAACAAGTGACACAAACTTTTGGCAAACCAGTTGAATATAAGGCTTCAAAAAACGAGGCAGGTTATATTTATTTTTACAATACAAATATTCTAGTCATTTTAAGTGAATACGAAAAAGGCAAAGCCTATACGCGATTCTTACTTATTCCATTTAGTGAATTTTCACAAGGTGGAATCTTTGAAAGTTATCTTAAATAAACAACAAAAAGCCGAAATTGCAACAAGTGCGATTTCGACTTTTTTGTATGCTTAAGAACTATTTATCTACCTTAAATACTTCGGTTCGATTGGACCATACGGTGGTTCTGGCTCAATATGCACATAATTTGATAATCGAATGCGAATGTCTGGCGGTAAATTGTAATACTCAATTTGTCGTTGTCTTTGAAGGTTATTAAATCTTGGTGTTAAATCATGACCGATTTTTTCAAAAGGTAGTCTCGTTAATGTTGAGAACTTAGCGCCCGCTTCATATTCCTCGACTAATCGATCATAACGCGTATGATTTTCAATTTTATTTGCGCCATGCATTATAATGAACGTCATACAAAAACCAATTACAGCTAAAACAACAAACTTGTTGCCTTTTCTCAGCCATTCTACGATTTTTTCATCACAAATTAGTAATAAACAAATGACTAGTAACATATAAGTTAACAGCATATTTCTTGGTCCAAATGGTGTAATTAATAAAAATGGACCTAATAAAATGATTGCATATAAAAAATATGTATAGAAATATCGTTTATTTTCATTTTTCACTTTTGATTTCCCTACTATGATTAATAGTGCAATCAAATAGATACACATTAAAATAAATTCCACTACTAGTAAGTAATAAGGTAGTGATGCGGGGCTTAATCCAACTAGATTTCTCATAATGAAATACATGGCAATTACTAGTATAGAACCTACTAAATACTTTTGCCCTTTACCAATTACCGCTAATACGATTGTAAACAATACGATGAGAATGAGATTATCTTTAAAATAAAATTCACTCCAACTCGTGATCATCGTTGTGAATAATAACGTGAAGTCTAATCCTCCAACCGCGCGCATATTCCCTTCCGTATGATAGGCCGTATTAGAGAACATTATATAAGCGCCAACCGCTGCCCCCATTAGCCACATAATAAATACAGCTTTCTTTTCTTTATAGAATAGTGCCAATAACAATCCAATCACTGCCATAACAACGCTAGCGACAGATACGTTTTCCACGAAAAATTGTCCTAAAAACGCGACGATTCCTACGAAAAACAACTCAATCATTTTCGGCTGTTTTTTCTTGGCAACATATAAAATATATAAAATTGCCAATAAAGAAGTATTGTAGTTTGCGAAGCCTGCTAACCACCCATATGTTTCACCATAAATTGAGATTGGCATAGATATAATAAGTAACATGATGAGTGGAATGCTAAATTTTCGATTTAGTAATAACCAAGTCACATACACGATTCCTGTATTAACTAAAGCATAAATTGCAATTCTAAATAGTAGAGAGCGCGTAATAAAAATTTCAATTATATTCCCTAAGTAACGTCCGTTGTAATAATCGAATCCATTTTCAAGTCTTGACCATCCTTCTTCAGAACCCCATGCCCAATCATCACCTGACAGTATTAATAATGAGGCAATCACTGCATAGAATATAAAGATTGATAGCCAAATGTAACTTTTCTTAAAAGTTGTAATAATCAATGCAACTGCTCCTTATTTACTCTTTCCGCTTTAAAAACGGCTTTTTTTGAAATAATATAGTTTATAATAATTGCTAATATTTGTACGATAAATACAAAAATAAATTCATTTAATAAAGCAGGTGTTCCAATGAATCCTTTTGTTAATGAAGATGAAAAAAGAAGATGGTCGTAATTAATAGAATTCAAACCTAAGAAATGAATGATTTCTTTAGAATAGGCTACGACTGCAATATACGTAATCAGCAAGTCCAAACCAAATACGAATGCTCGACCTGCTATAAACCCTGTAATTTGTTTTAATAAATCGATTGGCTTCCATTTTTGATCTTTAAAGACGAAGATTTTATTCGTAAAGTAAGCGAATAATATGGCGGTAATTTGAGCTGTAATGACTGCCCACATTGAGTTTTCAGTTATGTTTACAATTAAAAATCTTGTCAAAAAATAGACTGCTGTCGTACCAATCCCAAATAGGAGATAGAGTATTTTTTCATTTTTAAATAATTTTTTCATTCTTTTTATACACTTTCTGTTTTCGCAAATCTTTGCGATAATTGAATTTTTTCTAGTTCAATTTTTTTACCTGTATATTCTTGAACAAAATAAAGCGGTCTGTTTTTCGTTTCATGAAAAATCTTCCCTAAGTATTCACCCATGATGCCTAATGAAATTAGTTGGAAACCACCAAGCAGTAGAATCAATGTGACGAGCGTTGGATAACCTGGTACACTCGTTCCGTAAATTAATGTCGTTATGAGAATATAAACCATATAAAGCATCGAACTGAATGAGAGAATTCCGCCCAATATACCTGCAATTTTAAGTGGGAATGTTGTGTTCGATGTTAAGCCATCAATACCAAGTTTTAATAAGTCCATGAATTTCCACTTCGTTTCCCCCGCAAATCTCTCCTCCGCATCGAAGTTGACTTCTTTTTTACGGAAACCAATCCACATATATAACCCTTTTGTATATCTTTGCGTTTCTTTCATTTTTCTAATACTGTCGATGCATACACGATCTAATAATCTGTAATCACCTACACCTGGCAATACTTCTACTTTTGAAAATTTAACGAGTAATTTATAGTAGATTTCGGACATTTTCTTTTTTAGAAAACTTTCGCCTTTTCGTTCATTCCTTTTTCCATATACATCAAGATAACCAGCTTCCCATTGTTCAACCATTTCAAGAATCACTTTAGGTGGATGTTGCAAATCTGCATCCATCGTAATCACTGCATCTCCTAAACAATAGTCAAAACCTGCCGCCATCGCGACTTCTTTCCCATAGTTTCTCGATAAATCGAGCAACTTCACCCTTGCATCTCCTAATGTTAAAGCTTTTACCTTTTTCACACTATGGTCGATACTTCCATCATTAATAAAAAGGAACTCAAAATCATACTTTTGAGTTAGAGGTCTAATCGTTGTTGTTAGTTGCTTATAAAATGCATCGATGTTTTCAGCTTCATTGTACATCGGCACACATATTGAAATAAGCTTTTTCACTACTTACACCCTTCCATATATTGTTATATTTTAATTCTGTAACAATTTTAACATAAATTTGTTATAAATTATTATTTTTTCATTATTTAATAAAATCTATGTATAAAACGGTGTTTCGCCCTCTAAATAAGTAAATTTACAGCAAGCTAATATTACATTTCTCTAACAAATCTTTCAAAGCAGGTCTTGAATTTCCATCGCGTCCTACGATTTCATGTGCCGTAACCATCGAGTTTAATACAGCTTCCTCAGTCGCTTCACCAACTGCTCTAAAAGCAATATCAATCACGTCTTCTGGAATTTGAGGAATCGCTATTAATTTCGTTTTTTCATTGTGTGGAATTCTCGTCGCTGTTGAAAAACCGAAGACGACTTCTCCACTACCTGTTGTTATGATGGAACCTGTTCGGGATAGCCCTGTCACAGTTCTTTTCAGAATTCTTTGAAGTTGTCTTTCTGAAACTGGTAAATCAGTCGCAACAATTGTTATGATGGAACCTTTATCTTCTTCCTTATACACTTCATCGAGTTTTTGCTTCAATTGCTGGCCAATTGGATTTCCTTGAATCATTAAGTCTTTTAATATGCCAAAGTTTGTTAATACAAGGACTCCTAGTGTATATGAACCAAATTCAAAGTCCATTATTCTAGAAGCGGAACCGATTCCACCTTTTAATGAATAGCAAAGCATACCCGTCCCTGCGCCGACTGCTCCCTCTTCAAATACCTCATCACACTTATTCAATGCTTCTCGTACATGCTCGGGTTTTACAAATTTACCTCGAATATCGTTGATGATCATATCATTGCACTCACCAATCACTGCATTCACCGTACCCGTCGTTCGTCCAATTTCAGGATTCTGTTCTAACATATAATCAATTAAAGTATCTGCTGCAATCCCCGTACTTAAAGTATTCGTCAAAATAATCGGAGTTTCAATTGTACCAAGCTCCGTCAATTGAATCGTTCCCATCGATTTGCCAAAACCATTAATAACGTAGCTTGAAGCGATTAATTTCTCTTTAAATAGATTTCCACTATGAGGTAGAATTGCTGTAACACCCGTCTGCATATCTCCTTCACTTAATGTGACATGCCCTACTTTTACCCCTTTAACATCTGTAATTGCGTTTAAAAGTCCTGTGCGTATTTCCCCAATCTCAATTCCGTAATCTCTTATTCTTTTTTGATTATGCATGTGAAGCACCCCTTTATTTTTTGTATGTTTATTTCCATTTTAATTAGTCATATATTTGGGAGTTGTTTCATGCGACTAAAAAGGGTTATTTTAGCATCTATTACTTTTTCAAATGGTATCCCCTTGCACTGGCTCTACTCCCCCTTCAAATCGAATGCGTAGCGAATTGGATTGCTCTATATGTGGACAATCCATCACTTGAAAGTGAATATGTGCTTCAGAAGAATTCCCCGAGTTACCACACAATGCGATTAATTGTCCTTTACTCACTTCATCACCACGCTCTACTACAACACTATGCTGTTTCAAATGGGCAACTAAACTATATTCTCTTTCCGCATGTTCGAGTACTATATAGTTTCCTAAAAAATCAACTTCGTTCATCTCACCTACTGGTTGATCTGGAATGTGCTGAATCACTTGAAGTACTTTTCCGTCTAATGGAGCTACTACTTTAGCTCCAAAAGCAAAATAATCTTCGTTGTGTATTCCTTCATTTTTAAATGTTTGATGATCGACAACACGTATTAAATCATACGCATAGCGCTGATGAGGATAGAGATAATGGTAATTTTCAAATTCGTTCGTGCCACCCCAAAATACAAACCATTCGTCACAAATGGGCATGCGATATGTATTTTTTGTCCATTGTTGATCTGTGTCGAATTGATAGTAAGGACGCAATGTAAAGCCATGAATCGTCCCTTGTAAATCGGTCACGATATGAACTGCTTTTTCACACTGTTCATCGACAAAAAGAATTTGAATCGAATGAAGTAGCTTTTTTTCGTATTGACGTTTTAATGTAGTAACACCTTTTAAAAAGCTGCAACACATTCTTCTAAAACGCCAATAGGAAATCTGCTTTTGAAAACTATTTGATGTACACTTATAATATTTTTTCCATTCACCTTGTACAAATTCCACTTCAAAGTTTGGTAACATTCACTTTCTTCCTTCCATTAAAAACTGAATAAACTTCTCTACTTCCACTGTGCGTACTTTGGTTAAAAGATAGGTCGTCGAAGTCGGTGGTGAGATGGCTTGTACTGGGATTGTCATGACTTCGTTCATTTCTTGAATCATTGAATACGGTAAATAGGCACTTCCAAGCCCTGCTTCAATGAATCGTTTTGTTACTTCAATCTGATTCACTGGCATCGTTCTAACGAGTGGATAAGCGTGTTTTAGTTGCTGCAAAAATGCATCGCTACAATGAGGGTGGTTATGCGTCATAATACGGTCTGTCTGCATAACTCGCTCCTCATCCCAAGTCCCTTGTCTTTTCTTCGACGTTAAAAGCATTGGTTCTTCATGTATATGAAGTGCTTCAATACTCGGTTGAATCGGTAGAATACGTGCTAATCCAAGATCCGCTCGCTCTGAACTCACCTCTTGCCCCACATCATAAGAGGAGACAATATTCGTTATGACCTCAATTGTTGGATTTTCAGCCATAAACTGCGCCAACCATGTCGGTAATAGTGATGCCGCAATTTGAGGTGCAACTGCGATAACGAGCTTCTGTTCATATCCCTGTTTCCACGATTCAAAAGCTTCCATACCTGCTTCATATTCTGCGAGTAAATCATTCGCAAAGGTATAAAATCTCTTCCCTGCTGCTGTTAATGTGACGCGATTACTCGTGCGATGAAATAACGTTGTATGAATGACTTCTTCTAAACGCTGAATATGTTTTGTGACGGCTGGTTGCGTTAAAAATAATTGTTCTGAGGCTTGCCTAAAATTTTCACACCTCGCCGTTACAACAAATGTTTGTAGCCATTTAATTTGCATAGAAACCCCTCTTTACGATAACGAATCGTTATACTAAAACGCTATTTTCTTGAATGTTCTTCGGTATATTTTTCCATTATACTCAAATGAATCACAGCGAATCAATAAGGAGATGGAAAAGATGACCAAACAAGATTACTGGAATGCGACGCGTTATGATATGCAACACGCCTTCGTTTCACACTACGGAAAAGATATTTTGTCACTATTACAACCACAGCAAGGCGAGACCATTATAGATGTTGGATGCGGCACAGGCGACTTAGCACATGAACTTTCAAAACAAGATGTTCATGTGATTGGCATTGATGCTTCACCGAATATGATTGCCACCGCAAAAGAAAAGTACCCACACATTCCATTCTATGTACAAAGCGCAACACAACTAACAGGCTTTTCAAATGTAGATGCAGTCTTTTCAAACGCGACACTACATTGGGTGAAAGAGCCATTCACTGCTCTACAAAGTATGTACGCCATTTTAAAATCAGGTGGAAGATTCGTCGCTGAATTCGGCGGCGCGCACAATGTCGAAACGATTACACATACCATCATTGATGAAATCAGACATGCTGGATACCGATTTGACGATTCACAGTTCCCCTGGTATTACCCAAGTATTGCTGAATACACAACACTAATGGAAGCAGCGGGTTTTCACGTCACATTCGCCGAACATATCAATCGCCCGACACCACTCCAAGGTGACGAAGGCTTGCGCAACTGGATGGAGATGTTTGCGGACGGATTATTTGAAGGAATTGAAGACGATGTGAAAGACAGAATTATTAAGAAAGTGGCAGAACGCTTGCGCGATGTACTGTGGCAAGACGGGAAATGGGTGGCGGATTATAAAAGGATTCGTGTGGTGGGAGTTAAGTAGATGGAGATGAAAAAAACAAGAATCGGATGAATGATTCTTGTTTTTTTATGTTGGCAAAATTTGTTGTTATTTTTCTTTTAATATTATAATTATTTAAAATAATATATGGTGTTCTTCTAAAGTAAACGATTTAGCGTCTTTTATAAAACCCTATTTATTAAAAACGTATAAAAAACTCTTTTATTATTAAGGTTTTTTTCTAAATTCATAATACGAACATGTTGAACTACAAAATACATTGCAACTATTAAAAATAAAAAATTTGTTATGATAAAAGCTATATTCTTTTTATCTTCATCTCCTGAATAGATATTAGTAAAGATTGAAATACAGGTAGTTACTATTGCTAATATAAAACCTAGACTACTATACCATCCATTCATAGCTTCTTTATCTCTATTTTCACCTCTTTTAAAAGTTGAAAGCATCGCTTTAAGTTCTGTTTCTTCATAGTTAAGTCTTAATATTTCAACATAGTTATTTACTAGAATATCTTTATCTAATTCTTTAATTCCTAAATCACTTAGCTCATTGAAAATTTTCTTTTCATCATTTAATTGAAATAACCTTTTATTTAAATCATTAATCATATAAACTCCTCCTAATACACCAGTATTAAAATACTTTAACACTCTTTTTATACTATTATTGTAATATTAGTGTCTATTATATATTTGATGATTTTATTAACAAATATATGAGAAAGGTGCACTAAACTAGATAGGATAAATGAATTCTTTCATTATCATTTGATTCTCCAAGATATCTTTTGAAGCTTCTTTCGTACGAAGTCAATTGACTAATCCTGACTTTATTGTATGACTGGAGCTTTTTATCCATAGCTAAAAGCTTTTTAGCCCCCTCGCATAGTAAGGGGATTCATTTATACAAAAAACAAACTCTACAATATATGTAAAGTTCGTTCTATCTAAGCTATCGTTCAATATCTACATTAAATAACGGCATGAGCTTACCAATCGTATAATCCTCTAAATAAAAACGACTGACGACATGTTCTAGACCGTGTAAAGGAATATAGCTAAAACCCCACATGGTTCACGATTATATCAGCTGTATTCGCATGTGATTGGAATAATCGCTCAATCCCTCTACGCAATTGATCCGACGTTGTTTTCCCTGTATATTTTGCTTGATGAATTTGCAGATGTAGCGCCATTCGCTTCAAAATGCTATCCGCACTTTTCCCAACATACAATGGAATATGCCCTTGATATTGTGTGAGCCACGCGTCCGTCCACTCAATCTCCACTGAATGATACGCATCTGGTGCGTCTTCACCTACTACCTTCTTTCCCTTCACGGAGTAAGTCCGTGTACAATCCGGCGCAAAGAGTGGGTGAAGGCTCTCTGGAGAATTATTCAACCACCAAAAGACATAGATGCCACCTTGATCTAAATTTTCCAGTGAAGGTGTGTCCATCACCCTCTTAAACTTCCAACCTGAAGGATAATTTTTGTGCAGCTCACCATTTTTATTCTTCACTTCTAGTAAAAGGTTCGTGATGGGTTGTGGTTCTGTTGCACGGAGTTCAGTATATAATTGTTCGATATTTTCGGTTAGTGATGGCATGGGGACCTCCAGAGTAATTTAGATTTTCAAATAAGGAAATATAGAATGTTTAAATAATTATATTCGATAAATGCGAAGATTATTAAGAAATAAAAACTACTCAGACCTTTATTTATCAAAAAGGATGAGTAGTTTTGTATGGAGACGGTGGGAGTGGAACCCGTTTATTCCATGAATAGCTCTACAATAGTGTTTACACATTTAATTGGACTAATTTATAAATTACTAACATCGGTTTACATTAAAACGCCTATTCGGAGGCAAGTACCTACAAAAAACGATATTCGATTTTTCTTTTCGCAACAATCTATTATTTTTACATAATACATTACTCAATATGCTCCCCCATATTTACAAACCAATATATTATATATAGCAATTTACTTTTTTGGGGGAAATCAAATTTAAAACATAAAGTCGTTTAGACACATTATTAAAAGTATTAAGAAATGAGTAGCTGTCTTGGATTTTGCTGGAGTTGTAGGTGGTTTTGGTGTTTAGTTCAAAATTTTATACTTCCACTAGCAATCTTTTTAATAAATAAACATCTCTATTCTTTTTCTTCTTTTCATATGAGGAAAGAACCTTGTTTTCTGTTTCTGGAGACCAATATATTTTTAACTCTTTTCGCGCTCTAGTAATAGCTGTATAAAATATATTATGAGTAATTAACTCTCCTATTTCATCTGTAATAATAATTTTCACAGAGTCAAACTCTAGTCCCTGTGCTTTATGAATTGATATAGCATATGAAACTTGAAAAGGAATTACAGTATCCAAAGATTTCTCATCATCGTCAGAATTACTATATTTATTCACTTTAAATTTAAGCATTGTATTACCTTGCTCTGTTATTGAAACCCAGATAAGGTTTTGACTCAATGCTTCGCTTTCTGTGATATTCTTTTCTATCTCAACAGTAAAAGTAATTGAGAAATTATCACTTTCTATATCAACAATTTTACCCTTTAAATTATTGTACAGAACTGGAGAAAATCTATTTGATTCATTAAATAAAATTGGATCATTAATTTTATATGAATATACGCCCCATTTATAAAGTTTTCCTTTGTTATTAGCTTGTAGTATGCGATTAAGGTTATTGATTCCGTATAACCCATCATAGTTTAGACATAGTATAATTTCATCATTACTTGTTTCATTAAAAATAGAAGAATTTAATCGGGTAGAATAACTATTTTTAGCCATATGTTCTTGTATATCGTCATCTAATTCTCTAACTTTTTTCCATAATTGAATTAAATTTTCGTCAGTAGTTCTATAAGGTATAAGTAATTCAAATACCGAATTACTTTGTATAAATTCTTTAGCTAAATCAAACCAGTTCCCAAATATTATAGAATCTATTTGATAGACATCTCCAACTAACACAAGGAGGTCAAAATTTGATTTTTTTATAATTTGAATAAAATCTTTATTACTTACGGTACTACATTCATCAATAATTATTACATCATAATAACGGTGATTATAAGTAAAATTATTCAAGTATTTCGCAATCGTGGCAAAGCCTACATTTTCAGCAGTTACTTTTGATTTTAAATTTTCTACTGCTGGATTAGTATTTGCTAAAAACAACTTTTGTTTATCTTCAAAAAGCTTCGAAATATGATTTACCATAGTTGATTTACCCGTGCCTGCCGCTCCGTATATTAATGCAACTTTAGACTTTTCAAACATAACATCTATCATGTCATTTTTCTTTTGGCAATCAATCTCATAGTTATATTCTTCTTTCCATTCTTTCACAATTAAGTTGTAATCATTAATACCTTGCTCAGTTAATTTCAATAAATTCTTTAAAATATTAAAAACGTCTTCTTCATATTTTTGTATATAAACAAAATCCTTAAACTTTTTTAAACTTCTTTCCTTGTGCTTTTTATATAAAAGTTCATTATATTTTTCTATTAATATATTAATATCCGAGAAATCTTCAATCTCATTAATTGCGGTATAAATCTTTCCTTCCTTTTCAGCTTTATTTTTAATATATCTCGCTAAAAATTCATGCTCCCTATCTTTATTTTCTATACACTCAAATAAATCATATAAATTTGGATTATGGTTTTTTAATGATGTCGCAAAAGGCATCTCATCAAAAGGTATGCAACCAAATTGCAAGTTTAAGTTTGTTAATATATAGCATTTATCCCAGGAATATTGGCTTTTAATTACCTTATTATTCATCTTATAAAGAAGATATCTTAAAATATTTGCCCCTGGTTTATTAGCTATAATAATTTCTCGCGATTTGTTTAAAACTTCAATTATCTGTTTTGATTTATTGTCATTACTAATTTCCATTGTATATTGGTTAAATTCATAATCTGATAAAGTCACTAAATCCACTAAACTCAATCTTGATCTAGTTAAAAATTTCATCAATTTTCTATAGTCAGAATGACTACTTTGAATTTTATAATTTAAACCTAGTATTTCTGAAAAGTTTTTTAATTCACATGGTCTAATTGATACTTCCCACTTATCTATAATTAATATTTCAATTTCATTTCCAAATACATTAATCACTTCCGTTCTTATGGCTAACTTCGCGGCATAATTATGTAATATATCTAACTTTGTAAAAGCAATCATTCTATCAAACTTACTAGCATATTCAGTTGGAGGTGTAAATGTAACTTCGTAATAAATTTGATTATTTATGAAAAAAGGTTTTATCTTGCTAATATAATATCTATCATCAAAGTTAGTATACGTATCTTTTAAATTTATTTTCTCAACAATCTTTTCATGAAATTCTTTTAATTGTGAATCTACCTTTATTGGGAAATCTTCTATATTAATAAGAACCTCCATATTGTATTTATCATCTAAAAAATTTTTTATTTTCAAAAGGTACTCATAATATTTTAGTATTAAACGTTCCGAGCCTTCTTCACTTAAAATATAATGTGATGCACTTTTCTGTAATAACTCATGGAACTTATTTAAGAAGTTTACTTTACCATTTGACTTTATGTATTTAAGAGCTAATTGAATATCATCATACTTCATCTCAACATTCGCACCATTTGCACTTATTTTTAATGCAATTGACTCTACAAAAGTTCTAAGATGACCAAAAATATTTTGAGATATCCACCCTCTATTATCTAAATCATTATTTTTTATATTTTTGTAGATATGTTGATCTGCATTATAAATACTTTCATCTACTTTCATAATCCCCACCCTTTACATTTACCTAATTATTATCTTTCAACATTTGTTTAAGATTCCCTTTAATAACTTTCAATTTTTTTAATTGCCCCTTCCATTCAAAAGTTTTTTTATAGTTGTACGAATTATTAATATAAAGTGAAAATAAAAAACTAATACATTTTCAAAACTTAAGGGTTTTGAAAATGTTTGAAATCCAGTGATTTCGTATTATGGAGACGGTGGGAGTCGAACCATACTTTTATTTAAAAATTGAAATATCAATGTTTATAAGGTTTTTAGAACAAGTTTAAAAAATGAAAAATGCCATATTAAATGCCATATTGGAAAATCATCGTTGTCGGGGGAAAATTATATTCATTAAATTAATTTAATTTAATTCTACTTTTAAAAAACAGTCTGACTATTAAATTAGTCTGACTGTTACCTTTTTATCCATAGCGCAAAAATTTAAGTTATAGTAGATGAACCTTTATAAATTATACTTCCTATACATGCTGTTATAAGTCACATAACAACGATTTTCTCTCGTATGGCAAAAATTGTATATTTCAAACTTTCTTCCTTTTTTGTTACCACACCAATATTGTGCACCCTCTATCAGTTTCATAAAATCATATGGATGAATTTCGATAATTGAATTTATAACTACACAGGATTTAAATCGCTTTGGAGTATAAAATCGCTTTTCATTTGGTAATAAGAAATCAAATTGATGAAAATATTTCTTTTCATCAACCTTTTTATTATATACACTATTTAAATTTACCTTATAGATTCTATTAATACCACTATCTTTAGTTAAAACAAAAAAATAGGTACATCAATGAATGCTTTCAGTACTTCTTGGTCAAATGCATAAGGTAATCCTACTACTAACTTTTTTTGTTGTGATTTCAGCTGCAATTCTTGTAGATTTTTAAGATGGATGTTAATAAATACTGATCCTCCTTAATCTTAATAACTACAGATGGTTGTTCTTCATTGTGTGAATACATTTTTATCTTCCCTTTCATTTTTCATTAGAGAAGCTATTTTATTGTGCACTTTCTACATATATTAATTTTTTTCTGGCAGTATTAAGCCTTAATTTTTATGAACTTAAGTTTGCCTGAAGTTTGAAAATGCATTTTATAATATCTGCTCAACACTTGAAATTTCGCTGAAGATTCATCTGAAGAATAAGCATTTATTCCACAAAAATAGAAAAAAAGAAATATCAATTTATCTATTAATAACTCTTTTAATAACATTTATATAGTATAATATTTTGTGTAAATAGAAACCTTCTCTTTCTACAACCATCACACTATCTCCTAGAACATCGCTTTGATGTCCGAACGTGCCTTGTCAAAGCCAAGGTGACATCGTGTGAAGAAGCGTTCTTACGAGGCTTCGTTTGGAAACTGTTCCTTCCAATTAGTATATTTCTTGATTTGTTTATTAATTGATTTAATTAAATTCGTTGAATAAATACTGCGGTTAATAACTTTTGGGAATGTATGAACTTTTCCATGGGAAGACCGCTTTTCTGTAGATTAGTTGTGATGATTTTATTCTAACAAGAAAGGTCTTCTTTTTTTATTTACAAAAAATATATTTTAAGCTCTCTGAAAGGAGATAAATATGACATTACAAAATGAAATTGATCAAAAAGTTAAAGAGATACATACCGACGGCTACCCTATGTCCCTTGGTGAACTAATAAACATGTATAGAGATGGAGAATTGTATCTTCAACCAGATTTCCAACGATTTTTCCGATGGAATGACACACAAAAAACTCGATTTATTGAATCTATCTTACTAGGTATTCCAATCCCATCTATTTTTGTAGCACGAGGAGAAAGTGGAATTTGGGATGTTATTGATGGGCTTCAACGATTATCAACAATCTTAGAATTCGTAGGAATATTAAAAGGAAAAGATGGAGAAACTTTATCACCTTTGGCTCTACAAGGTACAAAATTTCTTCCTTCATTAAAGGGCAAAAAATGGGAAGATAAGTATGACTTAGAAAATTCCTTTACACCAGAACAACGAATAGACTTCAAACGTTCAAAGTTAGATGTTAAAATTATAAAAAAGGGTAGTGACGAGGAAGCTAAGTTTGAATTATTCCAACGTTTAAATACTGGAGGCTCTTCATTGACTAATCAAGAAATCCGAAATTGTTTAATGATTATGTCAAATAAAGATTTTTATGAATGGCTATTCTCTTTAAGTCAAAATTCAGATTTCCAAGATACTTTACCATTAACTGATAAACAGCTAATTGAACGTGAAGATATTGAAATTGCATTACGATTCTTTGTTTATAGACATTTAGATGTAAGTATTTTAAGTGGCTCAGAAGATATGGGTGAATTCTTAACTAATTCTATGTTAGACATCTTAAAGTCAGATGATTTTGATCTTGAAAATGAAGCAATGATTTTCAAAAAAACATTTAGCCTTCTTAATAATATTTTAGGAGAGAACAGTTTTAAGAAATTTGACGCTACTAAAAATAAATTCTTAGGGGCATTTCTAGTTTCTTCATTTGAAATGATTTCCATAGGTATCAGTAAAAATTTAGATTTTTATTTAGAAATGGATGAAGAAGAGTTAATTAAAAAGATTAAGGACCTCTATCAAAACCCAGTATATTTAGATACTACCAAAAGATCTGGAATTAGAGCTATAAATCGCCTAAAAATCTTATCAAGTTTAAGTGAGACAGAATTTTCTGTATGAATGAAGCATCAGTAAGAACAGAAACAGATGGTTCTTTAGAAAGATTACAAAAAAAACTAGATAAAGATTTCACTTGGCGAAAAAAAGAATTAACTATTGCAAAATCAAATATAGATGGTTCTTCTGGTGAAGAATTAGATTTCAATTTAAAAGTAGCAACAACAACTCTATATTCTCATTGGGAAGGATTTATTAAAAATTCTTCCTTATTGTACTTAAAATATCTGAATAAGAAAAAATATATATTAGCTCGATTAAAAAACAATTTTAAAATCCTTCACTACACTAAAAATATTTTAGATATTGAAGGTTCCAGAAAAAAAAGCAAATATATTGAACTATATGAAGCTTTCAGTAAAGAAAATGAAGATATATTTTGTGTAAATTTGAATTCTAATCATATAATTAACACATATGGAAATTTAAAATTTGAAAACCTTAAAGAAATTTTATTTAGCTTGAACATTGATGTTACTGATTTTCAAATGAAAGACAATTTAATTGATATAAATTTATTAAGTGTTCGTAATAAGATAGCACACGGTGAATATCATAGTTATGTAAATCATTCTACTACCTCTGAAAATAGTAACCGTGTTAAAGATGAGTTTTTCCAATTATATGATGATATTTTAAGTTTAATGGAATTATTCAAAGATAGAATAATTGAAGCAGCTTTAGAAGAGAGCTATTTAGCAGATTAAAAAATATCCATCAACTTATTCAGTTGATGGATATTTTTTATTATTTTTGTCGATTCTATTTAATTAAACTTTCCCAACCCTCTAAATCATATAATTTGGTAATAATAGATTGGATTTTATTTATTTTTTCTTCTTTTTCAGCAGATAATAATGTTTTTTCTTTTCGGGTCAATCTATTTGTGTTAAAGCGTTTGTTTATGCTATAGATTTCGCCACTCATAGATACTACATCATTATATTGGCTGACTTCATCTGGATCATTAAAATTAACCTTAATTATTGGTAATTTTTTCAATAATGCTGTACCTTTCGCATAAAAATTATTATCAAATTCACTAGCAGTCATTGATATATACCATTCCATTAAAGGGTGTGTTAAAACAGCTTGTAGAAATTCTAAATGATACTCACTGTTCTCTTTCATAGTAATTGCACAATACCCTGCAGTGCCACCAGAAGCAATTAGCATATCTTGCGTATCTAAATAATAAAACGGCTTGCTGGATAATACACCTACAATTAATTTTGGGTTATTAATAAATTTTGTTAAAGCTTGAATACGACCATAATGATACCATGTTTCACTATTAGCATGCCGTACATCCCTTTTCTTAGACGGATCCACTTGTTTAGGAACCAACATTTCATAATTGGCAACAAGATACTCCCATGTCCCAGGGAACTGATTTTTCATAATATCTCTTGGATAAATTTGTCCATCTTCATCATATGGGAAAATAATAAATTTATTTGTGTGTACCACATCATATGATCCCAGGTTTCTCTCATTTTTTTTAGTTGGCTTATAGTATGGTTTTACTATAGCTTTTTCAATTTGAAAAACTTCGTTAGGATGAATTTTTTCTTTTTTTATAGTGTAATGGGTTTCTGTATCCTTAATAATTTCCTCATTACTAAACCAATAAACAGGTGGCTTTTCTGCGCTTGTTTGAATACCGTTAAAGGTATATGCTAAATCTTCAAGTGGTTTAGAATTTACATGTAATTTATCAAGTAAGTTTTGTTCATTTTTATTAGCTGGTAATATCCATCTTTTCTTATCAATGTCATCTGCTGAAATTACAAATGAATTTTCTTTTGAATTTTCATAGTATCCATTGACCCACTCTTGTTTATCACGCACACGCTCATATTTAAAAAAGCTTTGATTATTTTTTACTAATTGAACAATTGAGCTATAAGTAGTTAAATTTTTAGATCTTTTACTACTTCCTCTGAATAATTGTAATGAACCAAAGTCAGTGTATTCTTTCAACAAATCATTCTCTGTAATAACTTCACGTAGTTTTTGACCAGCTTCAATCTTTGTAAATTTATTTGGAATAATGTAGACAATTGTTCCATGATTTTTCACCTTTTCAATAGCGCGCTCTAAAAAAATGAAGTACTTATCAAATTGTTTATACGCAGATCGATAATTCTTCTTATATATATCAATCTCTTCTTTCAACAATGAATTTTTCATATCTTCTGTTGTTACATACGGTGGATTTCCAATAATCACATCAAAGTTTGTTACATCATTGTTAAATTTCCAATTAAACGGCATGATATCATACTTTTTTTCAATAGATACTCCAGCTGGGAGCATTTCAGTATCAACTAAAGAGTTACCTGTTTTGATATTTCCATCTAATTTTGGAAGAACACCTAACTTATTATTTAATGAATGAACATCCTCATCATTAACTAATTTTAATAATAAACTAAACTTAGTCACTTCAACTGCATAATCATCAATATCGATACCAAAAATACAATTAGTCAAAATTTGTGATTTGATTTCTACTTTCAACTTTTGTTCATCATTAGAAGTTACTACCAAATTCTCTGGAGCATTTTCCAAAGACCATTCGTACACTTTATTAACTAGATAGTCAAAAGCTTCAATAAGAATAATTCCTGAACCACAAGAAATATCTGCAATTTTTAGCTCTAATAATTGAGCTAAACTTTTGTTTTCACAATATGATTTTAAAGCTTTATCTACCATCACTTTTACAATTTCTAAAGGAGTTGTAATTACATCTCTATTTAGCTCTTTTTCTTTTTTGACTAATGAAATATTTCCATCATCGATTTCTATCTTTTCAGTCAGGAATAACTCATATATATCCCCTAAAATGCTTGTCTCTAACACTGAAAAAGCATATGGACTAATTGGATAATACAAACTACTAATAATATTATTCAATGTCTCTTCGCTAATGAGTTCTAGTACTTCCATATCTTCAAATATACCTGAGTTATACTTAATATCTGCCTCTTGAAGAATTTTTATTATTTCTTCTTTAGCATCTTCTTCACTATCACTATCTAAACTATCTTTTAAATTCCGATAAATAGGTAAATTTTTATCCTCACATATTCTTAGGAAAATCATTTGGTTAATAAATTGCTGTACACTTTCATTTATGTATGCTTCATCCAATGTGACATCTTCATTATACATATCACAAGCAATGTCTAATCTCCACTTATTAATTAGCTCTAAGAAATGTTCATCAATTGGTTTTGCTGAAGCTTGATCTAATAAATGCTCAAAATTTTCTTCAATACTTCCATTACGTACATTTTCATAAGAAAGTAATTCGCATATTTCATTCCATTTTGAAACATATTCTGTATAATGATAGCTCTTTAAAAGCCCTACATTTGCATTATCAGTTGGACTTGGGTTGATTGTTGTATCGTAGATTAATAGATACTCGAAGTTAGTTAGAACAGAAACTAATGCTTTTTGAGACCATCCATAACTCCTAGTTTGGAAAGCAGGGTTTGGATTCTCTAAAATTTTCACTGAAACTTTTTTTGCTTCAACAAAAAATTTCAAGTTACCATTAATAGCAAATCTATAATCTGGTCTATCATTTTCAGAAGCATTAAATTCTGGAATTACATCACGAGCTGTTAGAGGTTTATTTTTTTTATTTATCATATCCCAACCCAACAATTCAAATAGTGGATCAATATAATCTGTACGTGTTGTATGTTCATTGTATTTATTCTTTACTTTACTTATTTCTGTATATTGACTATCAAATCTAGCTACTAATTGTTTTAGTTCGTATAAAATCATTGTTATCACCCTGTTCATTTTCATATATAACTACAATTAGTGTATTTCAATATACGAAGAATTGGTAGCATGATCCATTAAAAAAATCTTTTACTGCCCTAAAACAGTAAAAGATTCATTTTAGTTATTACCAGTAGTACCTCTTTGAATTCGTCTATCCTTCAATTTATGCCAAACACTTCTGCATGTCGTAACAACTTCTTCAGGAATATTTAATCTTTCTATTAATAATGCTCGATCTACTAAATCTAAAGCTTCTTCAATATTACGATTTTTACGAATTACATCGTTTACATGATTAAATAACATATTGATCACGTCCTCATCAATAATCAAATCATTAAAGTTTGGAATCGTTACATTTTCTAATTCTCTAGGAAGAATTTCTAAAACTCCTCCCCCATAGCTACGTGCTTCCAATTCTGTAAATGCAAAAGCTATACTGTTGTAATATGAAAGAATGGCCTTTTTACGATCTGTACCTAATAAGAAAGACACTCTATGCATTGTATCTGTACTTACTGCATTACATTTATTAAGGACAAATTTCGGGTATTGATAATTTCTTCTCAAGAAAAATGCATCTGGTTCCCAAATAGATGGTATTGCATACCATCTATTTCTAATTTGACATTTATATCCTGTATGTTCGTTATTTTGTTCACCATATTGAACGTAAGCTCTTTGCCCTTCTGTTAATGCTGCATCTTCCACAAGATTAAAATCTACAAGGAATGTTTTGGCTCCTTGTTCGACATTCCATTGCCAATCTTCTTCGTCAAATGTTACACCCGGAATATTAACACTTCTAGCAATCAAAGGCTTTGATATATTTGTTAAATCATATTGTCTTGCAGTTTCTCTATCCACACAAAAATATGAATTATTCCCTGTAGTTATTCCTACATCTACAGAAGCTATATCTATAAACTGGATACATTCGTCAGAATTTATCAGGTTATCAATAACAATATTTTCTTCTGTACTTAAAAAGTATTTTGTCCATTTTGTACTAGTAGTATTTATATTTTGAAAGGCTTTGTTATGATTGTATTCATCAAAATTTTGAATTAAGTCATTTACGTTCTTAAACTCTAAAATTTTCATTTGATGAACACCTTCAAAATCAGAACGTTTCTTCCCAAGTAGAACAACTACTTCTTGATCAACACCATCAAAAATCAACTCATTGAACGTCAATAATGTAATTTCATTAAGTTCATTCATTAAATAGCTTCTTAAACTTTCAGCATATTTAACTTGAAGTAATTCTGCTGGTATAACAAAGGCAATCTTTGAGTCTTCCGCCATTAAACTAATAGTTGCTACTGTAAAAGCTACCCATGCATTAATTAATTTATTCGATTTCATATTATTAGAAGTCAATAAATCACTTTGAATAGCACGTTGTTCTTCTGTTAAATATTGATATCTAATATACGGTGGATTCCCCAAAATAAGATCATATCTGTTCGATCGGTTTTTATTGTAAAACTCGTAAAAATCTGAATGTATGACTTCAAATCTATCATCTACAAGTAATCTTTCCCTAGCTACTTCTGATTCTTCTTCTGATATTTCAATTCCTGTACAATTGAAAATACCATCGTACCCTACTAAAGCTTCTAAAAAAACACCATCACCACAACTTGGTTCAAGTATATTTGTAATATTTTGATCCATGCCCCAGTCAATAATAAATTGAGCAAGGTTGTAAGGTGTATAATATCTTCCAGCTAATTTTTGCTCTGTAGCATCTTTACGTAATATCATTAATTTATCACCTCCGCTATCTTAACACATAAATTACAAAGTTATTAATACTATATTATATACTATAACATATAGGAACATACGTTTCCATCTGTATTTCTCCTTTGAGTGACAAAAGAAAATTCTATCTAATAAAAATAAAGTATTTACTATAGTGATTTTGACCTTTTAGCCCTAAGTAAAGTACTTCCAGATATTCCTGTCATCTCTGTTACTTCTTTATAAGAATGGGTTTCTAATTGTTGGAGAGCCAAATCAATTTGTTTTCTTGAGAACTTTTTTGGACGTCCTTCTCTAAATCCTGGTCGCTGTTTGGCTAGCTGTTTCCCCTCCTGGGTTCTCTCAACAATCATATCACGTTCAAATTCTGCAAAAGCACTAAAGATAGAAAAAATCAATCTACCAGTTGGCGTATTTTTGATTATCCCCATATTTAAAATATGTACCTTAATACCTCTATTAAATAAATCATGAATGACATCTAATGCATTCCTAGTATTACGTGCAAAACGGTCTACCTTTGTAACCACTAAAGTATCCCCTTCATTCAATTCAACTATAAGCTGATCAAAATTCGGACGACTATTCTTTGTCCCGGAAATTTTTTCAGTAATGATTTTATCGCAGCCCTCCTTTTTAAGCATATTTATTTGTGATTCTAAATCCTGATGAATTGTGCTCACTCTAGCATAGCCATACTTCAATCTTTCATCCCCCAAAGTCATTTTTATTACTTATTTATGATGGTAAGTTTTGATCGTATACTAATCCTTATTTTATCAGCAAATAAAAAGACCGTCAAAATGAACTGCACCCCAATTATTAGACAAATCTACTAATTGGAGGTACAGTTTTTATATGGCAAAATATTCATCAGAAGAAAAAATACAAGCCGCTTTAAGGTATATAAACGGCGCGGAAAGTTTATATACCATAGCGAGATCGATTGGTACAGATGATAAATCGATTCTTAATTGGGTGAGACAGTATGAGTATCATGGTGTTAAAGCCTTTGAAAAGCGATATACAAATTACTCTATACAGTTTAAACTAGACGTACTCAACTATATGATTGAACAGGGTACGTCCTTCCTTGAAACAGCGGCTATCTTTAAGATACCTACGCCTTCTACAGTTCGTAGTTGGAAAAGAAAGTTTGAAACACAAGGACTCGATGCCCTTCAATCAAAGAAAAAGGGGCGTCCATCCATGAAAAAAGAAGTGAAGAAACACCAAAAACAAGTAGGAATAGAATGTTCACCAGAGGCACTTCAAGCACGAATTAAACAGCTTGAAATGGAAAATGAGTATTTAAAAAAGTTGAATGCCTTAGTTAAAGCCAAAGAAAAATCACCAAAGAAGACAAAGTAAAAGTCATCTACGAATTAAGGTTTAAATACTCGGTGAAGGCACCTGTCGCATTCGCAGGCATTCCGCGTAGCACATACTATCGTTTAGTGAAGAAGATGCATCGTTCTGATCCCAATGCGAAACTAAAAGCCGAAATTCAATCCATTTACAACGAACATGAAGGGCGTTATGGATACCGCCGTATTCGTGATGAATTGGCGAATCGCGGACAAAAAGTGAACCATAAAAAAGTGCAACGGATTATGAAAGAACTCGGTTTAAAGTGCTTAGTACGAATGAAAAAATATAAATCATATAAAGGTACGGTTGGTAAAATCGCGCCTAACCTTTTAAATCGTCAATTTACAACAGAAGCCCCGAACGAAAAATGGGTAACGGATATTACAGAGTTTAAATTATGTGGCGAAAAGTTGTATGTATCACCTGTTTTAGACTTATTTAATGGCGAAATTATCACTTATACAATCGGCTCAAGACCAACATACTCATTGGTGTCAGAGATGTTAGAAAAGGCTTTAGAAAGATTACCAGAGGAACATCAATTATTAATGCATTCCGATCAAGGCTGGCACTATCAAATGAAGAAATATCGCCTAACACTTCAATCAAGAGGGATTACGCAAAGTATGTCGCGTAAAGGTAACTGTTACGACAACTCAGTGATGGAGAATTTCTTTGGGATTATGAAATCTGAATTTCTCTATTTGAAGGAATTTGAAAGTGTGGCACATTTTAAAAAAGAATTTGAAAAATATATAACGTATTACAACACGAAACGCATCAAGGCAAAATTAAAAGGCATGAGTCCGATACAATATCGAACGCATACCCAAACCGTTGCCTGATGAAATAACCGTGTCTAACTTTTAGGGGTCACTTCAAAACCTTTAAGTTTCGACGGTTTTATTCATCTAAAGGATACAGAAAGAGACTTCCTTTATCATTTCTTAAAAGCTATTAATTTTTAAATACTAATTTCCTATAGCTTTTGGTACCAATTATTTGCTATATGAGTACTAATACTAGCCACTTATATTTATCAACTTTTTATTTCACGATAAATTAAAAGAAGTACTAAATGAAAAAAAGATTGATCAATAGAGATTCTTATTCAGGAGATTCAAGTTTGATTTTTATAATTTTAAGCTACAGTTCTCCGTAAAATATTTTTTTCTATGCTATTCTGATTAAAATTACCTATAATGTACTTAGAAGTAGTTGAAAGGAGTTTGATAAGCATGGCCCAACTTGATGCTTTTATTAATGATTCTAATTTTATAAAAGAAATAAAAGATGCTTTTACTAATTTAAAAGACGATATTAACTTTGAAGATCATAATAGTAAAACAATAATTTCAAATTTACAAGATTTACATGTAGACAATAATCAATTTTTAAACACTCTAATAGAAAAATCAAAAAACTCAAGTGGTATTATCTATGGAGAAAGAGGGACAGGCAAAACCCATCTATTATTATTAGCAAATGATAACCTCAATAGTTCTATAAAAGAACATAAAACTCTATCAATTTATATTAATCTAAAAAATATCTCTTTTCCTGAAAATACCAATTCAGAACTTTTTAATCGTATTTTTAGTATTTACTTGTACGAACAAATACAATTTCAAATTCTTCGATTAATAAAAAATATTGAAGCTGACAATATTTTTGAAGAATTAAAATTACTTTTTAGAAAAAATGATCGGGAAACTATTACCGCTTTAACTGAAGCCTTAATTATGATAATTAACTTTAAAAATATTAGTCGTCTCGGTAATGAAAAAATTTCTGAAATTAGCACTGGTAGCTTATCGCTTGAAAATTATTATAAAGAAATTGATGAAATCTGTAGTAAAGTTAATGGTAGCATTAAAGAAAAAGGGCTTACTTTATCAAGCGAACTATTAAGTAAACAAATAGATGAGTCTTCAGAAAAGTTATCTAAAAACAATGATTATCTATCTTATCTAAATCTAGCTAGTGTCAAAGATAATTTGGTACATTTAATAAATAAACTTTCTTTAAATTCAGTAGTTTTTTATATAGATGAGTGGGAAAAAATATATAACAACCAAAACATACAAGAATATACAGCTAATTTCATAGATAAAATAAATGGCTCTCCTATTTACTTTTGGATAGCATTTGTACCTGGCAGGGGGAATTTACATCAACTAGTTAGAGGTGCAGATTTACCTCATTCTATAAATTTAGATACTTCATTAATTTATGAAGACTCTCTTCATGAAAGAAGTAGATGTATTAACTATTTTAAAAGTCTAGTAAATAAACGTCTGATTAAATTTTTAAATGCATACAACGTTGATTATAGTACCTTGTTTCGAAACGAAGATGTCTTTCAAGATTTAGTGATTGCTTCAATGGGAAATAGTAGAGATTTCGGATTGATGCTTAGTGATTGTATTGACAATTACTTTGCATATAGAACTGACGCATTAACCCAAGGTAGACCTTTTCAGTATATAAACAAAGATATGATAGAATCTGCTGTAAAATCTCGTGGCCAAACTAAAAGAAATAACATCTTATTTAATAATAAAGTAAATGTGATTTTAAAAGACATTGAAGATTTCTGTAGAGAAAAAAAGTCTAGTCACTTTGCAATAGAAATAACAAAGGAAAATATCGAACTTCTTAACACATCGGAATTTTCAGATTTATTTTATCAAAGATTAATTCACATAAGAAAAAAAGACGTATCTAATAAAGTAGAAGATAACGAAAAGCGAGTAAATATATACGCCATAGATTACTCCAGCACTTATTCTCTACATAAAAGTGAAAATCAATTCAATTTTTGGCTAGAATATGCACCAATTCATGATAAAGTCCGCCGATATATTTACTCTCCTCAAGAAATTTATGAAAAGATAAGTCTTTCTGAAGGAGAAAGCATTACCTGTAAAAGCTGTAAATGCATCGTAAATATTAATACTTTTCATAAGCTTTGGGAAAAGAATATGTGTCCTTACTGTACAGGAAATTTATATTCCAATTAATCGTAATTTTAATAATGAGTTTTTAAGAAACCTATATATTTTATTGCAAAAAGGAAGGGTTAATAACCTCTTCCTTTTTTGCTATATTCACACATTTAATGGAAATAAAAATTTTATTTTACAGAATTAATTACTTCATTTACTTTTGGTAACGTATAAAGTCAATTATACTTAACTACAATCTTTCCTCAACAATAAATGATTCATATTTTCCCTTTATATCATCCTAATCTATATGCTGAGATATAGCTGCCGAAATTGAATTATTGCTGAAATTTTTATCGCAAGGAAAGATTGTTTTTATTTGATTTAATGATTTTCCATTTTCTACTTCATATGGACCTATGTTAATCCAACAGGGTATTCTTAATATCTGTTCAAAAGTAACACCATGAATCTCATTTAAACAATCCAAGAATTTAACAATAGTTTCAAACGGTGCTCTACAATATTCTCTGGTAGAAATGTTAAGTTGTTTATTTGTAAAGTGTTTAAATATTTTTTCATTATCTATTGTTATTAACCATGAAAAGTGATTATATAAATATTCTAGCTGGTCTAATTTATGCAATGTATGTAACCGCTAAAATAAAATTAACAGTTTTTGCTCATTTCAATTGAACACTTTTTCACCAATTCAATAGTTTCCTGTAAACTGGAAATATCAGTTTAATAGGAGGCTGTACTAATGGAGGAGAAGCTTGTGTTACATATCGAAATTCATCAATTGCGTGATCGTGGATTAAGGATTGTGCAAATTGCAAAGCGACTAAGAATATCACGTAATACCGTGTATAAATATTTAGATATGTCATTTGAAGATGCAGTAAATGAGTTTAGTCAGACTGGCCGTAAGAAGAAGCTGGATGAATACAAAGATTGGATTGTAGGTTGGTTACTTGAGTTTCCAAGCTTAACAGGGGCACAAGTTTTAGATTGGCTACAAGAGAAATACCCTGAAATTGATGTTGGGGAAAGTACAGTTAGACGTTATGTAAATGAAATTCGCGAAATTTATCAAATTGATAAGGTAGATGAACCCCGTGAATACGAAGCGGTCATTGAGCTGCCACCAGGGAAGCAATTACAAGTAGATTGGGGACAAACTATTCAAAAAACATCAGGTGGTAAAGAAGTGAAATTATACTTCGTTGCCTTTGTGTTAGCGCACTCTCGACATAAATTCACTGTGTGGTTAGATCGTCCTTTTACGACAAGAGATACAATAGCCTGTCACGAAAAAGCTTTTCAGTTTTATGGCGGTATAACAGATGAAATTGTGTACGATCAAGACAATTTAATTGCGGTAAGTGAAAATGCAGGCGACCTCATTTTAACAAAGGAATTTCAACAGTATATAAAAGACCGGAAATTTAAAATCTATCTGTGCCGCAAAGCAGATCCCGAATCCAAAGGTAAAATAGAGAGTGTTGTAAAATACGTAAAATATAATTTCGCTAAAAATCGAATTTATACAACACTTGAGGACTGGAATGAGAGGTCTTTAAAATGGTTAGAACGTACCGGGAATTATAAAGTGCACAATACAACAAAAAAGAGACCTTTCGAAGTGTTTCTCCTGGAAAAGCAACACTTAAAAAAAGTCTCTACACCGCTTCCTATATTAGAAAGCAACCATACAGAAATTATAACAAGGAATGTCAACAAGGACAACACAGTCCGGTACACATCGAATCGATATTCCGTTCCACTAGGAACCTATACGAATTATCCAGTCGTACAAATAGTGCCCCAAGGGCAAAAATTAAAAATCTTAGCACCGCATACTGGCGAAATACTTGCGGAACATACCATCAGTTTAGAAAAAGGCAAGTTGATAAAAAATCTAAATCATGGACGTGATCGCTCTAAGTCGCTCGATGAGTTACAACGAAATGTGCTCACTTTATTTCCATATGATGGGGCCGAACAATATATTCAAGATGTTTGTCATACATACGGTCGATATCGTAGAGATCAATTATTGTTATTCCAAAAAATTGCGAAAGAGAATCCCGAATGGTTATCTGCAGCAATACATAAATGTATTCAAGAAAAGTTATACAGCGCAAATGAGTTCCGAGACGTTGTCGCCTATTTTAAGCGTACAAATATCGAACCTGAGCAGCCAATAACTACTGTAAAAGAATCAAAAGAATCGCTAGCAATAGCAGTTCAAACGAGAGATTTAAAAGAATACATTCAACGTATGGGAGGCAAATAATATGAGTAAAAGTGTGGCAGATATCCAACAGGCATTTAAGCAATTACGTTTAGCAGAAACCGCTGAGGGGCTCCCAGAGCTTCTCCGCCAAGCGGAACAAGTATCGTGGACATATTTAGAATTTATTGATGAACTAACAACATTAGAGCTTAGAAGACGAGAAGAAAAGAGTATCGAAAAGCGTTTATCGTGGGCACGTTTCCCATACCATAAGCCGTTGCATATGTTTCAGTTAGAGGAGCAAACAGCGATTACAGAGCGCCAAATGAAACAGCTGCAGGAGTTCCAATGGTTAGAGCAAAGTTACAATTTAATTCTTTTGGGACCACCTGGTGCAGGGAAAACATTATTGGCCGTAGGCTTAGGCATTGAAGCCATTCAAAAAGGCTTTCAAGTCTATTTCATAACAATGGGAGAATTAATTCAGTTATTGAAAACAGAAGAATTTACACATCGCTCACAAATCCAATTAAAACGTTTGAGAGCATCAGATTTAATTATTATTGATGATGTGATGTATATGGCTTTAGATCAACGGGAAGCCACTTTATTCTTTCAACTCGTACATCAGCTATACGAACAAAGTTCGCTAATATTGACATCAAATCGAAGTCCAGAAGAATGGACAGAGTTAGTGGATAACCAAGGGATGATGACTGCTATTTTAGACCGCCTGTTACACAGAGTCGAGGTCATTCATATGAACAATGAAAGTCATCGTTTAAAACATCAACAAAGAATCTTTACCGAATAAAAAGTGTTCATCCTTAATGAGCAAAAAATGTTCAATTTGGGTTGACGGTGACAATGTATTATTTATTTTAGTAGAACCTTGTATAATTCGAGGAAGAATAAGCATTAAACCAATTATATTTTTATACCCTTTTATTTCAAGTGTTTTTATTATTTCCAGTAATGCTCCTGTTCCAGTTCCTCCACCTAAACCAACTGTCACAAAAATAAAATCACTTTCCTTAAATTGTTCTTCTATAGCTCTTTCAATTTTGATTCTTTCTTTATCCAAAATATAATACCCAACTGCGGGATCAACTCCAGTCCCTTTTCCAGATCCTAAAAGTATTTTCCTTTGGCCCGAAACATTGTTATAACATATTGAATCTTCATCTCCCTTATTCATATTTACCAGAAGGCTATTATAAGGATATTCAGTATCTTTTGAGATGTAATCAGTACATTCTGCAGCAAGTCTAGATCCTCCCATTCCTATTCCAACAAAACCTAATTTTGCGATATTCGCTTTCTTAGTAATTATAAGTATTCATTCCTTTCATTATTGATCTTCAAATTACAGACTAAAATAATACAACGAATAATATTTCTTCTTTATTCAGTAAGATAAACTTCTGCCAAATCCATACGATTACTACCATGTCCTAAATACCCATGAATAGTATCCATAATTTCATTTGTTAGCTTATACAACTCTCTTTGTTGTAAAGAAACCAAATGATCTTTACGATAGCCTGCAGCTTTATTTTCTATCATCTGTGTCATCATGCGCCTACCTTTTAACTCAATGCCATACTTTTCAAATTCTAAATTAAGCAGATAGCGAGCATAGGTATGCCTTAATCCATGTGAACCCTCAACAAGTCCAGCACGATAATAGGCAGATTTTAAAGTATTATAATGAACTGGAACCAAATAATCGTTCTCAGATTTATTTTTTATAAGGTTCATAATTCTTTCTTCATAACCTGGACGACATGGTACTTTACGTGAACGCCCCCCTTAGTAACACCTTTGGCGGAGTTGATTGCTTTCGGGTCATCTGAAGCTATCCAGAATAGTTCATTTTCTTGTCTATGAATAAAAGCACAAATAGTTTTTGAAGCTTCTTTTAAACGTACCCCAAAAGCCATTTGTAGATCCGTACCAATCTTTGCACTAGTAGAAAGTCTTTCATAAATTTCAGCAGCCCTTTCATCTGAAATGGAGCGATTTATTGGTTTATCCCTATTATAAAAATGAAATATTCGTTCTTTAGGAATCCAAGCTCGATTACTGTAGCCTTTAGCATTGGAAATATGCTTCATACCCTTATCTAGTAATCTTAGATTTGTCTCTACGTTAATCAAATGCCTTATTGAGACTTCTTTTTGTTGCATATATTCTATATATTTACGATAATGAGCCTTTTTTAATTTAAATAGATCCTTAACCCCTTGGTCCAACAACCATTTACCAAAGTTCTGGCTAACACTTAAAACTTCTTTCAATTGTTTATAAGAGTGTATTTGAGAGACACCATACTTTTTAGCATCTCTCTTAGATGAACCTACTTTGTTTACTGAATTAATACATTGCTCAATTTGATATTTGAGTCGGTTCCCCCCTCGACTCTTAACTTGATAACCCACACGCTCACACCTTTCATTTGTCCAGAGAGAAAAAATTACAAACGCAGATTAATACTAATACATTCTCTGATGTGTATACGCCTCCTACAGTGATGAAATGTCATCAGTTATTTATTCAGTTGTACTATTTTCGCGTCATTCTCTCCTTTCGCTTTATTCCGAATTTTTTAGCAATCATCCTTTCCTGTTTTTATTTTTTCTGCCATATACATCATTCCTTTTCATTTGTATTCTCATATTTTTGCTACACACATCCCCTTTTACTTAATTTTTTATTAAGCCAAAAGGTAATTATTATTCCTAAAAAGGACATAAAAAATAGCCTTTATAGCTGATCGTAGTTATTTAAAGGGTACATATATCCCTTTAAAGTAGATCAGCCACAAAGGCTGTAATTAGTAAAATCAATCGCAAAACCAATAAACGGTCTGCAAATAAAATAACATAGAATAATATATCATGGAGAAGCAAGTTGTTCCTAGCTAATTTTAGTAAATATACAAAAGAAGAAGACTATACGATACCGTTACTCAAAATATTTTAAGATGATATTCCCTCTATTTTTGTTACGCTCTGCTAAATGCTCCTTAAATTCTACAGACATATTTTTATTCAAAAATAAATCATTTAGAATAACATTCAATATTTTTGCTACATCTTTTTGTCGCTCCAAATTTGCCGCACAAAGTACTTTAGATACACATTCTAAAGCTTCATCACGTTTATAAAAAGGTTTCACATCTTGCACAGTTTTTAATACATACAATGCCTGTTTTGCAGTTTCCTTTCTGTAAGTTGTAGACACCTGTAAGTATTTATTTTCTTTTTCAACCTCTATAAAGAATTCTTCCAACGTTACATTCCTCATTCAGATTCCACCTTTTTCCAGCCTTTTTGATAGCGTCTTTCTGCTCTAAACAATATCTAACGTGCTTTAGCGATGTAAAATATTACACCGGATAATGTTTCTGCTTTATCCAATGATTCCATTGTTTTGTCATAACTTACTCTTTCATTTAAACTTAAAAGGTCAATTATCTTCATCCAATACCTCCTCCCTTTCTTTTTTAATTTTTTAAAAAGCGTATTCGCTTCTCATACCGAATACGCTTTTTATTTGAATGGCTCTGGTTCCAAATTTTGCTCTTCTGACATTTTCACTGTTAAAAGATATTCTTTAGCCAAGTAAAAATTCGAACGAACTGAAATGGTTCAAACCAAGTAATTAAAAACAACACAACGAAGAAAGAAATGAGTGAAATGAATTTTAAAGTTCCTTCTTCCTGGTTAGCAATTGCTATAAAACTTAATACAATTCCTACTAAGAAGGAAATAAAGCTAAAAAGTACAATCAGTTCAGAAAAACCCTCTAGTACCCTATTTAATCCAAATAATAAAAGTCCTATAATCATTAAGCCTATTGACCATTTGCTAAATCGGTTCATATTTTCACCTCCAAATAGAAAGCGTCAATCCAGTAACCATCTCGAACTTTTTATTCCTGATTTAATATATCTTCACTTTTAGTACCTTTAAAAACATTCTTTATTAGGGGAATTAGGGATACTTAGTCCTTTACCAGCACCTAAAAAACAAGGCTATACGTATAATCAAATGGAGTTTTAGGGGTATTAGGGGATAATTAAGTGTTAATATACAATAAAAGTTAATCGCCCTTTTAATAAATAATTTACAATTAAGTTCCCTAATTACCCTATTTTATTTTACCCCTTTAAATTCGTATATTACTACAACAATTTGCAATCCCCTTAAATCTCCCTAGTTCCCCTAATTAGTCTCATAGCAAAGGATTAACAAGAATAACTTCTTTTCTTCCTTCTTTATCTACTTTTATATAGTTACGTTCTTCTAAATATTTAAGTACTATTTTTAATTGATCTGATTTTTAAATCTCTTTTTTACAACCTGCCACATTTCATGCATTTCAATTCTTCCTTGTCCCTTATATTTATCTAATTTTAACTTGTTTAAAAGATATTTAACATCATCTAAATTTTCATTTTCACCAATTATTCCAAATGCTTGTTCAGCATGTTCAATAAAGTAATTTCTTAAACTATCTGCTTTTATCAATGTATCTTTACTAATAGTTTTCTTGATATCATTTATATCTGAACTTGCATTTTCAGCGATATGTATCAAACCGGTAATTCTTAAAATTTGACCACATAATTTACCAAGCCACCCTTTAAAGTCCGGATTGACATCTTGATTTCTCAGCATTCTTTCAATTTCTGTTTGAATTTGAATCAAATATAATTGAGCTTCATCATCCAATGTAATAGGTATCGCTGGTCCAGTTTTTGAATTATTCTCACTTGTATTATTACTAGGTAATTTTAATTCTAATAACTGTCGGACATTCTTTTTATAGGCCATTTCTAAATCATTAGGAATTTCTCTAGTCTCTATTTTTCTACTTCCTATAAATGATTTAGGTAAGAAGAACAAAAATCTCTGAGTTAGCCCACGATTCGAAAAATTTGATGGCAATTCTTGAATAACAGATGGTTGGACATATAGCCCAATAGTTAGAGTAGGATTATTCATTGAAATACTTTTACCACTTGCTCTATCTATCGTTACATTATCTGAAGAAAATGATTTTAAGTAAATATCAATATTAATCTTATCTGAATACCGTCCTGCCATCATTTGAAAAACCTCAGCACCTTCTTTTAGAGACGTCCACTCTTTAGTTATTGGTTGTTTTTTCTCCTCAATCAATGCTTTTCTAGTAGCAGAGATAACCAACTCCTTTAATTGGCATTCTAATTCATCAAAGATATCTAGCTCTAATTTCATTCCTACACCACCTATAAATTTTGTATCAAATAAAGAATTATGCTATTCTATACCATGAAACTAAATTGAATATTCATGATACTATTTGACACTTTTATATTAAATGAAACTTTATGACACTGTAAATGTTTTTCTCGACACTATATGACACTAGAATACAAAATTATAATAAGGAGAGTTTTTATGGGTTTAACATTAGGTAAAAAGATAAAGGAGATTCGTTTAAGTTTAGGAATAAACATGGAGGAATTTGGTGAATTAGTAGATGGAGCAAATAAAAGTCTTGTTTCAAAATGGGAAAATGATAAAAGTATACCTGGAGTTGAGAGACTCCATATTATTGCCAGTTTAGGTAATACTACGTACAAAAATTTACTTGAAAGCTCGAATACAAACTTTATAATCGAAAAAACCCAAAATCTAAGCATAAAATTAGAATTATCATTAAAAGTTTTAGAAAAACTGAAAAAGGATTTAGAAATACTTGAGCAGAGTTCATCTGCGCAGGATAAATCATCTGAAGAATTCGCCAATATATCTCTAGAAATAGCTAGTATTCATGATAGTATATACAATGAAATTTTAAAGATTAAAGAAATTAGAAAAAGTCTTGCTGAGTTAAATGAAATAATTAAACAAGTAGAAATTTATGATGATTTATACCTTAAAAAGACATTCGATTTAGAAAATATTTTTTCTTTAGAAAATATAAGTATAAATAACAAAGTTTTATCACATGAAGAAAAAGAGCGAGCTTTACAAATTTTAAAACTTATTTTTATCATATAAAAAAATTTATCTCCTTTTACAACTCTTGCCCCCACAAGCGAATAAAAAGGAGGAATATTTATGGCAACGATTCAAAGTTATACGAAAAATAATAAAAAGCTTTATAAGTTTCAAATTTATATTGGTACAGACCCTCTTACTGGAAAAAGAATAAAGACTACCCGAAGCGGTTTTAAAACAAAAAAGGAAGCACAAGTAGCTTTATTACGTATACAGCTTGAAATAGAAAGAGGAGACTTTCGGAAGAAGTCTATTGATACCTATAACGACATTTATGAACTATGGATTGAACAATATAAAAACACTGTTCAAGAAAGTACGTTTGTAAAGACAACAGGTATTTTCAAAAATCACATCTTACCATCCATGAGTAACTACAAAGTAGATAAAATCAATGTTCAAGTTTGTCAAAAACACGTAAATGAATGGTTCAATAAATTAAAAAAGTTCCGCATGGTCAAGGCATACGCTTCAAAAGTTTTAGACTATGCAATTACTTTAGGCGTAATATCAAGTAATCCGATGAAACTCGTTACAATGCCTGTTAATATTGAACCATCTCCAGAAGAAGATGCTGAGGTTAATTTCTATACAAGAGAAGAATTAAAGGTATTCTTAGAATGTTTCGAAAAGGAAAGTAATTTCAAAGCTTATACCTTATTTAGATTATTAGCATATAGCGGAATGCGGAAAGGTGAAGCGCTTGCACTGACTTGGAATGATATTAATTTCAAAGATAACGAAATTCGAATCAATAAAGCCTTATCACATGGTGTAAATAATCGTCTTTATATCAAAACGACAAAAAGAAAAAGTTCCATTCGAACTATCAAAATGGATAAAAAGACAATGGATATATTAAACGAATGGAATAAAAACAAAAACAAGATTATTTAGTTTTAGGCTATAACACCTTAAAACCTAAACAACTTGTATTTAGTAATGAATATAACGAATTCTTGCAACCAACAAAGACAAGAAAGTGGATATTACATGTTCAAAAGAAATATAACCTAAAACAAATAAGTACACACAAATTGCGCCATACGCATTGTAGCCTGTTATTTGAAGCAGGTGCTAGCTTAAAGGAAGTTCAAGATCGATTGGGGCATTCGGACGTTAAAACAACAATGGATATCTACACACACGTAACGAAAAAAGCTAAAGATGAAGCAATTCAAAAGTTTACAAAATACATGGATTTTTAAATGCCATATTAAATGCCATTTGTTGAAATTAAATGCCACTCCAGGATATAAGCAAAAAGAAAAAGCCTTGATATACAAGGCTTTTCACACTTATTGAAATCATATGATTTCGTCTTATGGAGACGGCGGGAGTCGAACCCGCGTCCAGAAACTCCAGTACTTAAGCTTCTACGCGTGTAGTTTGTCTACTTGCAAGTTCACGTGACAGTATGCCGACAAACAGGCGTCGTGTACGCTAACCTTGAAATCTCTTCTGTTAGACTAAGGTGGCACCTAACAGCGTATCCCACTATAAGTGAGCCTAAACTACGCTACATGGGCGATAGGGTAGATAGGCAGTTTCAGCAGACTAGGCTGCGAAAGCTAAGTTGTTGTTTGTTTTGCCAGTTATTATATAACTTCCGTTGGTGACGAAGCCGAGACCTCCGACGCGCAACCTAAGCCGAGATATCCCTGTCGAATCCGTAACGTCCCCCTGATATAAATTCCAATCTACTACGCAATACTTTGTCAGCTGCCTTCTCTTGCTTCTATATCTCAGAACTTCTATACGATTTCTTCATAGTGCAGATACACCACAAGTTACTCATACGTCCGTTCTAATCTACTTCCACATGTCAGGATTTCCATATGATTTGCACTGGGCATTTCATCTATCCATTCCTACAGCTGGTATTGGGTGATTGTGAATTTTTCATCCAATGGGCAACATCGTCAGTAGAAAGCGTGTGCCTTCTCAGAGTGCAAATTGGATGATCAAGGTTCATTCGGGATACAGTTGCGAAGTGGCAACTGTAGAATCAGAACGAATCTGATACTGGCTTGATTACTTGAATATTATATGACAAAAATGGTCAAACTTCAAGGAAAATGCCTGTTAGTATTGATTTTTCGCTTTAATTGCTCGATCCATGTTTCGTTTTGCTTCTTTTGCTTTTAGGTCGTGGCGTTTATCGTATGTCTTTTTCCCTTTACCTGTACCGATTAATAGTTTAGCAAAACCGTCTTTTAAGTACATTTTCAATGGGACAATTGTGTAACCGTCACGTTTTACGTCTAAGTTTAGTTGGTCAATCTGTTTGCGGTGTAATAAGAGTTTACGTGTGCGTAATGGGTCATGATTGAAGATATTCCCTTGTTCAAATGGGCTAATGTGCATATTTGAAATGAATGCTTCACCGTTACGAATAAGCACGTAGGAATCTTTCAACTGTACTTTCCCCTTACGGATTGACTTAATCTCAGTACCCGTTAGGACAATGCCTGCTTCAATCGTTTCTTCAATCGCATAATCGTGATTTGCTTTTTTGTTTTGTGCAACGACTTTTCCTGCACCCTTTGCCATGTGTACCACCTCAAATGTGAGCTGCTCCTGACAAATGACTTGTCAGGAGGGTTGTGCTCGTTATTTTTTCTTTTTACGTCCTTTTTTCTTCTGTTGCTTGGCAATGCTCTCGTAGAACTTTTTGCCTTTATGCGCTTTTTTCGGTTCGCCTTCCGTACTGCGTTTGCGTTCTTGTTTACGGGTTTTACCGTTCACTTTTGGACCACTCGGTGTACGGCGAGATTTTGAACTACCACTATTTTTTTGTCCTTCAGACTTCTTCTTCGCACCGCGTCCACCTGCTGTAATGACACGTGTTGGTCTGCCTGATTTCGCACGTGGCGCTGGCATACCGACAACGATAAAGTCGACAGATGATTCTTCTAAGTTCACATCATGTACTTTAACTTTCACTTTGTCACCAATGCGGAAGATACGTCCTGTACGTTCGCCGATCATCGACATTGTACGCTCGTCAAAGTTGTAGTAGTCATCTGTTAGATTACTATTATGCACAAGTCCTTCAATCGTATTTTCAAGTTCGATGAACATACCGAAGTTCGTTACCGAGCTTACGATGCCTTCAAACTCTTCACCGATTTTATCTGACATGTACTGTGCTTTTTTAATCGATTCTGTATCACGTTCTGCATCTACTGCACGGCGTTCACGTTCTGACGTATGGTTTGCGATTTCTTCCATATGTGCGCCCCAATACGCAATCGTTTTACCTGATGTGTCTTTATTAATAACGTATGTGCGTAATAGACGATGCACAATTAAGTCAGGGTAACGACGAATTGGTGATGTGAAGTGCGTATAGAATTCTGTTGATAAACCAAAGTGTCCAAGTGATTCTGGGCTATACTTCGCTTGCTGCATCGAGCGTAACATCATTGTAGAGATTACGGGGTATTCAGGTTGTCCTTCTACCGACTCTAAAATCTGTTGTAAAGCTTTTGGATCCACTGTATCTCCCTTACCTTTTACAAGGATACCGAAGTTTGTAATAAACTCGAAGAAACGTTGTAACTTCTCAGGTTTTGGATCTTCGTGAATACGATAGATGAATGGTAATTTCATGTTGAATACATGTTCTGCCACTGTTTCATTTGCTGCTAACATGAAGTCTTCGATCAACTTCTCTGCCACTGTACGCTCACGAATAACTACATCAACTGGCCATCCTTTTTCATCTACGACAACTGCTGATTCTTTGAAGTCAAAATCTACTGCACCACGTTTTTCACGACGATTTCGTAAAATAGCCGATAATTCTTTCATATGTTCAAACATCGGTACTAACGATTCGTAGCGTTTAATTAGTGCTTCGTCTTTTTCTTCTAAAATTTTATACACATCTGTGTACGTCATACGTTCTGTTGTGTTAATGACACTCTCAAAAATTTCGTGATCCACGACAATCCCTTGTGCATTGATTGTCATTTCACATGACAATGTCAGACGGTCTACTTGTGGATTCAATGAACAAATACCGTTCGATAAACGGTGTGGAATCATTGGAATCACACGGTCAGTTAAATAGACACTTGTTGCGCGGTCATACGCTTCACGATCAAGTGGTGAACCATCTGTTACATAGTGACTAACGTCTGCGATGTGTACACCTAATTTATACGTGCCATCATCATTTTTCGTTACCGTTACAGCGTCATCTAAGTCTTTCGCTGTTTCACCGTCAATTGTCACAATCAGTTGGTCACGTAAATCACGACGACCTTCTAAATCTTGTGGTTGAACTGTATCTGGAATTGCTTTTGCGGCATCTAATACTTCTTGCGGGAAATCCACATCGATATTGTGCTTGTGAATAATCGATAAAATATCGACACCTGGGTCATTTTTATGCCCTAAAATCGCTGTTACAATCCCCGCTGCTGAATGACGACCATCTGGCCATTCTGTAATTTCAACGACGACTTTATGTCCGTCTACTGCACCGAGTGTATGGTTTTTCGCAATGAAAATATCTGTGCCAAATTTTTTATCATCTGGTACAACGAAGCCGAAACCACGATTCGCTTGGAATTCCCCAACGATTGTTGAGTTTCCACGCTCAATGATTTCTACAACTTCACCTTCACGACGATCTCCTGATTTTAATTTCGAGATGTTCACTAATACGGTATCTGTATTTAGCGCGCCATTTGTGGCAGTTGGTGGAATGAAAATATCATCCATACCTTCTTCTTCTGGTGCTACAAATCCGAATCCTTTCGCGTGTCCGATGAAGCGTCCACGTACTTGATTCATTTGAATTGGTAAACCATAGCGATCTTGTCCTGAGCGAACGATGCGTCCTTGTTCCTCTAGTTTTACAAATGCTTTGACCAATTCTTTAAAGTCCTCGGCATCTGTTAGCCCCAGCTGATCCTCGATTTCTGAAACCGTTGAAGGCTTATAGTCCTCTTGTTTCATCAGCGTGAGTATTTGTTGTTCAAAATTCATAAATCTTCCCTCCTTGTACAGCATGTTTGTATTCGATTATTCGGACCAATCTAATGTATTCAAGAAGTCCAAAATATCTTGCTGTAACTCTTTTCTTTCCTGATCTAATGTAATGACATGACCTGAATTCTCATACCATTTAATCGTTTTGTCATTGGATTCGACTGTGTCATAAATATATTGTGCAGAGTGAATATCGATGACCTCATCTTTACTTGCTTGCGCCACAAAGATTGGGGCATAAATCTCATCTACTTGTTCACGTACTTGAATGATTAATTGACGTAACTCTTGTAGTGACGGCATTCCCTGCTCTTTTAAATGCTGTTGTAATGCTTTTTGCTCATCTTCTGTATAAGCATGTGCTCGCCCAAAATCATAGGCATATTTTAACACACCTTCAAACATTTTTTCAGTTGTACGCATCGACATTGGAGCACACATCGTGACGATTCCCTTTAATGGAGCTGTATAACCCAATTTTAGCGAAAATACGCCACCAAGTGAAAGTCCTGCGACGGCAATTTCTTCATACCCCTGTTCTTGTAAAGATTGGTACGCATTCTGTACATCCGCCCACCAATCTGCAGGTCCTGTATGAATTAATTCTTCTGGAGATGTCCCGTGGCCTTTATAATGCGGAGCCATCGTTGTATAACCATTCTTTTGTAAAAAACGTCCAAGCATATGGACATCGGCTGAATTCCCTGTAAATCCATGTAACAGTAGAACTGCACGTGGACCTCCTTCAAAGAAAAACGGCTTTGGTAATGAAATCTTCATAGCACAAACCTCCAATATATAACAGAAAACGCCTAACCTCATGGTGGTTAGACGGTTATCATCTGTTCATTAAAATTTTGCGATAGCGATTGCTAAAACAAAGAAAATAACTGAAAGTACAATGGTGATACGGTGTAACACTAGGTCCATACCACGCGCTTTTTGTTTACCAAAAAGTTGCTCAGCACCACCTGAGATGGCTCCTGAAAGACCTGCACTTTTACTAGATTGTAATAAAACCACGATAATTAATGCGACTGATACAATTAATAATGCAACTAGAATTGCTGTATGCATACATTCCACCTCCTGAATCAAAAAACACGACAACATTGTTCAATTGACAATGTCCTGCTATTTCACACGAATACAATGATACTTCCATTTTAACATGAACTTCGCTTTGTACATAGCGATAAATGTAAATTATTTAGAATATACTTAAATCATATTCAATAGAAATACGTTTTAAAAATTCAATTCCCGCCACACTATTTCCGATTGGATCAATGGCTGGTCCGAATGTCGCAATCCCAATTTTTCCTTGTAAGCCTTGTAAGTCCTCATGTTCTGCTACACTTAAAATACCGCCTGACACACCACTTTTAGATGGTAAACCGACGAATGTAGCGAACTTTCCTGAAGCGTTATACATACCGCATGTCAGCATCAATGCTTTTGCCACTTTCGAAATCTCTTTTGAGAAGAAGCGTTCATTCGTAATCGGATCGACACCGTCATTCGACAAAATCAAGCCAATACGTGCCAAGCTCTCCACTGTTACTTCAATTGCACAATGTCGGAAGTAAACATCTAGCACACTCTCCACGTCGCCTTGTAAAATATGATTCGATTTTAAATAATACGCAATCGAACGGTTTCGGTCCGCTGTTTTAATTTCCGACTCATACACTTCTTGATTAATCTTTACCGGTTTGCCAATCATTTTCCCCATAAAGTCACATAGATGTTGAAACTTCTCTTCGCGATTTTGTCCTGGAAGTAATGAGGTTATGGTAATCGCACCTGCATTAATCATCGGGTTGAATGGTTTACCAAACTCCGTATTTTCTAAACGAATAATCGAATTGAATGAATCGCCTGTCGGTTCAACGTCTACATACTGTAAAACATAATCAAGCGTCATTTCTTCACATGCATAAATAAACGAGATTACTTTTGAAATACTTTGAAGGGTAAAAGATGTTGATGTGTCGCCTGCTAAAAATTGATTTCCATTTTCATCAATCAAGCACACAGCGAACTGGGAAGGGTCCTGCTCATCTAATGCAGGGATATAAGAAGCTGTTTCGCCTAACACAGCTAGATTTTGACTTTCTTGTACATAATATTCTAATGATGCCATTCAGGTCATCTCCTTTCATTCTACTTATTCATACCATTTTTTGCTCTGTGAAGCTAGCTTTTATTGATTTAAAGACTTAAATTTGTTCGTTTTAGGTGAAAATTTATTGGAAGAAGGGGGTAGAGGTTTGTATGAAAGGGACTGATTTAGTCGCGAAAGGGAATTTACCATTTTGAAAGGGACTATTCCATCCACGAAAGGGAATCCTGCACTTTGAAAGGGACTATTCCACTCACGAAAGGGAATCTACCACTTTGAAAGGGACTATTCTACCCACGAAAGGGAATCCATCACCCCACCCCCACCTTCTATCCAACTAAAAAAGGAGCGCGCAAATGCGCACTCCTCTTTTTAGTTTGAATTATTTATCTAAGTTGTAGAATGATTTTAGGCCTTGGTAAACAGCTGTTTTACCTAGTTCGTCTTCGATGCGTAGTAATTGGTTGTACTTCGCTACGCGGTCTGTACGAGATGGTGCACCTGTTTTGATTTGACCAGCATTTGTTGCAACTGCGATGTCAGCAATTGTTGTATCTTCTGATTCACCAGAACGGTGAGAGATGATTGCTGTGTAACCAGCGCGTTTTGCCATTTCGATCGCATCTAATGTTTCAGTTAATGTACCGATTTGGTTTACTTTGATTAGGATTGAGTTACCAACGCCTTCTTCGATACCACGTGCTAATTTTTTCGTATTTGTTACGAATAAATCGTCACCTACTAATTGCACGCGGTCGCCGATACGTTCTGTTAATAACTTGTGACCAGCCCAGTCGTTTTCGTCAAGACCATCTTCGATTGAGATGATTGGATATTTATTTGTTAATTCTTCGTACCAATCAACCATTTCTTCAGAAGTCTTCACAACGCCTTCACCGTCTAAGTGGTACTTACCATCTTCATCTGAATATAACTCAGAAGATGCTACGTCCATTGCTAATTGAATTTCTTCGCCTGGTTTGTAACCTGCGCGCTCAATTGCAGTGATGATTGTAGATAATGCTTCTTCGTTTGATGTTAAGTTTGGTGCGAAACCACCTTCGTCACCTACAGCTGTGTTATGACCAGATTCTTTTAATACTGCTTTTAATGAGTGGAAGATTTCAGTACCCATTTGTAATGCTTGTTTGAATGTTTTAGCACCAACTGGCATTACCATGAATTCTTGAATGTCTACGTTATTATCTGCGTGTTCGCCACCGTTTAAGATGTTCATCATTGGTACTGGTAGTTGTTTACCGTTTACACCACCAATGTATTTGTAAAGTGGTAGACCGTGTACTTCAGAAGCTGCACGTGCTACTGCTAAAGAAACACCTAGAATAGCGTTTGCACCTAAGTTTCCTTTGTTTTCTGTACCGTCTAATTCGATCATTTTGTGATCGATTTCCACTTGTTCAGTTACTGCATAGTTACCGATTAATGCTGGTGCGATGACATCATTTACATTTTGAACTGCTTTTGTTACACCTTTACCAAGGTAGCGACCTTTGTCACCGTCACGTAATTCAACTGCTTCGTATTCACCTGTTGAAGCACCTGATGGTACGATTGCGCGGCCGAATGCGCCTGATTCTGTTAATACTTCTACTTCTACTGTTGGGTTACCACGTGAGTCTAATACTTCGCGAGCGTATACATCTGTAATAATTGGCATGTTTAATAATCTCCCTACTGTTTTAAAATAATGGTGTTCCTGTCATTTCTTCTGGTTGTTTCACATCTAGTAATTTCAACATCGTTGGTGCTAAGTCACTCAACTTACCTGTTTCATTCAATGTGATTCCCTCTTTTGTGACAATCACTGGAACTGGGTTGGTTGTGTGTGCGGTCATTGGATTCCCTTCAAGTGTTACCACTTCATCTGAGTTTCCGTGGTCAGCTGTAATAATGGCAGCGCCACCTTTTGCAAGAATCGCATCAACGATTTCACCTAAACATTCATCCACTGCTTCAATCGCTTTAATTGTCGGTTCAAGCATTCCACTATGACCTACCATATCTGGATTCGCAAAGTTTAAAATGATGGCATCTGTATGATCGTTATTAATCTCAGCAAGCAATGCATCTTTCACTTCATAAGCACTCATCTCAGGTTGTAAGTCATATGTTGCAACTTTTGGTGAGTTAATTAAAATACGGTTTTCACGGTCGAATTTTTCCTCACGTCCACCGCTCATAAAGAACGTAACATGTGGATATTTTTCCGTTTCTGCAATACGTAATTGACGTAAGCCCGCATCTGCAATTACTTCACCAATTGTATTTTTTAAGTTCTCATCGTCAAATGCGATGTGACCGATAACAGTTTCACTATACTTCTTAAAACATACAAATTCAATATTTTTTGGATGTTTCTTACTTAATTCAAATCCTTCGAAGTGCGGATTCGTAAATGCTGTTGATAATTGAATCGCGCGGTCAGGACGGAAATTAAAGAAGATTACTGCATCGTTCGAGTCAAGTGTCGCAACAGGTTGACCGTCTTTTTCAACAACGAATGGTACAACGAATTCATCGTTTGTGCCTTGAGCATAAGATGCTTCAATGCCTTCTTTTGCTGATGTTGCAACAAGTCCTTCACCGTCTACAATCGCATCATAAGCTTTTTTCTCACGATCCCAACGCTTGTCGCGGTCCATCGCATAGTAACGACCGCTAATTGTTGCAAATTCACCCACGCCAATTTCGTCCATTTGACGCTCTGTTTCTTCCACATATGTTAGCGCTGTTTTTGGACCTACATCACGACCATCTAAGAAACCATGTACATAGACATCGTTCACACCTTGCTCTTTTGCTAATTTTAAAAGGGCGAATAGATGCTCATAGTGACTGTGTACGCCACCATCTGATAATAAGCCCATTAAGTGTAGCTTCGAGTTGTTCTCTTTTACGTGTTGAATTGCTTTTAATAAGGCAACATTCGTAAAGAAATCACCATCTTTAATCGCTTTTCCAATACGTGTTAAACTTTGATACACGACGCGTCCTGCACCAATATTTAAGTGTCCAACTTCCGAGTTCCCCATTTGACCGTCTGGTAAGCCAACAGCTTCACCCGAAGCAAGAATCTGTGTGTGTGGATATTTTTCATAGTAACGGTCAAAGTTCGGTTTATGTGCTTGTTTTACTGCGTTACCGAATTCTTCATCACGTAATCCAAAACCATCTAAGATAATGAGTGCTACTGGTCCTTTAGCCATTTGCGCCCGCCTCCAATAATTGTAGGTATGATGCTGGCTCTAAACTTGCGCCACCAACAAGAGCTCCGTCAATATGCTCCATTGATAATAATTCTGCAATATTACCTGGTTTTACACTACCACCGTACTGAATGCGTACTTGGTCTGCCACATCTGCACCGAATGCTTCTGAAATAGCTGAGCGAATTTCGCCACATGTTTCGTTTGCTTCTTCTGCTGTAGCTGTTTTACCTGTACCGATTGCCCAAATTGGTTCGTATGCAATCACAGATTGAATTACTTGCTCTTTTGATAGACCTTTTAAAGCTTCTGTTACTTGTGTTGAAACTTTTGAAACCGTTTGACCTGCTTCACGTTCTTCTAATGTTTCACCACAGCAAATGATTGGTGTTAAGCCATTTTCAAATGCAGCATGTGCTTTTTTATTAACCGCTTCATCAGTCTCATTGAAGTATTCACGACGTTCTGAATGTCCAAGTACAACATACTGAACATCTACATCTGCTAATTGTGATGGACTTACTTCACCTGTAAATGCTCCTTCTAATTCGAAGTGCATATTTTGAGCACCAATTTTCAAATCTGTGCCTTTTGTTGCTTCAACAAGTGTTGGTAAAAATAAGAATGGTGCACAAATGACCGCATCTACTTTTGAAGTAGCTGGAACTTGACCTTTTACTTCATCAACGAACTGTACAGCCTCAGATAACTTTTTAAACATCTTCCAGTTACCTGCAATAATCGGTTTACGCATAGACAAAATCCTCCTAAGATAGTGATGTTGTTGAAAAGACAGACAAGCTAAAATTCTCGCTATGTCTGTCAAATTTTTTTATCGGTCGTTTAACGCAACGACACCTGGTAATTCCTTACCCTCCATAAATTCAAGTGAAGCACCGCCACCTGTTGAAATATGATCCATTTTATCTGCTACATGGAATTTTTCAACTGCTGCTGCTGAGTCACCGCCACCGATAATTGTGTAACCAGCTGTTTCAGCCATTGCCTCAGCTACACCTTTTGTACCGTCTGCGAATTTTTCCATTTCGAATACACCCATTGGTCCATTCCAAATGATTAATTTTGAATTTTTAATTGTGTCTGCATATAACGCAACTGTTTTTGGTCCAATATCTAAGCCCATCCAGTCTGCTGGAATCGCATCAATGTCGACTACTTTAGAGTCAGCATCTTTTGAAAATTCAGAAGCGACTACCGCATCAACAGGCATTAAGAAATTAACGCCTTTATCTTTTGCTTTTTGCATAAATTCTTTTGCTAATTCAATCTTATCTTCTTCCACAAGTGAGTTACCAATTTCGTGACCTTGAGCCTTCACAAATGTATAAGCTAAGCCACCACCGATGATTAAATTATCTACTTTATCAAGTAAATGATCAATTACGCCGATTTTATCTTTTACTTTTGCGCCACCAATAATTGCTGTGAATGGACGTTCTGGATCTGATAATGCTTTACCTAATACATCTAATTCTTTTTGTAGTAAGAAACCTGATACAGCTGGTAAATATTCTGCAATTCCTGCTGTTGAAGCATGTGCACGGTGAGCCGCACCGAATGCATCATTCACATAAATTTCAGCTAATTCAGCAAATTGTTTTGCTAACTCTGCATCATTTTTCTCTTCACCTTTATGGAATCGTACGTTTTCAAGAAGTACTACATCGCCATCATTCATGTTGTGAACAGCTGTTTTTACTGTTTCACCAACTGATTCGTCTAGTTTGAGTACAGGCTTTCCTAGAAGTTCTGCAAGTCGATTACCTACTGCAGTTAAACGCATATCCTCAACTACTTCACCTTTTGGTCGTCCTAGGTGACTCGCTAAGATTACTTTTGCGCCTTCATCGACTAAATGCTTGATTGTTGGAAGTGCTGCTCGAATACGTGTGTCATCAGTAATTTTACCGTCTTCCATTGGCACATTAAAGTCAACACGGACAAATACGCGTTTCCCTTTCACTTCTACATCATTCATCGTTTTCTTCGGATTCATTTGAAGAAAGCCTCCTTAAAATTTTATATTCGTGTTTTTCATAAAAAAAGGAGAAGTTATTATTCACTTCTCCCCTTTTTCCAAAATACATTATATACAATCTACCACGTAATGGCTAATCTTTTTTATTACAAACCTTGTTTTGCGATATATTCCACTAGATCAACAACACGTGTAGAGTAACCAGCTTCGTTATCGTACCAAGCTAATACTTTTACAAGATTACCTTCTAAAGTCATTGTTGATAATGAATCAACTGTTGAAGAAGAAGTCACACCATTATAGTCGATTGATACAAGAGGTACATCTGAATAATCTAAAATACCGTGTAATTCATTTTCAGATGCTTCTTTTAGTACCGCATTCAATTCTTCTACTGTTGTTTCTTGATTTAATTCTGCTACTAAGTCGACAAGCGATACATTTGGTGTTGGTACGCGGATTGCCATACCATCTAATTTACCTTTTAAGTTCGGTAATACTTTCGCTACCGCACTTGCTGCACCTGTTGTTGTTGGAATCATTGATTGTCCAGCTGCACGTGCACGACGATAGTCAGAGTGTGGTAAGTCTAAGATTTTTTGGTCATTTGTGTATGAGTGAATTGTTGTCATCATACCACGTTTAACACCGAATTTTTCGTCTAATACTTTTGCTACAGGAGCTAAACAGTTTGTTGTACAAGAAGCATTCGACATAACAAAGTCTTTTTTAGGGTCATAATCAGTATGGTTTACACCCATAACAAATGTTGACATGTTTTTACCAGGTGCAGATACGATTACTCTCTTAGCCCCAGCTTCTAAATGTTTACCTGCTGAATCTTGATCACGGAAAAGCCCTGTTGATTCAACTACGATATCTACACCTAAAGCTTCCCAAGGTAAGTTCACAGGATCTTTTTCTGCATAAACGCGTACTTTTTTACCATCTACCACGATACAGTCATCTTCAGATGTAACTTTATTCGGAAGTGTACCATGTACTGAATCGTATTTTAATAAATGTGCAAGCATCGCTGCATCAGTTAAATCATTTACTGCCACTAATTCAATATCATCACGCTCTAAAGCTGTGCGGAAAACTAAGCGTCCAATACGTCCAAAACCGTTAATTGCTAATTTGATTGTCATAATCTGTTCCTCCTGTAAATACATTATTATTTTTGAATAATTTTAAACATTTGTTGTGCTGCTGCCATATCCGTAATAAAGATTGTCTGCTTCGCTGCATTTTTGAAATAAGATAAAATCGCTTTTGCTTTTTTTGTACCACCCGCTATTGCAAGTATAGTGGGACAATTTTTGACCTGCTCTAATTGCAAACCAACTGTCCTTATTCTCTGTACTGCTTTACCCTTTTCATCGAAATAATAACCAAAAGCTTCACCAACAGCACCCGATTTTTGAAGTGCTTGTCTCTCTGCTTCTGATGATTTCCGACGACCAGACATTTCATCTGCAGAACCAATTCCATGAATCACAATCGATGTTTTTTCGTAAAGTCCAAGCATCTCTTGCACCATCGGTTCTTCCTTCATCGCATTATAAGCAGCTTCACTTAAATGCTCCGGTAGATAAAGCGTGCGATAATCATTCCCCGAATTCATTGCAAAGTTCGAAGCGATTGTATTCGCCTGCATTTGTACTTCGACACCCATACCTCCACGTGCAGCAATGAAAGTTAAATCCTTTAAACGATTTGATTTTTGAACAGCGTTTGATACTGCAGCTACCGTACTTCCTCCCGTAACTGCCACAATATCTTGCGGTTTCGCATATTGCTCAAGTTGCGTAACCGCTTCGACACCCATCAACGTCTTAACAGATGGCTCTAAATCAAGGTTTCCATCAACAATAATTACTTTTTTGATGCCAAGTAATTTTTGAAGCTGTGTTTCGAGATCTGAAATCCCTGACCACTCATAAACAAGTGGCTTCAACTTCTCTAATACTTGTACCCCTAATTCCGTAATTGTCATACCTGAACGACTAACATCCATTAATGTTTGTTCTCTGAGTAAATCTGTTTCTTTTCGAACTTCTCGTTCTGGCAATGATAGACTCTCTGCTAAAGAACGACGTCCAATCGGCCCAAGCATCTGAACCATTTGCAAAATACGATAACGAATTTGCAGCGACTCGGCCATTTCAGGCAACATTTTTAATTGTGCCTCCGTGAGTGACAACATAGCTAACTCTCCTATCAGTAGGTCAAAATAAGTCCCATATACTTATTTTTCGTCCCACCTAATGTAAAAAAATATTTCTAAAGATATTATATCAATGTCAGACATCTTTTGCAACAATGGGCACTATTTTATCCCACTTCATATCCTGAACACTATTTAAATAGAAGAAACTCCGATTTTTTTTCGAGAGTTAGAATACATTTGAATCTAAAGCGAGTAGCCTATTTCGTCCTTTTATTTGGATGATTTGTCTCTTTCGATGGTGGTGATTCCCTTTCGCGCGACATTCAGTCCCTTTCAACAGCAGGGATTCCCTTTCGCGCGACATTCAGTCCCTTTCAAACACGGCGATTCCCTTTCGCGCGACATTCAGTCCCTTTCAAACACGGCGATTCCCTTTCGCGCGACATTCAGTCCCTTTCAAACACGGCGATTCCCTTTCGCGCAACTATTTGTCCCTTTCGACAGCGGGGATTCCCTTTCGTGCGACATTCAGTCCCTTTCAACAGCGATGATTCCCTTTCGCGCGATGATTTGTCCCTTTCGACAGCTGATTCAATCAAAAAAGGAATCGTCCGAATAGACGATTCCTCTACATTTTATGATTCTGTTATTTCTTTTTCTGCTTCTTTCATCGCTTTTTTCGATACCTTTTGTCCTGGTACTTGGACGCGTTTTAAGAAGAACGCTAGAATTAATGCCGCAATTGTAATGAACATTGCGATTAAGAATGAGAAGTTAATACCTTCAACCATTGCTTTATCCACAAGTGGTTTCGATAATGATTGCCCTAATTCTTTTGCATATTTTAAGATACTTGGATCTTCAGCTAGTTGCTTACCGTAAGCTGCTAATTCTGATTTAGACATTGGCGTACCTGCTTGAGCTGCTTCTGTTGCTTTTTGTGTTACTTGTTCTGAAATACGTTCTTTCACTTTTGCAGCTACTTGACCTTTTACTTCATCTTCAACACCTGAAGCTTCACTCTTTGTACGAGTTGTCATGATTGTAATCATAACTGCTGAACCAATCGCACCTGAAATTTGTTGTAGTGTGTTGTTCATTGCTGTACCGTGTGGATTTAATTGCATTGGTAATTGGTTTAAACCGTTTGTCATAATTGGCATCATAACCATCGACATACCAAACATACGCACTGTATAAGCAAGCATTAAATAAGTGTATGTTGTTTCTGTTGTTAATTGTGATAAGAAGTACGTTGAGATTGTCACGATTGTTAAACCGGTAATCGCTAAAATTTTCGGACCAAACTTATCGAATAACTTACCTGTAATTGGCGACATCAAGCCCATGATAACCGCACCAGGTAACATTAATAGGCCTGAATCAAGTGGTGTAAAGCCACGAATATTTTGTAAATAAATTGGTGTTAAAATCATACCTGAGAACATCGCCATTGCTACGACGATCGAAATGATTGAAGCTAATGCGAACATTGGGTATTTATAAACACCGAAGTTTAGCATTGGATCTTTCATTTTTAATTGCATGATGACAAAGATAATTAATGCGATTGCACCAATTGTGATTGTACCCCATACATCAACTGCTCCCCAGCCATCTTCGCCTGAAGCTGAACTGAAACCGTATAATAGACCACCAAAACCAATTGTTGATAATACAAGTGATGTATAACTTAATTTGACTTTGCGTGTATCCATAATATTACGGAACTTAAAGATTGCGATAATTAAAATCGTGATTGATAACGGTAAAATCATTTCGAATAATACATGCCATGTCCAAGTTTCAACAATCCAACCTGATAATGTTGGGCCGATTGCTGGCGCTGTAATCATAACAAGACCAAAAATCCCCATAACTGCACCACGTTTGGCAATTGGGAATGATACAAGCATGATATTCATTAATAGTGGACCTAATACGGCAGCACCTGCTGCTTGAACCATACGCGCTGTTAATAAGATACTAAATGTTGGTGCGTATGCTGCTAAAGCTGTACCGATTGTAAAAATTGATAATGCTGTAATAAATAACGTTCTGTTTTTAATACGTGTAATAAAGAATGCACTTGCTGGTACTAAAACCCCTGATACCAACATATAACCTGTTGTTAGCCACTGCACCGTTGAAGCATCTACATCGAAGTCCTTCATAATAGAAGGTAATGCTACATTCAATAATGTATTGTTAAGTAATGCTACAAAAGCACCGATGAACATTAATACAATCATTGCATATGGTGGCTTTTTCTGTAACTGTTCCATATCCATTTATTAATCCCTCTTCTGCTTTATATTTCGTGTATAAAAGTTTACTTTCACTATAATATACTCATAGTCCAATTTTGGCAACAAGAAAATTAAGTTTTTGCAAAAATCATTGCTATTAAAGCGTTTTACAGTTAGAATGACAGTATAATATAAAGATTAAAGGTGGACATATGAATAATCGAAAACGCCAAGTTATCTTGGCTTCCCTTAAACTATTTGCTAAAAAAGGCTTCCACAGTACATCGATTCAAGACATCTTAGATGAAGCACATATCTCAAAAGGCACATTTTATAATTACTTTTCGTCCAAAAAAGATTGCTTAGTGGCAATTTTAGAGATTGGACGTTCAGATGCAACACTTCGAAAGGCTGAATTATTAATTGGAAAGAACCTATCCGATAAAAGTGTACTCGCAGCCCAAATTTCGACCATCATGCAAGTGAATCGCGAACGCGACTTACTACCAATCTTTGAATCAATCCTGCATTCAGGCGACCAAGAACTAAAAAAAATCGTCAAAGAATACCATTTAAAAGAGATGGAATGGTTATCAAGAAGGTTAGTAGACGTATATGGTGAACGTATTGTACCGTATCGCTATGATGCCACGATTCTTTTGTTTGGGATGATTCATCAGATGCTTCATATTGGAAGCATGACAGCTGGTGAGGCAATTGATCCTGTTGTGACATCAAAGTATGCATTACGTCAACTAGACTTAATCGTGCCTTCACTAATCGAAAATAACGACTATTATTTGGGACCTGACTTACAAAATTATATTTTCGAGAATACGAAGTATGAAGTACCTACACGCGATGAGATTTTAGATCAGTTAAAAGGATTTAGAGGTTGTTTAGAATCCGATATACCCGAATCTTGCATTGAGTACACGGACTGTCTAATAGAAGAATTCTCGATGGAAAAACCGCGTTACTATATTATTGGAACGATTGCGTATCAATTTTACAATAGCTTCCGCGATTCAAAGCACGCACTTGAAACAATTGAAATCGCCAATGAGATTTGGAAAGTCACACGCGCAAATAAAGGCAGTATCCTTAAAAAATAAGAGGCTTGGGAGCAATTCCCAAACCTCTTTTTTATGAATTCTTTTTTGAAAATAAATTCGCTGTTTTTAGGGCAATCCGAACCGCCTTACGATTCAATGTACCTTCTAAATGTTTTGTACGTACTTGATGGCTTTTCACCTGACTTTTCAACTTTACAATACGTTCATTTTTTTGTTCTAATACATTACTCATGACCGTCTCAAAGCGCTCTCCCATCTCAGCTGCCGAGCAATGAATAAAGCTTTTTACTGGTGGAAGTAATTGAATTTCTTGTAGCTGTTTATCGAGTGGCGCTTCCACTAAATCAAGGTCTTGTTCATAAATATGTGGAATTCCATTATGGTTTAAGAAATGAATAAAACGATTAAAATTTTCTTCATGTACATGCTCACAACGGTGGAAGTCACTCTTTTCAATTAAGTCCATAATCTGTGTTTGCTCTGTTAATTCGTTCCCAGCCACATAATTTAAAGCATGGTAATCTGTTAACTCACGCATACGCCCATCTTTTGGAATAATTAAGCTCGGTGTCCCAGCAATTGTCGCTGTAATGTTCCCATGCAATCGAGCACCAAAACTAAAGTCAGCTTCACCTATAAAATCAATCCATGATTTAGCGTTCAAGAAATAACGCACACGATCTTGGACATACAGTTCATCTGTTGTCTTTCCTTGATAATGTGGCTTCGGCTTTTCAAGATTAGGACCGCCTAAATAAATCATTTTTAATTCTTTATACCACTGCGGAATAAAATAATGATGTTTGAATTCATTTTTACTTCGATCAATAAATTCTAGAACATGATTTGGAGAAAGTTTAGATGAGTTAATGGTAACAATGGAATTCTCATTAATTTCTGTATCGCGTATACGTAAATGACGCCCATTTGCATACATTGACGGACAACCAATAATGACATGGTCAATCCCCTCTTTAAATCCTAAATGTGTTAGGTAACGTGATGTGAATTCTCCACGTACACCAATCATAGCTGAACGATTTAATACCGCTTTAACGAAATCGACAACTGCTGGATCATATGGATTCTGTTTTGTGAAGTCTGGCTCGAAGTCAATGCGTACACCAACACCAATGACGTACACAGGTATTGTCAAACGATTAATTAATTTCGTGTAAGATTTTAATGTATTTTCAAAATCTGGTCGGAAGGCATCTGCTAATGGAATGAAATATGCATCATAATTCTCGTTAATATAAGGCGCATCTGCTGGATTTACACGATAGTAGTCAGGTACAAATTCAACATCTTCTGTCATCAATGTGCGATAAATGCTATATGCATAGATTAAGTTTCCTACATTTCCTCCAATTGAATTGTTGGCAATGATTTTAGCAGCATCAAACACATCTGTTGGTAACATACCGCTACGAATTAAATATTTTTTCATCAACCATTAAACTCCCTTCTATGTATCTACTTTAGTATCCTCTTATGTTATATTACCTTTTCCAAAGGTTACTTACCTCTTTTAACCCTTTTTATTCATTAAATGTAATTTAACTGTTATATTTTTCATAATATTGTCACTTGATTTTTGTTTATATATCACTTTAAAGGGAATTTGTACAAAAGAAAAAGCTGTATGTTGTCATGTTTATGACTTCATACAACTTGTATATGCCCCAGGAGGGAATCGAACCCCCAGCCTAAGAACCGGAATCTTATGTTTTATCCATTAAACTACTGAGGCGTATGACTATTATTATACAAATATAAAGTGCAATTGACAACTTGATTTAGACTTTGCAATATTTAACACAATATATTTGACCTTTTTTGACTATGCAATGTACAATAAGAGTACAGCTGATTCTAATCAGTAACTAGATTGAACGGAGGAGAATTAAATGAACTTAATTCCTACAGTAATCGAAACAACAAACCGCGGAGAGCGTGCATACGATATTTATTCTCGTCTTTTAAAAGACCGTATTATCATGCTTGGTAGCGCAATTGATGATAACGTTGCAAACGCAATCGTATCACAATTATTATTCTTAGAAGCAGAAGATCCAGAGAAGGATATCTTCTTATACATCAACTCACCAGGTGGTTCAGTAACAGCTGGTATGGCAATCTACGATACAATGCAATTCATCAAACCAGATGTACAAACAATCTGTATCGGTATGGCTGCTTCAATGGGTTCATTCCTATTAACAGCTGGTGCAAAAGGTAAGCGTTTCGCATTACCAAACGCTGAAATCATGATTCACCAACCATTAGGTGGCGCACAAGGTCAAGCGACTGAAATCGAAATCGCTGCTCGCCACATCTTAAAAACACGTGAAAAACTAAACAAAATTCTTGCAGAGCGTACAGGTCAACCTGTCGAAGTAATTGAAAAAGATACAGATCGTGATAACTTCATGTCTGCTGAAGAAGCATTAAACTACGGTTTAATCGATAAAATCATGACAAACAACGAAACAAAATAATGTATGCAAAAGAGGTGAAGGGTTTAAAACCCCTCACCTCTTTTTTGTTTATAAATTAAGCGTGTACAACATTACGTAATTCATTCAACTCATAAAAAGATACACCTGATTTTGAACCGACATTACCTGCTTTTAACGCTTTACCGAATAAAATTTTTGGTTGAACTGCTTGTCCATTTAATTGTGCGTTCGCTTTAAATACATCTACATCTTCTGTTGGTAATGGTTGTACATCTGTATAACCTAATTGACCCAGAATATTTTTTACTTGGAAATCGCGTGCAAGTTCAAAGTCGATTAACTCTGAAATTCCTAAGTCTACTATTTGTTCTGGTTGACCTTCTGTTTGTACATGTGCAACGATTGTAATTTCCATCATGAATGCCTCCTAAATTGCTTCATATATACTTATTTTAGCACTGACATTTTATTTATCAAGGTAAACAAAAAGCGGACTGTCGCTTATTTTGAAACAATTCAACATGAAATAGCACACACTTACGAAAAATAAGTTAAATAATGCACACTATTTTTCACCATATAAAAACAGGAATCGCCATCATGACGATTCCTGTCTATTTAAGCTCTACGCACTCTTTTTACGTCCACGCGCAAATACAACAAGACTTGCTCCAAGTAATGCAATACCCGCTAATGTGTATAATAAGAAGTCGCTTGAACCTGTTTGTGGTAGTTTACCATCTTTGCCAACTTCAGCTGTTACATGCTCACCTTTTGATACGAAATCGTATTCACCTGGTGGTAAGTCTGCGCTAATGTTACCGTCTTGATCAACTGTTACATCACTCGCCACTAAGTTACCATCTTTATCATATACATCATAATGGTCGCCTGGTTTAACACCTGGTTTTGACGGTTTAGAAGAATTTGTATTCTCCTCCGTATCGCCACCTGTGACTACTCCTGGTTTCGATGGTTTTTCTGGCGTTGTTGGTTTATTTGGTTTTCCTGGTTCTGTTGGTTCTTCTGTTTCACCATCTGTAACTGGCGCTTTAAAATCAATCGTTACATTACAACTTGTCATTGTTACAGTTTTTGTTTCTTTTCCAACTGTCACTTTGACTTGATACTCTTTTGTTGCATATTTCGGATCAATTTTCGCATTTCCCTTTGCATCTGTTGTTACGGTTTCAATTAATTTTGTAGAATCCGCGAAAGAATAGATACCGAATAATGCATAACATACATCTTTAAAATAAAAAAATACGAGATAACATCGCTGCTACCTCGTATTTTTACTAATCTTCTGATTCAATCATTGCACGTAAACCGGCGATTGCCTCTTGCTCGTCTTTCCCGTCTGCAAACAGTGTAATCTCTGTTCCATGTGCAACAGCTAAACTCATAATCCCCATGATACTCTTCGCATTTACTTTGCGCGTACCTTTTTGTAAGAATACATCCGCATGGTAGCGGTTTGCTTCTTGTACAAAAAGAGCGGCTTGTCTTGCTTGAAGACCAGATTTGAGTTTAACCTCCACCTGCTGCTCTACCATTACTTACTTCCTCCTTATGTTATGGCAATTGCCGTCAAATTTATCTTATTTCTTCTATTATACATCATTTTATGTTCAGCTTCTCACCAGCACGTAAAGAATCTGCAATTTCGTCAATTTTTCTTAGGCGATGATTAATTCCTGATTTAGAAACAGATGTTGTCATCATCTCACCAAGCTCTTTTAATGTCACATCTTGATACGCTACACGCAATCTAGCAATCTCTTGCAACTTCTCTGGTAGCTGCTCAATGCCAATTTGCTTGTCGATGTACTTAATATTTTCAACCTGACGAATCGCTGCACCAATCGTTTTATTCAAGTTCGCTGTTTCACAGTTCACTAAACGATTCACACTATTTCGCATGTCGCGTACAATACGCACATCTTCAAACTTCATCATCGCTTGATGCGCACCTACTAAATTTAAGAAATCAGAAATTTTTTCCGCCTCTTTTAAGTACGTCACGAACCCTTTTTTACGTTCAATCGTTTTTGCATTCAGATCAAAGTAATTCATCAAGTTCATTAAATCCGTACCATGTTCTTCATATAATGAATAGATTTCTAAATGATACGCTGACGTTTCTGGGTTATTCACCGAACCACCTGCTAGAAACGCACCACGTAAATACGCACGCTTCGATAAATCTGTCTTGATTAAATTTGGTGAGATATGATGGTTCATTAAAAAGTTACCTGATAGAATCTCTAAACTCTCAAGTAACTCTCTCGTACCTTCTCGTACACGACAAATGTACACATTATTCTTTTTTAAACGCATCTTTTTACGAACGAGTAGTTCAATTTTGTAGTCGTATAACTGCTTCATAATCGTATACATCCGTCTTGCAATCGCTGCGTTTTCAGTTTGTACATCTAAACTGAATTGACGATTGGTCAGTGATAATGAACCGTTCATACGAATCATTGCGGAAAGTTCCGCCTTTAAATTAATTTCATTCGACTCAATTTGCGTTAATTCTTTTTTCATTTCTGAAGCGAAAGACATCGTCGTCCCTCCTTTCTAAATTAATAGGACATTAACCACTCCGCTACATTCGTTGCTTCGTGACGAACGCTTCCTTTTTCACTTAAAGTAGCTATCGCACCTTTTTCAACACGAAGACCCATTCCCTCTAATAATCTGACGTCAAAGCGTACAGGCTCGGCATTTTCTTCTTCGTATGCTTTTTGTACTTCTTCCGGTACATCTGCATCATCATTAATTAAGATGGTTTCGATAAAGGATTCTCCTACATGTGTATGAATCGCGCGCACATGATCACTTGCTGTATAGCCCGATGTTTCGCCCCGCTGTGTCATGAGGTTACAAATATACACCTTTCTAGCAGATGAACGAAGTACTGCTTGTCGTATATCTTCTACTAATAGATTCGGAATAATACTCGTATATAAACTCCCTGGACCGATAACGATGACATCTGCTTGCTCAATCGCTTCTACCGCTTCTGGTAGCGCATGGACATGATGTGGCTTTGAAAATACGCGCTTAATCGGTTGACCATATGAAGGGATTTTTGACTCGCCCTCTATAATTTTTCCGTCCTCAAATTCAGCGAATAGCGTTAGACGCTGATTCGCTGCTGGAAGCACGCGACCATTGACATTTAGTACACGACTCATTTGTCGAATAGCATGCGAAAAGTCGCCAGTAATCTCTGTAAGTGCAGTTAACATTAAATTACCGAGTGAGTGACCATTTAGATGTTCTTTCCCTTGTCCTTTAAAACGATATTGAAACATTTCTTCAACGAGAGGCTCAACTTCTGAAAGTGCGGCAATGACATTTCGAATATCGCCTGGCGGTGGAATTTGATAATCATCGCGTAAGCGTCCCGAACTACCACCATCATCCGCTACCGTCACAATCGCTGTTAAATCCGGATCGAATTTTTTCAGTCCTCTTAATAATGTTGAAAGACCTGTTCCACCACCAATCACAACAATACGCTTTTTCTGTTTTTTCATCGCATTAGCCCTCTTTTTTCGCAAGATCACGATGGAAAACAACAGTTGAAGCAATCTTCGCTAATTCATGTCCAAAGTACTCAGCTAATGTAACAGAACGGTGTTGTCCACCTGTACAGCCGAATGCAATGACTAACTGTGACTTACCTTCGTCTTTATAGCGTGGAACCATAAATTCAAAAAGGTCTGTCAGTTTCTCAATTAATGCTTTTGCGTCCTGTTGCTTTAATACGTATGAGGAAACTTCATCATCTAGACCTGTTTTCGGACGTAAATCTTCAATATAGTAAGGGTTTGGTAAAAAACGCACATCAAAAACTAAATCGGCATCAATCGGCATACCATGTTTAAAACCAAAAGACATGACGTTAATCGAGAATGTATTTTTTGTTTCGCTTGAAAACTGCTCTAGTAATAAATTACGCAATTCTTTTGGCTTCATAATCGATGTATTATAAATCTGCTTTGCACGCCCTTTAATATCTGCCAGTAATTCACGCTCTTTTTTAATCCCATCAAGCGGTAATGATTTAGAAGCAAGGGGATGTGCACGTCTTGTTTCTTTATAACGTCGCACAAGAGTTTCGTTATCTGCATCTAAAAATAGAATGTACGGTTTAATTTCATCTTCACGTTCTATTTCATCTAGTGCATCCATTAAAGTAGAGAAGAAGTCACCACCACGTAAATCCATTACGACCACTGTGTGTGTAATTTCTTTATTCGAGTCTTGCATCAAACGAATAAACGTAGGAAGAAGTGCAGGTGGTAAATTATCGATACAATAATAGCCTAAATCTTCAAAAGAGCGTACAGCTACTGATTTACCTGCGCCCGACATACCTGTAATGATGATTAATTCTTTTGATTCATCTGTTTGTGGCATGATCTATTTCTCCTCTGTTGATTGCTGTATTTTTTCGGCTAGTAGTTCGAAATCTTTTGTGTATGTGAATGTACCGTACTGCATACCACTTTGTTCTACAGCGAACAATAAATTTGTACGGTCTCCTTCAGCCATTGGTAATGTTTTTAAATCTTCAATTGGATGCCACTCTAAAATACCTTCTCGTGTTTCGGTATAAGGTTCTCCAATTAAATCATTTGCTACAAAAGTATAAAGCATCCACTCGTCAACAAATTCACCGTCTTCTTGAATGACCATTGTATAAATTCCTTTTAAATGTGGTTTGACAGCACGCGTCCCTGTCTCTTCAAAAAACTCTCTAGCCGCTGCTTCGTAAATGGATTCACCACTTTCAATTTTCCCACCGGGTGCCACATACCATCCACGTCTAGGTTTTTTCAAAAGAAGTACTTCATCACCTTTACGCACAATTAAATTTGCAATTCGTTGCATACGCGCCACCTCATCTCTATTTTCATATTCTTAGTATTAAAAAATCCTATTTTCTATTATACACTGTTCCGGGTGTTTCTTACAAAATTTAAAAATTTACACCCTTTTTATTTACCACGAAAAAGAGGAAACGCTCGCCAGCGCTTCCTCTCATTCTGATTTCATCTACTTGAATAGAATCATCTTCACCAATAGTATTTCAAAAAGGGTTATTACACTTTATACTATACAGTTTGAATGTTTCATTCGGGTTACAGAATGATTAAGAACAAGTATCATCTGTATCTTATGGTTATTTATGCTAATGTTTCTTTTAATTCTTCAACATAATGTTGCACAGCTTGAGCTGCGATACTACCATCACCTGTAGCAGTTACGATTTGGCGTAATGTTTTATCACGTACGTCACCTGCTGCGTAGATTCCTGGAATTTTAGTTTCCATTTGTTCGTTCGTTGGAATGTAACCAGCTTCATTAGTAATACCTAATGATTCAAATGGTTTTGTTAGAGGGTTCATACCGATATAAATGAATACACCGTCTGCATCGACAGTTGATTCTGAACCATCAACTGTATTTACTAATGTAACACTACCTACTTTACCGTCTTTTTCATTGATTTCTTTTACAGTATTATTCCAAATAAAATCAATTTTTTCGTTCGCAAATGCGCGATCTTGTAAGATTTTTTGTGCGCGTAATTTATCGCGACGGTGAACAATTGTTACTTTTTCAGCAAAACGAGTTAAGTACATACCTTCCTCAACTGCTGAGTCTCCACCACCAACAACGATTAAGTTTTTGTTTTTAAAGAATGCACCGTCACATACAGCACAGTAACTTACACCACGACCGCCTAATTCATTCTCACCAGGTACACCCATTTTTTTGTATTCTGCACCTGTTGTAATAATGATTGCGCGTGTTTTATATTCTTTAGAACCTGCTTTAATTGTTTTATATTCTTTACCATCGATGACTTCTGAAACGTCACCGTATGCATATTCTGCACCGAATTTTTTTGCGTGTTCAAACATTTTAGTAGAAAGCTCTGGTCCTAAAATCGTATCGAAACCTGGGTAGTTTTCTACTTCTTCTGTATTCGCCATTTGACCACCTGGAATACCACGTTCAAGCATTAATGTAGCTAGGTTTGCGCGTGAAGCATAAACCGCTGCAGTCATACCTGCTGGACCTGCACCAATAATGACAACATCATAAATTTTTTCTTCTGACATGTTTAACTCCTCCTACTAAAAAACTTCTATATACCCTAGTATGGTATAGCATTTTCTATACCTACTCAAGTTATTTGCTCATGGACGAAACATCGGTAAAAACGGAATAAGTTCGTTCACATATTTCGTCAACGTTTGCGGTGAAATATGATATTCTTCCGCAATCAATTTCTTCGTTACTTTCGCACGCGATGATCGATACATATATTCAACTGCTGCGGCTAATGCAACTGTATTTTTAAATGCATAACCTTGATCTAGCGCATTTTCACAGATGATGAACCACATTTGGAATGGGAAGGTATCTTCAATTTGCATCGGCTCTACTCGTTGATACAAAATTTCAGCTACTTCGACCATTTGAAATAAAGGTTTTAAGACTGCTTCATCTTCTAAATCACGCCCTAACACAAAAGCGAGAAATACTTTTTCAATCGCTGTATATTCCTCTACCTTTATAATCGTCGGGTTCGCTAAAATTTCATGTTTATGAGGTGATTTTTCTAATAAAAATAAGCCAAATAAACGTTCCGAGCGTTCATCATGTTGTAATAAACTTTGAATATACTCCACATCACGAAGTAAATCATCTTCTTGTACAATTGCATGTACCCATGGTTCGAATCCTTCTTTTGATGGGTCAACTTCTAGTAACTGTGTCCACACTTTACGAGATAGTGCTTCATCTCCTGCAAAATAAGCAGAATGTGATAACCAGAAGTAGAAACTGCCATCACCTGAGAAGCCATTCTTATATAAACTTTTCAACCACTTATAAGCTAACTCATACTGACCAATCAGTGCAAGTGTCGCACCTAACTTGAAGCGATGTTCGAATTTATACGGATGTAATTTAATAAGTAAACTCTCTAAATAAACGAGTTCTTCATCTTCTTTTGCATAATATGCCATAACCGTTAAGTTACATAGCGCATGTAAATTCCCATAATTCCCATGTAATACTTCACGCAACAAGGCACGTGCCTGTTCTTCCTCTCCCTGATAAAAATAAGCGAGTGCTAAATTATTATAGGCAGACCAGAAGAATGGGTTTTCTGCGATAATCTGTTCAAAAATCTCAATCGCTTGTTCGTGATGTCCTTCTTCCATCAGTTGACGCGCGCGCTCTTGTTCATGTATATAGACGCGATTCACATTCGGTTCTTCTGACGGAATCTTCTCAAGTGTGGCATGCGCAAAATCTAAAATATCTTTTGCCTCTGCTGTAAATTCGCCGCCTTCATCAAAATCTAAATATAAATTAGCGTAATAAAGTGCATCTTCTAAAAAGCCTAGTCCTGCTGAAGTCTCTGCTAAAAAGATAACTGTCTCAGGATTTCTCGGCTCTAATCGATCTGCTTCTAATAGTAATTCGCGTGCCTTCTCAACATTTCCTTGCTCTAACTCAACAACAGCATACTGCAAATAAATCATCGCATCTGTTGGGCTCAGCTCAATCGCTCTTTGTAAATAGATCGCTGCCTTCCCTAAATCGCCACGTCCCATAACATCCTGTGCTTTTTGATAGTAGAAATCTCCCGATGGCAAGAAATATACGATATTCGGTTTTGGCTTTTGTTTGTCGTTAAATTCTTCCAAGAAATATTCCTCCGAAAAGAAAAGCTTGGGACGAAAGGTTCGCAACAAAAAGGAAAAACCGCGTCAATACGCGATTTTTCGTTTTTCATGCGTCATACACATAAGACCAACCTTAAGCCAATCCCAAGCTTTTGCATAATACCGTATATTATAACATAGTTAAAATAAAGTACACTGTGAATTAATGTTTTTCATGACGATTTTGTAAGACACCTAATACATCATATAAATCTAATTTTTGCTCTTGTAATAAGACGAGTAAGTGATACAACAAGTCGGCTGCTTCCCACTTCAATTCTTCTGCATCACGATTCTTCGCAGCGATGACAACCTCTGTTGCTTCTTCGCCCACTTTTTTACCTATTTTATCGACACCTTGTTCGAATAAATACGTTGTGTACGCATTCGCTGGCATTTCTTGTTCGCGCGTTTGAATGACATTCTTCAATGTTTCTAAAATATCGAGTGAACCAATCGCAAGTGACTTTTCAATCACATCTTCATGGAAGCAAGACGTTGCACCTGTATGACAAGCAGGTCCATTCGGTAATACTTCTACAACGAGCGCATCTTGGTCACAATCCGTACGCATCGCAACGACTTTTTGTGTATGTCCACTTGTCGCTCCTTTATGCCAAAGCTCTTGACGTGAACGCGAGTACAGCCAAGTCTCTTTTGTTTCGAGTGTTTTTTTATACGATTCTTCGTTCATATAGGCTAAAGTTAATACTTCTTTTGTACGTGCATGTTGAATGATGACCGGTACTAAACCATCTGCTCCAAATTGAATTTTCATCGAATCGACACTCCTTTATTTTTCAAATAACTTTTCACTTCTTCTACACTTGTCTCTTTATAGTGGAAGATGGAAGCAGCAAGTGCCGCATCGGCATCCGCATCTTCAAGCACTGTATAAAAATGTTCTGCATTCCCCGCACCGCCACTTGCGATAATCGGTACATTGACTTCTTTTCGAATGGCTTTCATCAGTTCTAAATCGAATCCTTTTTTCTCACCGTCTGAGTCCATCGATGTGATAAGTAATTCACCAGCCCCAAGTGCAACAGCTTGTTTTGCCCATGCAACTGCTTCAACATCAAGTCGGTTACGTCCGCCATGCGTGAATACCATCCACGTGTTGTCTTGTTCACTCCACTTCGCATCAATTGCTACAACGATACATTGCGAGCCAAAATAGCGCGCACCTTCTTCAATGATTTCTGGATTTTGTAATGCAGCTGAATTAAGAGATACTTTATCAGCTCCCGCTCGTAGCATACGCTTCATATCTTCTAGCGTTCGAATACCACCGCCTACTGTGAATGGAATAGATAATGTAGCGGCTGTTTGTCGCACGACATCTTCCATCGTCTCTCTTCCTTCATGTGTTGCAGATATATCTAAAAACACGAGCTCATCCGCACCCTGCTCATTATAAAAAGTCGCGAGTTCTACAGGGTCTCCAGCATCACGTAGCGATACAAATTGAACCCCCTTTACGACACGACCATCTTTCACATCGAGGCATGGAATAATTCGTTTCGTTAGCATTATTCTACCTCCTTCAGCGCTTCTTCTAATGTGAATTGTCCTGTGTATAAAGCTTTACCAATAATCACACCAGCAATCGTTGTTGATTTCGCAGCTTCTTTCACTGCTTGAATATCAGCTAAACTACTCATACCACCCGATACAATGATATTTGCACCTGTTGCACGCGCCAATGCTTCATTTGCTTCAATATTTGGCCCTTGAAGTGTTCCATCCGTTGCGATATCCGTAAAAATAAAGTGCTTTGCGCCTTTATTTGCAAAATATTGTCCAACTTCAATCGCTGTTTGATTCGATGTTTCAAGCCAGCCATGCGTTGCGACCATACCATCTTTTGCGTCCAATCCAATGACAATACGCTCTGCACCGTATTTTTCAATAAAGGAAGCAACAAGTTCAGGTTCACGAATCGCGAGACTTCCAATAATGACACGATCTACACCTTGATCTAAATAAAATGCCACATCTTCTTCTGTTCGGATACCGCCGCCAATTTGTACGCGCAGAGGTAATTCCTTTGCAACGCGGACAACATCTTTTGCATGTACACGTTCACCATCTTTTGCACCGTCTAAGTCGACCATATGTATGAATGTCGCACCTGCATCTGCAAAACTTTTAGCCATATCAAATGGTGAATCACCGTAAATCGTCTCCTGTGCGTAATCCCCTTTAAATAAACGGACACACTTTCCACCGCGCATATCAATCGCTGGGAAAATTTGAATTGCTGTCATGATTGCGTCTCCCCTTCTACTTGTTGTAACCAATTTTTTAATAGTGTCATACCACAAGTGCCTGATTTTTCAGGGTGAAATTGCATACCTGTTACATTGCCTTTTTGCACAATTCCAGGAACACGAATTCCTTCATATTCTGCATAGGCAACTAATTGTTCAGGTGCTAAATCTACACCGTAATACGAGTGAACAAAGTAAACATAACGATCTGCTAATTCTTCTGGTTCTTGCCAATTAGGTGTGAATGTAAATGTAAGGTTATTCCATCCCATATGCGGAACACGTACTTTTTCATCATCAAAGCGACGAATTGTTCCTTTAAAAATACCTAAACCTTTAAAGAAACCATTTTCTTCACTATCTTCAAATAGTAATTGCATACCTAAACAAATCCCGAGTAGCGGTTTTTGTTGTTCCACTATTTCATAAACAAAGTGATTCAATCCTGTCTTTTCTAAACAACCAATCGCATCTGCAAATGCACCGACACCAGGTAAAATGAACGCATCTGCTTGCTTTAGTTCTTGTATATTTGAAGAAACAATCACTTCATAGCCTAATCTTTTAACTGCTTGCTCCACACTAAACAAGTTCCCCATACCATAATCAATGATTCCTACTTTCATCCAAGTAACCCCTTTGTTGACGGTACGCCTTGTACACGTGGATCAATTTGAACAGCATCATCAATGGCACGCGCAAGTGCTTTGAAAATCGCTTCGATAATGTGGTGTGTATTATGACCATATGGCACAATAACATGCACATTCATACGAGCTTCTAGTGCAAACTTCCATAAAAATTCATGTACGAGTTCTGTATCGAATGTGCCGACTTTTTGAGCTGGTAAAGTGGCGCGAAATTCTAAATGTGGGCGGTCTGAACAATCCACATAGACTTGTGCTAGCGCATCATCCATTGGCACAAAAGCATGTCCATAACGTTTAATACCTTTTTTATCGCCAAGTGCTTGTCGAACCGCTTGCCCCAAAACAATGCCTAAATCTTCTGTTGTGTGGTGGTCATCAATTTCCACATCGCCATTCGCTTCAATTTTCCCGTCATATAAACCATGCTTCATGAATAAATCGAGCATATGGTCCATAAATGGTACACCTGTATTGACCGTTACCTGCCCCGTACCATCTAAGTCGAAATCAATGGCAATTTGTGTTTCATTCGTTTTACGTATAATACTCGCTGTACGTGTTCCCATCACTATTCACTCCTTCTCCCAACCTCTTGATTCAACTGCTCTCGCATGTCCTTCCAAGCCTTCTAAACGTGCAAGACGTGCAATTTTCGGTGCGTTTTGTTCCCATGTTTTTTCTGTATAATAAACAACACTCGTTTTCTTAATAAAATCATCGACATTTAATCCCGAAGCAAATCGCGCTGTACTATTTGTTGGTAGGACGTGATTTGTTCCTGCAAAATAGTCACCTACAGGCTCTGAACTGTAGCGCCCTAAAAAGATAGCACCTGCATGACGAATTTGTTCGCTTACTGCTTCTGCATTTTTCGTTACAATTTCTAAATGTTCGGGTGCTAACTGATTAATTGCTTCTACTGCTTCCGCCATCGAACTTGCTATATAAATACGGCCAAAGCGTTCAACCGATTGACGAGCGATTGATTCTCTTGGTAATGTCTGCAATTGTTTTTCCACTTGTGTTGCAACAGCTTGAGCGAGTTGTTCACTCGTTGTAATTAAAATGGCACATGCAAGGGCATCATGTTCTGCTTGAGATAGTAAATCGGCTGCTACTTCATCAGCATAGGCTGTTTCATCTGCTAAAATAGCGATTTCGCTGGGCCCCGCAATCATATCAATTGCGACATCACCGAACACTTCCCTTTTTGCAAGTGCTACAAAAATATTTCCTGGACCTGTAATTTTGTCGACGGGTTGAATCGTTTCTGTACCATATGCGAGTGCTGCAATTGCCTGTGCACCGCCCATTTTATAAATTTCTGTAATGCCTAAAATCGAAGCTGCTGCAAGTACTGCATCAGGTAATTTCCCCGTTGCATCACATGGTGTTGCAATGACTACGCGTTCTACACCCGCAACTTGTGCTGGAATCACATTCATCAATACAGAAGAAGGATAGGCTGCTGAACCACCTGGTACATATAGTCCAACCGATGTTAGCGGTAAAATACGCTGCGCTAAATATGAACCATCTTCTAATGGTAGTTTGAATCCATAACGACTTTGTTGTTCGTGATAACGACGAATATTGGTTGCTGCTTCGCGTAAGTCTTGTAAGATGATTTCATCCATCGCCTGAACAGCTGCATCGATTTCTTCCTGTGTAACACGTAGGTTTTCTAAACGAAAACCATCCCATTTTTCTGTATATGCTTTTACCGCTTCATCACCTTGCTGCTTTACATCTTTAATAACTGCACGAACTGTTTGCAGCTGCATCTCATTCCCTGTTTCGAGTTGACGCTTTAAAGAAATATCTGCTGTTAATGTTTGAATCTCCATCTACTCACCCCTATTTCACACATGCTTTTAGACGCTTTACTAAGTCTGTAATACGTTCATTCTTCATACGATAACTTGCAGGGTTTGCAACTAATCGTGATGATACATCCGTAATATATTCATATTCTACAAGTCCATTCTCTTTCAATGTTTGACCTGTTGAGACAATATCGACAATACGATCTGCTAAACCAATCATCGGTGCTAACTCAATCGAACCGTTCAATCCGATAATTTCTACTTGTTCGCCGCGCTCACGATAGTAGGCTGACGCAATATTCGGATATTTTGTCGCAATACGTGGCGCAATCTCATCTAGTACAGTGTTCGGTAAACCAGCTGACGCAATATGACATGTACTAATCTTTAAATCGAGTAATTCATGCACATGGCGTTGTTGTTCAAGTAATGTATCTTTCCCCGCGATTCCAATGTCTGCTACACCATGCTCAACATATGTTGGTACATCCATCGGTTTTGCTAAAATGAAGCGAATATTTTCAGAAGGTACTTCAAACATGAGTTTACGTGATAAATCAATTGTTTCAGGTAAGTCGAAATTCGCTTGAATTAATAGCTCATATGCTTCTTCAAAAATACGTCCTTTTGGCATCGCAATCGTTAATGGTTCATTCATAGCTTGTACCTCCTTGTCCAACACGTACTACTTTTGTAAATTGCTTTTCATATTGTGCTAGATTTTCGATTCCTTCTAAAGATTGCATCGTCGTACGGTAACCTTGTTCGCGCAATTGCTTCGTTTGTTCAAGTGCTTGTGCCAATTGTGTCGATACAAATAGAATAAGGACACTCTCTTTTTCATCTTCTATTTTCGGCATCGCTTCTAATAAATAATCAATTCGCAGTGCGAAACCTACTGCGCTCATATCTGCACCGAAATTTTCAAGCAACCCATTATAGCGTCCACCATTCCCAATTGGATAACCTGTATTCGCCGCAAATACTTCAAACATCATGCCTGTGTAATAATTCATATGGCTTGCGATTGTAAAATCAAATGCCACGTATTCTTGTACGCCAGCGATTTCCAAAATCGAAGCGAGTTGTTCCATATAAATAAGCGCTTCTTTTTCATAAAGATATTTTGAAATTTGTCGCATATTTGTTAAAGATGTCGCTTCTTCGATAAATGATTTTAAAGTGCTAGCCTGTTCAGTCGTTAATACAAAACGATCCACTGCTTCTTCAAAACCAACATAGTTACGATTCACGAGTAGTTGATGTAATTCAGTAAACTGTTCTTCTGTTTGAACATTTTTTCGAATGATCGCTTCTAAAATTCCCGCATGACCAATCGTAATTTTGAATGATTCAATACCTAAACGCTTCATTAAATCAATCGTCGTTAGAATGACTTCTGTATCTGCGTAAATTGAATCATCTCCAATTACTTCAATCCCCATCTGTTCAAACTCTGCTGGTTTTCCGCCTTCTAATTCTTGCGCGCGGAAGACATTTGAAAAATAAGCTAATCGCTGTGGTACTTTTTCTTTTAATAGTTTTGTTGAGGCAATACGTGCAATGGGTGTCGTCATATCTGGACGTAACACGAGTGTGTTCCCTTGTGAGTCGACTAATTTAAACAAGTTCGACTCTAAAATAGCTGAAAAACGACCAACTGTTTCGTAATATTCCAATGTTGGTGTCTTAATAAAGTCAAATCCTCTTAAAGAGAAAAATTCACGTCCGACTTGGCGTATCCATTCTTTCTTTTCAAAAATCCCTGGTAATGTGTCACGCATACCTAATGGCTTTTCGAATGGGCGAATCATAGACATACTTCCACTTCCTATCCGTTACTTTAGTTCACTAGAGTGCTAATGTGATGGTGTATAGTATTTTAACGCAATTCTAAATAACCGTCAAATTTCATGTATATAAAAAGACATGCTCACGTAAAATAATTCGTCTTTCAACTACTTTATTTCCTCGAACATGCCTTTTTTTCTTCTATTTCGTATTAAGATTTTTCAGATAATTTCTTTTCTCGTTGTTCCTTTGTATAAATAATTTGCATAGGGTTCCCACCAACCATCGCGCCTGCTGGTACATCTCGGTTCACAAGTGTCATTGCCGATACTACTGCATCATCGCCAATTGTAACACCTGGTAAAATGGTTGAATTGGCTCCAACCATGACACGACTCCCAATCTTCACATCACCTAATCGGTACTCATCAATTAAATATTCGTGCGCTAAAATCGTCGTGTTATAGCCAATAATCGTATCGTCGCCCACTGATATTCGTTCAGGAAACATCGTATCCGGAACAACTTTTAAAGCGAAAGCTGTTCGCTCACCGACTTTCATATGTAGTAGATGGCGATAGAGCCAATTTTTCATCGCTAGAAATGGTGTGATGCGTGCGATTTCAATGACGATAAAACATTTCGCCACTTTCCAAAAAGAAACCGTCTTGTAAATTTGCCATAAAGAAGAGGCTCCCTCTACTTTATAGCGTGTCGTTTTGCGCATAGGCTTCCACTCCTGTAATTTGATATAAATCACGCATATGGTAAAGCATATAAGTTGGGTGTAGTGCTTCTAAAAATGCTGCTCCCTTCAACGACCAAGCGACACCTGCTGTATGAACACCTGCATTTTGTCCGCCTTCAATATCGTGATAGTTGTCTCCAATCATAATAACTTCATGCTTTTGTAAACCAAGTTCTTGTAGAGCGAGTAAGACAGGTTCTGGATGTGGTTTAGTATGTTCGACCTCATCGTTACTAATAATTACATCGAATAGTTCTTCTACACCTAATACATGTAAACCAGTTAAAATAGCTTCACGTCTTTTTGTTGAGACAATGGCTAATTTTAAACCAGCTCTCTTCAATTGCTTTAGTACTTCGACTACACCGTCAAATTCTGAGACCAATTCGTCATGGTGCGTACGATTCCACGTAATATATTCTTTGATTAAAGTTTCAGCATTTTGTGGATCAATTGCTGTAAATGTTTCTTTTAAAGAAGGTCCGATAAATTGAGCCATATCTTCTTTTTTATATTTCCTAGGAAATTTTGGTGATAAGACATGATAAAAAGTTTCCATAATTAATTCGTTTGTATCTAATAATGTACCGTCAAAATCAAATAATAATCCTTTATAATGCATAGCTAACACTCCTTTTATATAAAACAACCCGGGCTACATGATGTAGTTCCGGGCGTTCTACTATTTATCTTTATAACGTACAACTGGATTCATCTTCTTACGACGATAAATCATCACAATTGCCGCAATAACTAATGCAATTAATGATACCATCTGCGCTGTACGAAGTGGGCCAATGTACAAACTATCTGTACGAAGTCCTTCTACGAAATAACGCCCGAATGAATACCACATCACATAGATTAAGAAAATTTCCCCACGTAATAGATTCACTTTTCTAAGTAGTAATAAAACAATCAATCCGACAATATTCCACATTGATTCGTAAAGGAATGTCGGGTGATGATAAAATCCTTGAACATTCATCTGTTCAATGATCCAATTTGGTAAATATAGGCTTTCTAAAAATGAACGCTCTACGACACTACCGTAAGCTTCTTGGTTCATGAAGTTGCCCCAGCGCCCGATAATTTGACCGATTAAAATCGATGGAGCTAGAATATCGGCTACTTTCCAGAAGTTGACGCCACGCTTTTTACAGAAGATTAATACAGTAATGGCACCACCAATCAGTGCACCATGAATGGCAATACCACCTTGCCATATTTGAACAATCTGTCCTGGATTCTCTTTATAGTAACTCCATTCAAATAATACATAATAAATTCGGGCACAGATGATTGCAATTGGAACCGTCCAAATTAATAAATCTGTTAAAAAGTCGTCTTTAAAACCTCTTTTGGTCATTTCACGCTGCGCAACTACATAGGCAATGATAATACCTGTTGCGATTAAAATCCCATACCATCGAACCGCTACAGGCCCTAAATTAAAGGCTACCGGATCAATTTGCATTAATAAAAAATCCATCTCTTTCTCCTTCCACGTACAGGACTTACCCCTGTCCTTGAATTACATCTTCTAGTCTCTTTGTAAATTCTTCCGCAGAATTAACACCAAGATTTTTTAGACGGTGATTCATTGCCGCTACTTCAATAATAACCGATAAGTTTCGTCCCGGCCTTACAGGAATTGTCAGCTTCGTTAAATCGGTATCTAAAATACGCATTGTATCTGTCTCGATTCCTAGTCTATCATATGTTTTTTCGGAATCCCAAACCTCAAGGTCGATGACAAGAGAAATTCTTTTATGGCGACGAACAGCTGAAGCACCGAACATTGTCATAATATCGATAATTCCAATACCACGAATTTCTAACATATGTGCAATAAGCGGCGGCGCATTCCCAATCAGTGTGTTCTCACTCTCTTGGTAAATTTCAACACAGTCATCTGCGACAAGGCGATGGCCTTTCTTTACAAGCTCTAGTGCTGTCTCACTTTTACCGACACCGCTATTTCCTGTAATGAGTACGCCTATTCCATAAATATCAACCAATACACCATGTACAGCTGTTGAAGGTGCTAAACGACTCTCTAAATACGTTGTCAGCTTACTTGAAAAACGTGTTGTTGATAGATTCGTTGTTAGTACTGGTACATGATTTTCTTCCGAAGCTATACGTAATTCTTCAGGTACTTCCATATTATGCGAAATAATAATAGCAGGAGTATCTTCTGCACATAACTTTTGCATGCGCTCAATTCTTTCCGCCTTTGGTAACATTAAAAAGAATGATAACTCTGTCTTGCCGAGTAACTGTACACGCTCTGCTGGATAGTGCGTGAAATAACCAGCCATCTCTAAACCCGGTCTCGAAATATCACTTGTTAAAATGTGACGACCAATTCCTTCTTCCCCACAAATGAGATTCAAATTAAATACTTCCATTATATCTCTCGTACATACTTGTTCCAACTTGTTCACGTCCTCTCAATCGTACGTTTATTTTATCATGTAGCGTGCGGAATTTCTTCCTTAAAACGATACAAAAAAACAGCTCGATTGTCATTTCTACAATCAAACTGCTTTTTAAATTACTTTTGAGTTGAAAGCCACTCTGCAACTGCTTTTGCTTCGTCGCCTTTGACAATACCACCAGGCATGCCACCTTGACCATTTTCAATAATGTCTAAAATCTCTTTTTCAGATTTCTTTGCACCGATATCTTTAATTGAAGGTGCATTCCCATTATTTAATTCATTCCCATGACAGCTAATACATTTCTGTTTTGCAATCTTTTCACCATCTACTTTTGTTGAATCACCTGATCCTGATTCACTTGAACCACAAGCACCTAAAAGTAATGCCGAACCAAGAATGGTTGCAAAAAATACTTTTTTCATGTCTTCCCCTCCAGTACAAGCTTCTTCATTCTAACTTATTATACAATAACAGGATTCATACATAGATTTCAATTATCACGAAAAAAGGAACTTTCTATTAAACTAATTGGAAGTTTGTTACCCATTGATTGGCTTTTTCCACAAATTCAAATAGTTCGTCTGTTTTTAGTTGAAGCTTATCTTCTAAACGTGTTACTTCTTCCCAATCTAAACGTTCTAGTGCAATTGCCATATCTAAAACAGGAGATAGGGCTGTTTCACTTCCTGAAATCGTTTCAACAATTTCATCTGACAAAGGTAACTGCGCCAAAATAATGTTCATTGGTTTTTCTAATAAAGCATCAATTAATGAGAACATACCCACTAAAAAATACTCTGAGTGATTACGATAACCAATTCTTTTCGCCATGAGCTCACATAATTTGGCACGACAAAGTGATGTCTTCATTAATTCTTCATACATATCCGCTTTAGGCTTTTTACTCCACTCACGATAAATTAAAATTTGCACCCATCTTTGCAAATCCGTTAATCCGAGTAGTAAAATTGCTTGTTTAATCGAACGGATTTTTCGTTTCGTTCGTTTAGAAGAATTATTAATGAGCTTTAATAATTTGAAAGAAAGCGCAACATCATGTTCAATATGATCAACTAGCCCATCAATATCTGGTTCTGCACTATTTAATAAAGCAATTACTTTATAATATTGCAGCATATTTGCTGGAATTTCATTACCTTTAATAATTTGAGGCTGTTTAAAATAGTACCCTTGAAACAACTTATACCCAATCGTTCTAGCTTCTAAATATTGTGCTCTCGTCTCTACTTTTTCTGCAAGCAATGTGATATGTGGATAATGTCTTAATACTTTCTCTTCAATTTCATGTCGTTCTACTTCTGTCGATAGCAGAAAATCCACTTTTATGTAATCAACATATTGAAAGAGCTGGTCATATAAACTCACATGATTTTGAAGAACAAAATCATCTAAAGCAATGCGAAACCCCCTATTATGAATCTCTTTGACACGCTCCACTAAATCAGCTGTGATTGGCACATCTTCTAATACTTCTACTACCACTTCTCGCGGTGATAAACTTTCAAAAATATCACTTTTTAATAATGTATCCGTAAAATTAATAAAGCATGGCTTACCACTCGCTAATTCATCAAAACCAATTGAAAAGAAGGAGTTTATAATGACCTCTACCGTTGCTAAATCGGAGTCTACAGCCATATATTCATTCTGTTCTTGGCCATTTCTATATAAGAGCTCATAAGCAAATAATTTTTCATTTTCATCGAAAATCGGTTGTCTACCGATAAAAATCTCCATTTTCCTACTCCCTCACTATTTCGTCCATTTTATTATAGCAATATTTATGACTTTAGTCTTTATCTTCTATATAAAATATATAATTTTTGTACCATACATACAGTTATTCTAACCTAATAAATAGAAAATATTTCACATTTAATTATTTTTATGATAATATCATTTGGATTATTTGGTAAATATTATAAATTTATTCTATCATAAAAAAAGGGAAATCGGCTATTTTAGCGATTTCCCTTTCATTTTTATTTTATTTTAATATAACAATTAGTTACTTAGTCTCATTAAAGATAATTGACCATTCTGTTTTCTTATCTAACATCTCTTTCGCTAACTGTTTTGCGCCTTCTAAACTATGGCTTGCTGCCCAGCCACACTGAACTTCGTTACATGCTGGGACTTCTGTTGCGTCTACAACATCTTGTAATGTATTTTCTAAAATTGTTAATACTTCATCATAGTCTGTATGATTAATCATCGATAAATAAAAACCTGTTTGACATCCCATCGGACTTAAATCTACTACGTAATCTGTATGATTACGAATATTTTCAGCCATTAAATGTTCAATTGAGTGAAGTGCAGGCATCTCCATATGCTCTTTATTCGGTTGTTTAAAGCGAATATCGTATTTATATACCTCATCTCCGTGCTGCCCTTTTTTAATTCCTGCTAGGCGAACAAATGGTGCCTGTACTTTTGTATGATCTAAATTAAAACTTTCTACATTCATTTTTTCTGTCATCATAAAAACCCCTTTTAAATTCATTATTAAGAATATTCTAACATATATTTATTTAAAAAAAGACCTTTGCTATTTTTTAAGCAAAAGTCTTTTTATTTTACGATGTAGTTGATTTTCTCGATTTGATAAAGCCAACGAATGCTGGAATAACCGAAAGGAAAATAATCACAATTAATACGGTAGAGAAATTCTCTTTTACAATTGGGATATTACCAAAGAAATAACCAAGTAATGTACAGCTTCCCACCCATAACGCCGCGCCTACGATGTTATACATTAAGAAGTAGCTATACTTCATTCGACTTGCACCTGCAACGAATGGAATAAATGTACGAATAAAGGGCATAAATCGTGCGATGACGATTGTTTTACCGCCGTGCTTATTAAAGAACGCCTCTGCTTTATTCATCTTTTCTTGATTAATCATTTTCCCCATAAGTGTACCTGGACGAATCGTTGTCCCTACTTTTTTACCGATTTCATAATTTAATGAATCACCAATTACAGCAGCAAAGAAGAACACAAGAAGCAATGTTGGTAAGCTTAATGAACCAATTGCGGCAAATGTTCCTGCGGCAAATAATAGCGAGTCCCCTGGTAAGAATGGAAAAATAACAAGACCTGTCTCAACAAAAACGATTGCGAATAAAATACCGTATGTCCAGTTGCCAAAGTCTCGAATGATTTCTACAAGATGTTGATCGATGTGTACAATAAAACTAATAATATATTCAATCATGCTAATCATCTTTTTTCATCCACAATCCTTTTCTATGATTTCTTTGTCTATCATACCTTTTTGTATATAAACTGTCATGTGAAATTGAACGTCACCATCATGGAAAAGTTGCTATTTTAAAGAAATTTACAATTTCTTAACAAACCAATTTTGAATGGCTTCTAATCGTTGTAAACGCAAATTCGGTAAACCAGTTCGTGATAAATCATGATTCGCCTGTTCAAAACGAATAAACTCTACCTCTTTCCCCATTGACTTCATTGTTGCATACAGCTGTTCTGCTTGTTCAATCGGACAACGATCATCTAATTCTCCATGTAGAATCATCAGTGGTGTTGTACTATTTTTGACATATTTTAATGGCGAATGCTCCCAAAGTTTGTCTACATCATGCATATCCCCTTCAATTTGCCATGGTGTGAAATAGTAACCGATATCGGATACGCCAAAGAAGCTCACCCAATTTGAAATAGAACGTTGCGTCAATGCAGCTTTAAATCGGTCTGTATGTCCAATAATCCAGTTCGTCATAAATCCACCATAACTACCACCTGTTACACCTAGACGACTTGAATCAACCCATGCGTATTCTGATGTTGCTAAATCCACTGCTGCCATTAAATCTCGGTAATCACCGCCACCATAGTCACCACGACAACCATTTACGAACTCTTGGCTATAACCATGACTACCACGAGGATTCATGTATAGGACACCATAACCTTCTGCAGCGAGTAACTGCATTTCATGCATGAATGTATTCGCATACATCATATGTGGACCACCATGAATCGCTAACATCAATGGATATTTCTGTCCTTCTTGGTATTGAGATGGTTTCATCAACCATCCCCATACAAGTTGTCCCTCATTCTCCACTTGAATAATTTCTGGCTTAACTAGATGATGTGTTTGTTCATAGTTTTCATTGAATTGTGTAAGTTGATGACGTTCGCCTGTTGTAACTTCATGTAAATAAAGGTTACTAACGGTTGTCGGTGACGAACAAGTAATCAATGCATATTGTCCATCCTTTGTGATGTCATACCCGTAAATATGTTCTTCTTCAGGTGTAGCAGGATAGATTGCCCCACTCAATGTTGCGTAGTACAGGCGTACATCGCCCATTGATGACATTTGGAAGTAGAGATCATTTCCTTCCGTCCAAACAACAGAAGGTGCTTGAACACTCTGTTGTACATCGCCAATTGCATAGTCTCCAACAGGTAAGTCCATCATCGCGGTTAATGACCAAGCGGATTGCTGTGTTACATCGTATACATACACTTCATTATGTGTGGCATTACGATAGGGTTCGTTTGGCGACACCTCAAAAGCAATGTAAGCTCCGTCATGTGAGTACGTTGCTCCACCTAACGAACCATCCATATCAAAGATTTTTTCCATTGTTTTTTCTTCTATTGAATATTGTAAGAGTTGCATCGAAAAATCGTCATCTTTTGCTGTAGACCAATTCGTTAATAATACTGTCTGACCATCAGGCGAAACATGCTGTACACTATAATTCGTTTCGTCTTTTATAAGCGGTGTTATTTCCCCAGTTGTCACATCCAACTTTGCAAAAGCAGCATATTGTTTCGTATTGAGTAAACCTACACCATTCAATTTATAGCGCATGCGATCGACATGATAGGCTTCTGGTTTTTTCTTCTCTTTCTTTTCTTCTAAAAAACCTTGCTCTATTTTTGCTGTAAAATAAATTGTCGCATTATCTATATGCCATTGATAGGAAGTAATGTGACGTAACTCCTTTACAACTGCTCGCGCTTCCCCGCCATCAATCGGTAAAATATATAAAGTTGCCTCTTTCTCCCTTGTTGAAATAAAGGAAACCATCTTGCTATTTGGAGACCATTGAACCGAAGAAATACGTTCTTTTCCAAAAGTAAGCTGTTGTATCTGTCGTGTTTGTAAATTTAATTGATACAAATAGTTATAGTACGTATTTTCTTTTTCGTCTATTACTGTTTTCAGAAAAACAGCCTGTAACTGATTTGGTGCGATAATAGGTGTCGCAACTGATACCAATTCAAATAAATCTTCTTTTTCTACATATTTTTTCATCTAATTCACACTCCTCTACTACCATTATAAACCTGTTATAGAAAATATCACAAATCTAATTAATACACAATATTTCTCGTTATACTTTAAAAGTAAATCAAAAATACATAAATTTTCTATCTTGCCTATTTCTTCATATCAGTGTACACTTTTTAAGTATTATAAGTGCTTGAAACCACTTGTATTTTCTGAATTTTTAAGAGATATAATCTATTTATATCATGTGAATTGGAAAACATTATGCTATCATGTTATGGAAACACAAAAAATGCACTAAGGGGAGTTGTTTTTTATGAGTAATAAGCAACCAGAACTCAAGCGAGGTCTCGAATCAAGACATATTGCATTGATGTCGCTCGGCGCTGCCATCGGAGTAGGTTTATTCCTCGGTTCAGCTGGCGCTATCAAAATTGCGGGTCCAGCAGTCTTACTGACATACGCAATGGGCGGTCTTGTTATTTTCTTTGTTATGCGTGCTTTAGGTGAAATTGCAGTTGAAATTCCTGTAGCAGGATCATTCAGTCGTTATGCACAACAGTTTTTAGGACCACTAGCTGGATTTATTACGGGGTGGAATTATTGGTTCTTATGGATTGTAACGTGTATGGCAGAAATTACAGCAGTCGGTATTTATATGACATTATGGTTCCCGGATTCACCAAAATGGGCTTGGGCACTTGCAGCACTTGTTGCGATGACATTAGTCAACTTAATTGCCGCAAAAGTATTTGGTGAATTCGAATTCTGGTTCGCCTTTATTAAAGTATTTGCGATTATCGCGATGATTGTAATTGGTTTAGCTGTTATTCTATTTGGGATTGGCAACGGTGGTGTTGCAACCGGTTTCTCTAATTTATGGTCACATGGTGGATTCATGCCAAATGGATTCTCAGGCGTAATCGGCGCATTACCAATTGTTATGTTCGCATATCTAGGGGTGGAGATGATTGGCGTAACAGCTGGTGAAGCAAATCATCCAAAAAAGACATTACCAAAAGCAATTAATACGGTATTATGGCGTGTGTTAATTTTCTACATAGGTGCATTAACCGTTATTCTATCAATCTATCCTTGGAGTGATATGGACGGTCAAAGTAGTCCATTCGTTATGATGTTTGACCAAGTAGGTATTCGCTATGCTGCTGGTATTATTAATTTTGTCGTATTAACAGCTGCTTTATCAAGCTGTAACAGTGGTATTTTCAGTACAGGTCGTATGTTATTCAACCTAGCTGGTCAAAAACAAGCACCGAAAATTTTCCACAATGTTGGAAAAACAGGTGTACCAACTGTCGCAATTCTATTCTCAGCTATTGTTTTATTAATCGGTGTTGTCTTAAACTACTTCGTAGATGAAAAAGTATTTATCTATTTAACAAGTGTGTCGACATTTGGTGCCATTTGGACATGGCTCATTATATTATTTGCGCAAATTAAATTCCGTAAAACACTGACGGGCGATCAAGTAAATAAGCTGTCATTTAAAAATATTTTTTATCCATTAGGTTCTTACTTTGCAATCGCTTTCTTATTCATGGTTGTTGTGCTTATGTATTTCAACGTGGATACACGTATTGCACTCATCGTAGGTCCTATCTGGATTGCCTTACTCATTTTCTTCTACTTTGTTGTTTACAAAAAGCAAAAGAATCAAGGCGATTCATTCTAAATTTCAATACGAAACAGGCTGAAGCATATATGCTCCAGCCTGTTTTTTATTTTGAATCCGTATTTTTTTGTTCAGTCTGTTCATTGTATTTTTGTTCTTGTTGCACTTTTTCACGCGTTTGTGAAATTGGATTACGCCCATCCATATCGGGTCTTGTACCTGAAGTCGCCTCATCAAATGGTGCATATATGTGATCTGCTTTATTGTGTCGGAATAAATATCTGAAAATCACATAAATCACAAGAATAACGAGTATTAGACTAATCGCTCCCCAAACAATTGTTGCAATCATCTCAGTTCCTCCTCTGCTAATTGTCTTTTCAATACCTTACCTGTAGAATTCTTTGGTAATTGCTCGACAATTCGTATTTCTGTAGGACACTTATACTCTACTAAATGCCCTTCACAATACATTTTCAAACGTTCTGGATGAATTTCTTCTTTCAACGTAATATATGCACATACCTTTTCACCGTATTCTACATCTTTTAATCCAACAACAGCTGCTTCTAATACCGCTTCGTGTTGATATAAAACTTCCTCAACTTCTCGTGGATAAACATTATATCCACCTACAATGATTAAATCTTTTTTACGGTCAACAATAAATACATAACCCTCTTCGTCCATATAGGCTAAATCACCTGTGTATAGCCAGCCATCTTTTAAGACATTAGCGGTTTCTTCAGACATTTTATAATAACCTTTCATCACATTCTTACCACGTACTGTTAATTCACCAATCTTCATACGCGGCACTTCAAGTCCTTGTTCATCTACAATGCGATTTTCTACATGAACGATACTCTGCCCGATTGAACCCACTTTTTGTTTACCTAAAGGATTAAAACATGTAACGGGAGACGCTTCGGATAAGCCATACCCTTCTGAAATACGAAGCTGGAATCGTTCTTCAAATTGTTCAATTACTGCCTTTGGTAAAGATGAACCGCCTGAAATAGCTAAACGAATTGAACCGAGTGGCTTTTCATAACTAGATTCTGTATGTAGTAAAAAATTATACATAGTAGGAACGCCCGCCATAACAGTGGCTCCTTGTTCATTTGCTGCTTCGAAAATTCGAACAGGGCTAAAATGTGATTGAAGAAGTAGTGTTGCACCTTGTAAAAGTGGTGCATTGACAGCTACGGTCAATGCAAAAACGTGAAATACAGGTAATACTGTAATCATACGATCATCATGATAAATACCTAGAAATTCTGCTACATCTCGAGCATTTTCAAATAGATTTTCATGCGTTAACATAGCTCCTTTGGGATGACCTGTCGTACCTGATGTATATAAAATAACAGCCACATCTGCCATAGAATGTATATGAATATCTTGTAAACAGTTGTTTATAGAGGATAATTCAACTATTTCCACAGAACATACTATTGCCTCTAATGCTTGATATTGTTGTGTGACCAGTACAGTCTTTGCATCACTTTGTTCTAGAATGTATTGAATTTCGTGTTTAGTGTAATTTGGATTAATTGGAATGGCTGTTGCCCCCATTGCCCAAATTGCATAGAGTGAAAAAATAAAGGTTGGCTCATTGCCTATCATAATCGCAATATGGTCCCTTGCTTTGTACCCTTTCTCCTTTAAATCTCGTTGAATTCCTTCGATTACACGACTCATTTCTTCGTATGTATAAGATTCACGTTCTGCTTGAATCGCTAATTTAGTTGGATTTTTTCGCACATTTTCAATAAAGCTGTTCAAAAGACTCATATCATCACACTCCTATTACGTTACATTGTATGTTAATTTTTTGCATTTCACAATGTTAAGAAAAAAACAGATTGGGACAAAACAGTTCATCTTCTTTTTTAGCGTTCGCAACAAAAAACTGGAACCGCACCATAGCGCGATTCCAGTTCTTCTTATGCTCATGTGGGGTCATGTTTTTACACTTATCCCCAAATTTATTTTTAAATTAAATATTTATTTTTAAATGCGCTAAATAACGCCAACGAATGAGATAAAAATAGAGCAATTGTAAGAGTGATACGCCAATCATCACTAAAATAATCTCCCTCATAATTGACAAATCTGCAATACCTCGCCAAAATACTTGTAAAGAGATGAAAGCAAATAAGCTATTCACCATCGCAATCGCCCATGGTAAAAAGAACTGTGGAATGAGTTGTCGATTAACGAGTTTACGAATTTCTTTTTTCGTTACACCCATTCGGTACAATGTTTCATATTGTTTTTTCTCTTGTTCTAGATTCGTATAAAGTTTGAAGTAAATAAAACTTCCCGCAGCTAGGAAAAAGACTGCTGCAGCTAATAAACCAATGAATAATAACAGTGCGAATGTCGAACGAATAAACGAATAATCTAAACCTGTATTTTCAAAATAAAAAGGTAATGATGCTTCAGTTCCCATCGCATAAGCAGTATTAATCATCATTTCTAGGTCATGCCCTACATATTTAGTATCTTGCCATTTTGGGACATTAAAAATATAAATATGACTTGAAGACTGTGTACCATTCATGCCTGTCATAGGTGCATAAATACGTTTAAAATCTTCATCACTGACAATAATTTGATTCGTCCCTAACTTATCTGCTGGGAATACAATTTTCGGATAGGCAGAATCAATATGTAGTTTCACATTTGATTCTTGTAGCGTTGTATAAACATTTTCTTTTGATAGCATTTTTAATGACTCTTCCGAATACGCTAAGAAAAGTGCCTGTCCTTTTTCTAGTGAGACAAGTGGATAACCTAACGAAACAGCTAAATTATTCAAATCTTTTTCGCTAATAATCTTAACAGGTGCATACGTTTTAGAAGAAGTCTGCCTTTTTACGACGACACGATCTAATCGATAACTTAATCCCTCTTCTTGTAGTTCATGTTGAAGGTTCGTAATATGACGATGTTCATACGGGTTGTCTGCTGAACTTGTATATACGAGACTGAGTGGATTCAATTGATGATATTTATGCGAAAATGTTGATAGTGAACTCAATGTGCCAATCGCTAAAAAAGCGAGCGTTGATACCATCGACGAAATGAAGAACATGCGTGCATTCTCTTTTAACATGGCTGCTACTTCTGAAACAGATAGTAAACGATATTTACGCCAGTAAACATGTTTATTTTTCCGAATGAGCTTTAAAAAGACTTGTACTGTATCTGTAAAGAATAAATACGTACCGAGTGTCACGATTGGTGGTAATAATCCTGCTAATGTCACTAAGTTACTCTTCGTCGCATTGGCAGCTAAAACGTACCCTACAACCAGTAATACCATACCAAAGATTGCACGCGCCCATGAGAATGTGACATCTTCTGGTTTTCGCTGTGTTCCTTTAATTAGTTGAATGACATGATCGTCTTTAATCGTAAAAATACTCACATAGGAGATGACGATAAATAGTGTCATAAACGTACCAATCGTAAGTGCAAAAGGCTTCCATGAAAAATAAAGTGCAAGCGATTTAATCTCTAAAATTTCACGTACAACCATGAAAAAGAACTTTGAAAAAACAAAGCCAAATAGAATACCTAAAATGACTGAAGTCATACCAATAATTAGAATTTCTAAAAGAACTAAACGATTCAACTGTTTTTTTTCCATTCCTAATTGCATTAAAATACCGAATTCTTTTGAACGCGCTTCTAAAAAGGCACGTACAGAATAGAATAAAAAGAACAGCATAAATAACACTAAAATAATTTCCGCAATAAACATCCCACGAAATGCAATCTCTGTTACAAATTCATTCTCAACACGCGGATGATACATGAGCATGGAATAAATGAAAAATACCATGACCGATGAAATACTTGCCATAAAAAAGGCCGCATATACACGGCTATTTCGAATGACATTACGGAAGGCGAACTGACGTAAAGTCACCAACATTCCCCCCTAGTAAGCTCAAGACATTCAAAATCCCTTGGAAGAATGTTTGTCGCTGATTGTCTTTATAAATTTCATTGAAAAACTCCCCGTCTTTAATGAACAGTACGCGGTCACAATAACTTGCTGCAATCGGGTCATGTGTTACCATAACAATTGTGGCGTTTTCTCGTTGATTAATGCGTCCTAATAACTCTAGTACATCCTTTGTTGATTTAGAATCTAAATTCCCTGTTGGTTCATCAGCTAAAATCAGCGTAGGACGGTGAATTAATGCACGACCAATGGCTGTCTTTTGCGCCTGACCACCTGAAATTTCGTTCGGTCTTTTTTCTAAAATTTTCGTTAAGTCCAGTTCTTGTGCTAATACATCAATACGACGCTGCATCTCCTCTACATTCATACCATCAAGCGTTAGAGGTAGCACCATATTTTCTTCGACATTGAGCATGGGAAGTAAGTTGAAATCTTGAAATATAAAGCCGAGTTCTTTTCTTCTAAAGTAAGCAAGCTCTGTTTTATTTAAGTCATGTGGGTTCACACCGTCTAATTCAATCACGCCAGAAGTCGGACGATCAATCGTGGAGATAAGATTGAGAAGTGTCGTCTTGCCACTACCAGATGGTCCCATAATCGCTAGAAACTCACCCTTCTCTACTTCAAAGCTAAATTGATTCAAAGCACGATGCGTCACTTTACCTTCGTATACTTTCGTCACATCTTCAATTTTCAATAAAGCCATTTTCATCCCTCATTCTAAGCGTATTTAAAACAAACGGTAATTGTTGTGCCTTCTCCGACCGTTGATTCAATCGTCAATTTATGTCCTAATTTTGTACAGATTTCCTGTGCTAAATAAAGCCCCATTCCTGTCGATTCTCCCGTTTTACGACCATTCTCTCCTGTAAAGAAAGCTTTCGTAACACGTTTTAAGTCCATCGCTGGAATACCAATTCCTTCATCCCGAATTTGAAGTGCAATTCCTTCTTCATGTTGAATCGCTGAAATATATACTTTTTTGCCATCTTCAAACGTATATTTCACCGCATTCGTTAAAAACTGTCCTATCATGAACTTGAGCCATTTTGGATCAGTTGGTACTTCAATATCATCTGATACATCAATACTTGGAAAGACATGATTCGAGATAAAAAGGCGTTTGTGTTGATTGACGACTTCTGTCACGATTTGTTTCAAATGTGTTTGCTCAATTTTTAAATCTTCTTCAAATGTATCCAATCGTGCATTCATTAATACCATTTCTAAACCATGTTTTAGGCGTTCCATCTCTTCACGTGTACTTTTTTTATCGAGTGGTTCATCTTCTTGCAACATCAATTCCATCACTGCAATTGGTGTTTTCATCTGGTGTACCCATTGATTCATAAACTGAAGATGACGATTTTGTTTTGCATATAATTCTTGCGCTTCTAGCTGATAAATACGATATAACTCATGCATGTACTCCTCGACTTGTACTTCTTCTGCTGTTTTCGCATTTTTTTGAAGCGCATCATCCATCGTCGTTGGTAAATGCACAATTTTTTTATAGAATGCTTGGCGCATCATATAACGTAAAGCTAAAAAAGTCAGCGTAAACACAATCGTTACGATGATGGAGTAAATAGCTGTACTCGTATTACGAAAGCCATCTAACCAATAAAGTAGCAGAATAAATGCTACAAGAAACAATTCGAACACGAAGAAAATAGCGTGGTCACGAATGAAAAGCTTAAGTGCTGCCATGCTACGCCTCCTCCTCATGCAATAAGAAACGATAACCTGCTCCTCGTACAGTTTCGATAGTTGACTGTACGTCATAATCCGCTAACTTTTTTCGAACGCGCGTCATATTTACATTTAGCGTATTTTCATCAACGAAAGCTTGGTCGTCCCATAATTCTTCTAATAAGCGTTCACGAGAGACAACTTTTGGTGCTTCACTCATAAGTAACTCTAAAATGACACATTCTTTTTTCTGCAAAGGAATCATCTCATCCTTCACTTGTAATTCCATACGTTCTAAAAATAATTGTAATTGCCCTTGTTGTACGGTTCTCTCCTCTTGTTTTGAAGCATATTCACCATACGTTCTTCTTAAATGACTTTTAATTTTTGCAAGTACGATTTCATAGTGAAATGGTTTCGTAATAAAATCATCGCCGCCATTTTCAAGTGCAAAAATTTGATCCATTTCGCCCGAACGAGCAGATATATAAATGATGGGTACTGTTGTGAATTGTCGTAATTGGCGACACCAATAGTAACCATCATAAGAAGGTAAGTTGATGTCTAACAAAACAAGATGAGGAGAGAAGGCCTTAAATTCCTCTACAATCTGGTCAAAGGCCTGTACAGTTTGGACTTCATAATGGTATTTTCGCAATGTATCCGCAAGCATAGAAGCAATTTTCAAATCATCTTCTACAATTAAAATACGATGCTTGTCCATTTTGTCCCCTCCTTCTCTATTAATACATTAATTGTACAAATTCTTCTTCTGTCACGCCACCAAAGTAAGTTGGTAAATCAAATGGTTGAAGTGCCTCTCGTATAGCGCTCGCTTCATATCGAACGCCTTTTAAAGCTTGTTCTAAATCTACCATATCACCAACACCGAAGAAATCGCCAAAGATTTGAATATCTTCAATCATACCTTTTTTCACTTCAATGTGTAAGTCGATAAAGCCCGATGCAAACTTCTTCGAACGCTGTGTATTGAATTTCGGTGACTTCCCGTAATTCCACTCCCACTTTTGATAGCGTTCTTCTGAAATTTTATGAATCGCTTTCCAATCTTCTTCTGTTAGTTCATAGTAACGAATTTGATCTTCTCCACCAAAAATAGCCTGTAAAATTTCTAAACGGAAATCTTCGATTGTAACCGTTTGGTCATCTAATAAATCAATAATATTCGTAACGCGTGAACGAACCGATTTAATACCTTTTGACTCCATTTTTTCTTTTTTAGGGCGTAAAGCGCGTACAACTTCTTCAATGTTTGCATTGAACATCAGTGTACCATGACTGAACATACGACCATTTGTTGAAAACATCGCATTCCCTGAGAATTTCTTTCCTTCTGCTAAAATATCATTTCGCCCTGATAATTCTGCTTTTACACCCATGTGATTTAGCGCGTCTACTACAGGTTGCGTGAACTTCTTAAAATTTTGGAAATTGTCTCCTTCATCTTTTGTTAAAAAGCTAAAGTTTAAATTACCTAAATCATGATATACAGCACCCCCACCTGAAAGACGACGAACGACGATAATATCATTTTCTTCGACATAGTCCGTATTGATTTCTTCGATTGTATTTTGGTTACGACCAATAATAATCGACGGTTGATTTATGTAAAACAGTAGTAAGCCCTCTTCTACATCTAAATTTGTCAGTGCATACTCCTCAATTGCTAAATTTATACGTGGGTCTGTAATCCCTTTATTATCAATGAATAACATAGATTCGTTAGCTCCTTTTTTAAGTTCTCACATCTATTTTACTTTATTTTTTATGTTTTGTATTGACTTTTCAATCTGTATTATAATACAATGTTAAATAACAAATCAGTAATATAACAGATTGCTTAGGAGGCGAATTCAAATGTTAGAAAACGTTGTAGAATTTTTCAAGAACCTGCCGGACAAACACTGTGCCAAATGTGGAGAGAAAATCGAAGAACAAAGTGAGTGCTACTCAAACACTTGCCATCATTGTGAATCACTGTAATCAATACTGTTATGTGCTGAGCTAGAAATTCCCCAAAATATTTCTAGTTCAATCATTACCGTTCATATTCTATACTGAACCATAGAATATGAACCTATATAAAGTCGCTTAATTTTATGGAGTAAATCCAAAAACGCTTAGAGATTCTGAACCAATCTCTAAGCGTTTTTTCATATGTAAAAAGCGCTTCTACCTTCTATATAAAGGCAGAAACGCTTTTATTTTTATGCTTGTGTTTCTTCAGTTGGTGTACCTGAATAGCGTTTTTTAAATAGTAATTGGAAGTAACCGAATGTTACAAGTAAACATACGACGATAATTGAACCTAGTACGGCGATGTTTTTCCAATAGAAGTCAAAGTCACCTGTTGAAATGGCTGCTTTGAACGCTTGGATTGTATAGGTCATCGGCATGAATTTATTCAATGCTTGTAGCGGTTCAGGAATTAATTCAAGTGGGAATGTACCAGCACTTGATGTTAATTGCATAACCATTAGAACAAGTACGATGTAACGACCGACATCATTGAATAGTGTTACAAACATTTGAATGATTGCCATGAACGTATAACTTGCGACTAGTGCAAGTAAGAACACAGCACCTAAGTTTTGAACTTCAATACCTAAGAATAACTTCACAAGACTTACAACAATGACAGATTGTAATAAACCAACTACAGCTAATACACTTGTCTTACTTAAGAACCAAGATGTTCCGTTCGTTGGACGAATAGCTGGGTGAACAATTGAGAAGATGACTGTTACAACAATACCACCTACAAGTAATCCCATTGAGATAAAGTATGGTGCAAAACCTGTACCATAGTTTTCAACATGGTTGATTGCTTTTTTATCCACTTCTACTGGGTTACTTACCATGTTGTATGTTTTATTTGTTGCATGGATATCTGCTACATCTGATGAAGCATCACCTAGTTTTGTTTGTAATGTTTTCGCGCCATTTTGAAGATCTTGTGTACCATCAGCTAGTTGACCTGAACCGTCTTCTAGTTTTAGTGTACCGCTCAATAATGACGTTGTTCCATTTGATAATTTACCTAGACCTGCTACTAAACTTGTCGAACCTGTTTGTAATTGTCCCATACCATCTGTTAATTTAAATGCTCCGTTTGATAGTTCACCTAAACCAGATACAAGACTATTAGAACCTGTTTGTAATTTTGATAGACCATTATTTAGAGATGAGATTCCTGTATTTAATGAACCTGCACCTTCGTCTAATTTTTTAGCACCTGCAACCGAGCTACCCCAATTCTGTTCAAGCTTCTCTGTACCAGCTGCTAGTTCCGTTGTACCTGGTTTTAATTTATTTTTCACTTGATCACTTGCTGTAGCTGCGCCTTCTGCTACTTGTGCTGCACCAGATTTCAACTTACTTAAATCGCCAGCTTCAGGCACTTGTACTTTTGATACTTCTGAATTTAATACTGCTGTATTTGAGCTTAAACTTGCTGCTCCGTCACTTGTAGCTTTTGCACCTGCGCTCACTTGTTTCGCTGTTGCAAGTAAAATAGCCTTCTGTTCTTCTGGGATTTCTAAAGCCGCAATTTGTTGTTCAAGTGCTGCTGTTCCATCTGCTACATTTTTTGTACCTGCTGCTACTTTTGCTGCACCATCATTAATACCGGATACACCATTTTGTAGTTTTGATACAGTTTGTGGTAAGGCTCCTAAACCATCCACAAGCGCTGTCACACCATCTGATACAGATTGTGAACCGTTCGCTAACGCACCTAAACCTTTTTGTAGAGAACCTACACCATCATTGACTGCTTGTGCACCGTTATTCAATGCTTGGATATTCGATGTGTTATTTTCTAAACCAGATACAAGCGTTGCTGTTCCATCTTTTAATTGCTGTGAACCACTTTGTAATTGTGTTGAACCATCTGAAGCCGAGCTAATTCCATTATTTAATTGGCTTGCTCCGTCTTTCGCTGATAATGCACCATCACCTAGCTGTGTTGCACCTTTTGCAGCAGAAGCAATTCCTGTACTTAACCGTCCGGCACCATCTTTTGCTGATAATGCCCCGTCGTTTAACTGACTTGCTCCATCTTCGGCACTAATAATCCCGTCTTTCAGTTCATTCGCACCATCTTTTAATTTTCCGGCACCATTTTTTAGTTTTTTAGCACCGTCTGAGCCTTCTTGGAATCCATCGCCCAATTTAGCAATGTTTTTAAAGAGTTGCTCAGCATATGTTTTTGATACTTCTTCATTTACCTCTGTACGAATCGTTTCAATTGCACTCTTACCGATTTGACTTCCTAAGAAGTTAATTCCTTCATTCGGTGTATATTTAATTTTTAGTTTTTCAGGTTTATCTTCTAATAAAGTACCTGCATTTTTACTAAAATCTTTTGGAATGCGAATCGTCATATAATATGTACGATCTTCCATTCCTTTTTCAGCCTCTTTTTCAGAAACTACTTTAAAGTTCAAATTTTTCTTATCGAGTAATTCATCTGTCAATTCGTCGCCTAATTTTAATTTCTTCCCATCAACTGTTGCACCGCGATCCTGATTCACAACTGCAACTGGTAGCCGATCTAAATGACCATATGGATCCCAAAAAGACCATAGGAACATACCAGCGTAAATGATTGGAACAAATAAAATTGCTACTAATGAAATGAGCATCATTTTATTTTTGAATATTTTCGTCCACTCTGCTTTAATCAATTCCGTTTTCCTCCTAAATACTTAATGACTAAAAACCTCATACAGTCATTCCATTGTTTAAAAAGACTCTATGGTGTTAAACCACCAAAGAGTGTATTTTTAAATAAATCTACAATTGTATGTTCATCAAGTTCTTCGTCATGTGTTTCTGGCCATTCTACAACAAAAGATAAATAAACTTTAAAAACTAAGTATGCAACATGCTCAGGATTACATGGTTTGATTTCTTTTTTATCAATGGCAATTTGAATCTTACTTGAAATATACGTTAAGATTTCGTTTTCGATTTTTTTTAGGACATTTTCTACTTGTGGTGTGCGAAGTGCATGACCTTCTTCTACAAGCTTCGCATAAAGTTTATGTACATCCCTAAATTGTAAGAGCTTCATTAAAATTTGATGTGTATTTTCTAAAAAACTAACATTTGGATTAATAATACGCTCTGCTTCGTTTTTCATTTCTTCAATCATACCCATCACAATCTCTTGAAACAGTACGTCTTTATTTTCGAAAAATGTATAGATAGTTCCCTTCCCAACATTCGCCATACGCGCCACTTGATCCATCGTTGTAGCTTTATAGCCGAATAATGTGAAAGACTTATTTGCCGCGACCAATATTTCATGTCGACGATCCATTTCCTCACACCCCTTATAATAAGTAAAAATGACCAGAAACCGATTTCGGTCATCTAGTCATTTATTTTATACCTACATAACGAATTTAGCAAGCACTAAATATATTCTTTTTCTTATCTTCTATTGTACTTCAATTTTTTGTTTTGGCATAATGTGCAGACCATGTGCTTCTGTATGTGCATAGACATAATATACGCCTTTTTTCTTTACTGTAGCCTGCGCAGTATAGTGACCTTCTCCTATATGTTTCGCATCAATCATACGACTATCTTTTCGCTCACCATCTCGCCAAATTTCAAATCGTACAAAACTTGCATCTTCCACAGGCTTTTTGTCTTGTGTCACTTCAACTTCTAACGGAATCTCTTTTTTCTTAAATTCATCTGGGTTGATAAATTGAACCTGTACTGCCGCAATCGTCTGGTCTGCTTCTACTGGATCTTCTTCTATTGAACAACCCGAAAGAAGAAGGAGAAAGAATGCAGCCAACATCATTCGAATTTTCATTCTTCCATCTCCTCCATTAATGGTAGGAATATGCGTATAGTCGTCCCTTCATTCAAAACACTCTCAATTTGAACACGTCCACCATGTGCTGTTACTAACTGTTGAACAATTGATAAACCGAGACCACTTCCTCCATCTGCACGACTTCTCGCCTTATTCACACGATAGAAACGTTCCATAATATGTGGTAAATCTTGTTCTGGAATACCAATTCCATGATCTTCAACTTCAATACACGCTTGATTCTCTACTTCATAACTTCGTACATAAATAGATGTTCCTTCATTTGAATAGCGAATCGCATTTTCAAGTAAATTAATCAAGATTTGTTTCATGCGCAGTTCATCTGCATTCACAATCACATGATCGTCTAGATTCGTATGAATCGTAATATCAGCTTGTTTCGCACGTCCCTCAAGCATATGCACTACTTCTCGAATCGTTTCAGATAATGGTAGTGGATACAGCTGCAATGTTTCCTTTTGTTCAGTCGTACGTGATAACTGTAGTAGTTCATTCGTCAACTTTTCCATACGTCCTGCTTCTCGAACAATTAATGCTAGTTGGTCGTTACGCTCTTGTTCAGATGTATTACTTGTAAGTAATGTCTCACCATACCCTTTAATATAGCTAATCGGTGTACGCAATTCGTGTGACACATTCTCTAAAAATTGGCGCTGTCTCTGATCTTCTTCTTCAATTGCTTGTGCCATCTCATTGAAAGTTTGTGCTAATTGTCCAATTTCATCTTTTGATGTACTCATGACACGCGTTTGATAATGCCCCTGCGCCATTTCTTTTGCTGCATATTGAAGCGATTGTAGTGGCTTCATAATAACACGTATTCCTTTGAATATAATGAAGCTAATCAAAATTAAAAAGACAATTGCGGAACAAATTAAAAAAACAACTTCTTTTGAAGCAAGTTCTGTAATTTTTTCCAGTGGGAAATAGAGATATAAAATCCCTTCTAGCCTTTTTTCATCTACAAGCGGAATCACAACAGAAATCACTTGACGATCAAATCGCTTTTCATATCCTTGCTTCGTAATGATATTCCCTTTTAACAATTCATGTCGTTCGTCTGGTCCAATTAACGTATCATAATCAATATCAAATGGGACACAGGCACTCAATTCACGTGGATTTCGTACAGCAAATACATTGACATTCGCATATGTATTATAACGGTCTACATTGTCGATTAATTCGTCTGTTACTTTACCACCTGTATACATCTTTGAAAGCTTTTCACCGATTTCGATCATGGAGTTTTCTGCATCTTTTACATACAATCTTTCGTATAAAAAATTAGTTAAACCATACATAAATAGAACCGTCACTGCTACTGTGGCTAATACAAACACCCAAATCTTCGTGGAGATTTTTTTCATCGTTGTTCCTCAAAGCGATAGCCAATACCCCAAACTGTTTGAATCAGACGACTATATTCTTTTCCAAGCTTTAAGCGCAATGTTTTAATATGTGTATCGACTGTTCGTGTACCACCATCATAATCAAGCGACCAAATTTTCTCGAGTAATTGTTCGCGTGTATAAACAATATTCGGTTGTTTCATAAATAAATGTAGTAAATCGAATTCTTTTAGTGTAAGTGGAATTTCTCTACCTTCCACTGTCACACGTCTCGCAATTTCATCTAGGCAAATATTACCGCGCTGAATAATTTGTGTATGTGTTACATCTTGTTGTGGTTGGTAGCGACGTAAAACTGCTTGAATACGTGCGATTAACTCGGAAGCAGTGAAGGGCTTTACCATATAATCATCTCCACCTAATCGTAGTCCACGCACTTTATCGGCATTTGCATCTTTCGCTGTTAAAAAGATAATTGGGATATCTGAGTTCTTACGTATTTTCTGACACACTTCAAAACCATCTTCATCTGGCATCATGACATCTAATAAGATGAGGTCAATGGGTTGACGGTCTAAAATATCATATGCCTCTTGTCCGCCACTGGCTTGGTAGGTTTGAATATGTTCTTGGTGAAGCATAATCGAAATCAGATGACGCATTTCCTTTTCATCATCTACAATTAATACGTTCATTTGACATTCTCCCTTACTAAAAGTTGAAATGGTGCTTGCCCTACTTTTGTTTTTTTCACGATATGATGGTCTTTCACCCAATAAAGTGTTTGATCGTCATACCCTGCAACGACAATTTGATTTTGAAAAGCTTCGACTGCAAATGGATTTGAGCCAATCTCTTGTTCCCAACTAATTTGTTGTTGCTCATTCAGTTCATAGAGCATACTTTCACCATGACTGAGTACAAATTCACGTTCATCTAACTTTGCAAAAGCGATTGGCATAATTGGTAAATCCATCTTTCCAACAACTTTTGAAGTCTTTGGATTGATTTTTAATACATGTGTATTTGGTTTTTCACCTGCTCCATGTCCACCTAACCAGAGTTCACCATCAACAAAGTCTAATCCATGTGACGACTTTGGAATTGGTATTTTCTTTTCTAATTTTTTCGTCGTTGTATTGAATACAGAAATAAACGTATCTTTAAAATTCACCACGTATAAATGACCGTCTTCCACTAACATCGCCATTGGATACTTCCCTGTTTTCATTGTCTGAATACGTTCACCCTTTTGATTATAGGCAGTTACTTCGTTTAAGCCACTATTCGCTATATAAAAAGTTTTGTTTGCATCATCATAGTAAGCATTCGTAGCACCTTTTGATACATCAATTTTCTTTTGAATCTCACCCGTATCAAGATTCACTAAATCAGCTTGTTCTAATTGATTACCATATAAAAGAATTGCATGTTCACCAACCAATGTAGCTCCAGTATATGCTTCTTTTAAATCCCATGTTTCGATTTTTTCACCATTAGGCCGAATAAAATCAATAGATGGTTCACCAATATTTACTGAAGCGATAAAGGGTTCATCTTTTGAAATTCCTTTGTAATCTGTTCGATTGCAGGCTGTTAGTACAGCAAGCAACAATAATAATAATGACAGTATACCTACTTTTTTCATAACAACCCTCCTGTCCCTTATTTTATATGGAATATGTGAAAAAACAATGAAATGTACTTCATATTTTCAATCGTTCGCATAAGGTTCACATTCCGTAAATTTACTAAATAAAAAAACAAGAGCTTTCAGCAAACACTCTGCTGTCCTCTCCTGTTTTTTAAGACTCTTTTATTCGATTACAAAGGATGGCAAATCTTTTAACTCTTGCATAATTTGCTCCGCACTCTCAATTGCTTGACGAACACATTTTGGAATACTAATGCCATCATAGGTATTCCCAATCAAACGAATTGTTGGGTAAGCTTCATATAAAGATTCTTTCGATTTTCGCACGCGCTCTAAATGTCCAATCGTATATTGTGGCATAGCATTTTTATAGCGCGTCACAATCACTTTTTCAGGCGCGCCTGTAATCCCCACTAAACGATGTAAATCTTGCAACACGACTTTTTCAATTCCTTTATCGGATAACTCCACAATGGCTTCATCACCTACACGTCCAATGTAAGCTTTGATTAATACCTTACCATCTGGTGCCGTACCTTGCCATTTACGATTCATAAATGTAGCCGCAGTAATAGATACATCATTATTACGTGATACAACAAAATCCGTTCCTGTAAAATGATGAGCAATTTGAGTTTCATCAAAAGCTAAAGAAACAGTAGCTACTGTGTTCAATGGGATACCATCTAGTTCTTGTAAAAGCTGTTTTTCATGAAATAACGACTGCGCAATTGTATGAGATGTTGCGATAATTACCGCATCTGCTTTAATTGAACTTTGGTTATTTAATGATAGTAAGAGTTGATGATTGCTTTTTTGAATATTCGTTACACGAACACTCTTTTTTAGTTTCACTTCAGTTAATTCATGAACCAATGCATCAACAAATGTCTCAAGTCCTCCTACGAACGAAAAACTTTGTTCTGCATCTGTTAAATAGTCCGAAGAACGAGTGTAAGACTTCATACTTTGAATCAAGCCACTTGAAGTTTTACTGTGTGTAGAGAGAAAGGGTAATACCGCCTGTAAACTTAGTTCGTCGATATCTCCATTATAAATCCCCGACAACAAAGGTTCGGTCAAGTTTTCTAATACTTCGCCACCTAATCGCTGCCTTACCCACTGTCCAAGTGATTGATCTTCTGTCATTTTTCCCTGTGGACGTAAAAAGTCGAATGTAGCTCGTGCTTTACCACTCCAAGACACCAAGTCCGATATCAAAAAGGGTGTAATTTCTGTTGGAATACCGAATTGCACACCTTTTGGAACTGCATGCAATTCTTCATTCACCGCCACAAACTTCCGCTCTTCTTTACTCCGAACAAGCTGTTTTTCAACTTTTAATTTTTTCGCTAATGTAGCGACCGTTCCTTTGTGATCTGTAAAAGAATCCGGTCCTTTTTCAATTTGATAGCCATCTTCTACGATGGTCTGAATCTTCCCACCAAATCGATGCGATGCTTCAATCAATACAATCTCAGTTGGTAATTGTGCTGACTTTGCTTGCTCTTGTAAATAATAAGCAGCGGTTAATCCCGATATTCCTCCACCGATGATTGCAACCCTGCGCTTGTCATTCGTCACATCAATCATCACTTTCTTTTTAAGCTTCAGCTAATCTTCTTGTTACAACATCAGCTAATCCATCAATGAATAGTGGATCTGCATTTGGCATTTTTGGACGACGGTAATTTGCGCCTAACTCATCACATACCACTTTACATTCGTAGTCATTATCGTATAGAACTTCTAAATGTTCTGCTACAAAACCTACTGGCGTATACACGAATGAACGATATCCTTTTTCGTTATAAAGGTCGCGTGTTAAATCTTGTACGTCTGGCTCTAACCATGGCTCTGGTGTTTGACCAGCTGACTGCCAACCAAACTCTACATTTTTCACACCCGTACGCTCTTGTAAAATATCTTTTGTATCAAACATTTGGTCACGGTATGGGTCACCCATTTCGATAATACGTTGTGGTAATGAGTGTGCGCATACGATTAAGCACGCTGTTTCACGTTCTTCTTCTGTCATATCAGCGAAAGCTTCATTAATTTTTTCAGTCCAGTATTGTAAGAATTTTTCTTCTTTATACCAGCTGTCCACTGTATAGAACTTCATTGAACTACCTAACTCTTTCGCTTTATCCATAGCACGTGTGTGATATGCTTTTGTTGAGAATGATGAGAAGTGAGGTGCTAGTACGATTGATACCACTTCTTCTACACCGTCCTTCACCATATCTTCTACTGCATCTTCTACGAATGGTGCGATATGTTTTAAGCCAAGATATAGTTTATATTCCACTTCGTCTTGCATCTCGTTTAAACGATTTACAAGTGCTTCACTTTGTTCAAGTGTCGTTTTTGCAAGTGGTGAAATACCACCAATCGCTTGATAACGTTCACGTAAATCTTCAATTTGTTCATCGCTTGGACGACGACCGCGACGAATATGTGTGTAGTAAGGGATTAAATCTTCATCTTTTTCTGGTGTACCATACGCCATTACTAATAAACCAACTTTTCTTTTCATCTCAATCACCTCATAAAATTATTATTATTTCTTTGATGCGCTATATTCATGAATAAATGCTGTTAAACGTTTTAGAACATCTGGATTTACTGAAGGGAATACACCATGTCCTAAGTTAAAGATATGACCTGGCATTTCTAATCCTTGATCGATAATATCTTTTGTACGAGCTTCTAATACAGACCAGTCCGCTAATAATAATGTTGGATCTAAGTTACCTTGAAGTGGTTTTGTAATCCCCATTTGACGGGCTTGTTTAATTGGTAAGCGCCAATCTAAACCAACTACATCAACAGGTAGCTCATTCCAATCCATTACTAAATGACTTGCACCTACACCGAATAAGATTGAAGGAACACCTTCATCTTTTAATTCTGTGAAAATACGTGTCATGATCGGTTTAATAAAAATTTGATAGTCTTCATGATTTAAAGCACCTACCCACGAGTCAAAAATTTGGAAGGCTTTTGCACCCGCTTGAATTTGCGCCTTTAAATCTATAATAATCATATCTGCTAATTTATCCATTAATTTAAACCAAGCTTGTGGTTCAGACACCATAAAGGCTTTTGTTTTCGCATAGTTTTTCGATGGGCCACCTTCAATCATATAGCTTGCTAATGTGAATGGTGCACCTGCAAAACCGATTAATGGTACATTCAATTGTTCTGTCGTCAGTAGCTTAATTGTATCCAATACAAAAGGCACATGTTCTTGGGGATTGAATTCACGTAGTGTATCGACGTCTTTTGCAGAACGAATTGGATTTGAAATAACAGGACCGATTCCTGCTTCAATCTTCACATCTATCCCCATGCCTGGTAGTGGTGTCACAATATCTTTATACAAAATTGCTGCATCTACACCATAATTTTGCACTGGTAAATGTGTGACGTATGCACATAACTCTGGTTGATGTGTAATTTCCTCAAGAGAGTATTTTTCTTTAATTTTACGGTACTCTGGCTGTGAACGTCCTGCCTGTCTCATATACCATACCGGTGTATGTTCTGTCTGTTCGCCTCTTGCTGCGCGTAAAAGTGTATCATTAAATTTCGTCAATTGATTAGCCTGCCCTTCCTTCAGTTCATCTTTTTACTTTTGATTCACTTCATGTAAATCGTCTGTTCTATATTGATATCCATTTTCACTATAGACTTTTCATATATTAAAGTATAGTTTCAAAACCTTTTTGTCAAAAAAACTTTTTCAATTCTTGTCTTTTTTTTGACAACGCTATCATAACGTGAAAATAATTTGGAAAAACGACTAGACATTTTCAAATGTTGTGAATCTTTTATGTTAAACGGATATACTAATAAAGAGAATCAAATAAAATGATAAAGGTGGCGTTCAGTATGTATGTTTATTTAGCAACCGGTACAGCCGATTTTATGGAGCATTTACAAGCAAAATATAAAAAAGAAAATATGACGGTACTATATGGTGGACAACAATCTGTCTTAATGCATGTGACGGAAGGTAAAACAAAATTTGCAACACCGCAGTCATTTGAAGTTGTTGAAGCAGTTGGTGAATTTGAACCAGGTGGCTTCTATGCCATTACGTATGTCGATATTTTTGAAGATAGCCAATTATCTTTTGAAAATCGTCTGAAAAGTAAATCATTCCACTTTATTAACGAACCTGGATTTATCGCGTATAAATTATTAAAGCCGATTAAGTCAACTGTATTTGCGATTATCCAACAATGGACAGGTCCAAACTCATATCAAGTTTGGCGCGATTCAGCAGACTATGCAGTGGATTTTGACTTTATGGGGAATCATGAAACAGACCGTAGACCAACAACACTCGCTGTTGCACCGTACACAAAACTCTATGGAACAGCACCTGTTGAAGAAGTAGAAGAAGACAGTGATGATCGTTTTTAAGAGAGAAGGTATTGTAGATGAAAGAAGTCATTTGGAATGAATTAGAAGAACAATTTACATCGATGCAAGAAATTCGACGTTATTTACACATGCATCCTGAAGTATCGTATAAAGAACATGAAACGGTTGAATATATTTGTAACTTTTATGATGAATTTGATATTCCTTACGAAAGAAATATTGGCGGGAATGGTATTGTTGCCCGCATTGAAGGTGGATTACCTGGCAAAACAGTGGCTCTACGTGCTGACTTCGATGCCTTACCGATTCAAGAAGAAACAGGTGTTGCTTATCAATCAACTGTTCCAAATGTAAGCCATGCTTGCGGACATGATGGACATACAGCGACACTTCTTGTGCTTGCAAAAACATTATTTCAACATCGCGAACAACTAGCTGGAAACTATGTAATGATTCATCAACATGCTGAAGAAGTAACACCAGGCGGCGCAAAAGCAATGGTTGAAGCCGGTTGTTTAGATGGTGTTGATGCTGTTTTCGGCACACATCTATGGTCACAATTCGAAGCTGGCATCATTCAAACACGACCTGGTGCTATGATGGCTGGAGCAGACTCTTTCACACTTACACTACATGGAGTTGGTGGACATGGCGCAATGCCGCATACAACCATTGATACAGTAACGCTCGGAGCGCAAATTGTGACGGCACTTCAACAAGTGGCTTCTCGTCGTATTAATCCAACAAGCCCCGTTGTACTCACAGTTGGTTCATTCCACGCTGGTGATGCTTTTAATATTATTGCAGGGAGTGCTGAACTAAAAGGAACGGTTCGTACGTTCGATGTAGAAGTACGCGAACAAGTAATTGTTGAGATGGAGCGCATCATCAAAGGACTTTGTGAAGCTGCAGGTGCAACCTTCACATTCGACTACACGCGTGGTCACCCTCCTGTTATTAATGATGTTCTCATGGCGCAACATGTACTGGAAACAGCGCAACATGTACCCAATGTAAAAGCCGCTCAAATCATGGATGCAAACATGGTTGGTGAGGACTTTTCTTACTATTTAAATGCACGACCAGGGGCATTCTTCTTCACAGGTGCAAAGCCTGTAAATGGCCCAGCTTATGCACATCATCATTCTAAATTTAATTTTGAAGAATACGCGATGGTAGCTGCCGCTCAAACATTAGCTGCTGTAGCCATTGATTTTAATACGAATGCTTAATATAAAAAGAGGCATCACACGTCTATTTTCGTGTAATTGCCTCTTTTATGTTTAATTTTCTTGTAGCTCTTTTAATGCTTGCATGATGATCTCATATGAATGGACGCGTTCTGCTGGTTCATAAATATGTGATGTCACCATAATTTCATCTACTTGTGTAATTTGCAAGAAACTTTGTAGTTGATTCTTCACTTTTTCTGGGCCGCCTTTGAATGTATAGCGAAGTGCTTCTAATACGGCATAGCGCTCATTCATCGTCCAAATCTCTTTCATCGAATCAACAGCAGGCATTAGTTTTTTCGGTGAGCCTTTTACAATTCCTAAAAAATATTGATACAAGCTCGTTACCATGCGCTCAGCTTCTTCATTCGTATCTGCTGCCATACCATTCACACATGCAATGGTGTACGGCTTGTCTAAATACTCGGATGGCTTAAACTGCGTGCGGTAAAGTTGTAGTGCTTGTTCTAAGTAATTCGGTGCAAAGTGACTAGCAAATGCATATGGTAGTCCCATTTGCGCTGCGAGTTCTGCACTGAATAAACTTGAACCTAAAATATAGATGGGTACATTCGAGTTCTCACCTGGGAAGGCGTGTACACGCGCTCCTTCATTTGCACCTAAGTATGTTTGCAATTGCTCTACATCTTCTGGGAAGTTATTCGGTGCGCCGTATGGACTTCTGCCAAGTGCCTCTGCAGTTGTTGGATCTGTTCCCGGCGCTCTACCTACACCTAAATCAATTCGTCCTGGATACATTGCATCTAATGTACCGAACTGTTCCGCTACGATAAGCGGCTTATGGTTTGGTAGCATAATACCACCTGAACCTACTCGCATTGTTTTTGTATGTTCTGCAATTTTACCAATCAATAATACAGTAGCTGAACTCGCAATGCTTGCGCTATTATGATGTTCTGCAAACCAGTAACGCTCATAACCTAATTCTTCTACTTTTTGAGCGAGGTGTACGCTGTTCTGAATGGCTTCTCCTGCTGTAAATCCTTCTCCTACAGCAACTAAATCTAATACAGATAATTTGACGTTTTTCATCTCTTACCCCTCTCTTTCCTAAACTAGCCTAACAAATTCAAAGAAAAAAATGAAGTTTCCTTACTCGGACTTCTCCAAATAAAGAAACTTCACGTATTATTTTGATAAGCGTAATGTAATTTCTCCTACTACGAGAACGACGATACCTTGTAAGTAGAAGTACGGTGTACCAATGCCAGCAAGCGTTACAATTACTGCTTGTGCAATTAATGTATAGCGCGTTACTTTTTGTGCGGCTTTTTGACGTGCATCAGCTGGTAATGGATAGAGCATACTCATGGAGAAATCGACTGGCTTTCCTAGTGCTTGTTTTAATTGAATCGCTGTAGCAAAAGCAAGAGCTGCTGCGACAATCCCTACAATAATCGGCATATTCACAAATGCTGCTACTAACGCTGTAATCACAGTAAGACGGAACCAAAGGAAGAAATAATCATCCGTTCTTATAAAGCTTCTAACTAAATAATATTCGAATGTTGTTTTTTTCGTTTTCGGTACACCATTCACAAGGAAGTCCAGATAACGTCTTCTTTTAATATTTCCTTTTACAGCAGGTACATCCGTAAAGTAATTCGCAAAGCGGTAAATACGCATCATGCGATTTTCTTCTAATTTTACAAAGTGTTCGTAAGGGAAGGGTTCTTCTAATGTTTTTTTCTTACACATGACAGGATAAAGTGCCAAAATGATGATCATAATAATCGCATATAAACTATCATGATTTAATAAGAAGTATAAGAATACACCTGAAAGAATACCTCGTACAATGCGGTCTAGCCAAACATAACGACCTTTTGTCGCCCAGCGGAACATGAATTCCACATGTACATTCCACCATTTTAGTAAAACAGTGAAAGCTAATCCGATTGCAATCCCAGAAACCTCAATTTCGCCCACTTGTCGCATCATCGGCCACATCACAAGATAGACGACGAGTGCGACACCTAATTGACTGAAGACGGTGTAGTTTAAGACACGATTGAAGTACATTGGCATCTTCGTCTCAAGTGGTAATAAATATACTTCGTCTGGCTTCTTAATAAGCGTTACAGGTTTACTTATCGTGAGAACAATACCCATCACTGTTGCGACGAATAGAATCGTTGGAAAATCGTGCGGGGCAACTTTTAACCATTCACTGTACTGATAACCACCAGCACCAAGTAAAAATACAATCACGAGCGCCATATGACCTGTGAAGATATAGCGCATATATTTTTGTAGCTCTGTTATATAGTAATTAAACCGTTTACGCCAAACATCCTGTAAATTATTCATGTTCTTTTTCCTTTGTCATCGCGATGTATAAGTCATCTAACGTCGCATCTGGCATGTTGAAGGATTGGCGTAAGTCATCCATCGTACCAAATGCACGTATATATCCGTTGTGAAGCAGTAGAATTTTATCACAATGTTTTTCAGCAGTAGCTAATACATGCGTTGACATTAAAATGGCTGCACCTTCTTTTTTCTTCTCATCCATTTGTTCAAGTAATAGTGAAATCGCAAGTGGATCAAGCCCTAAAAATGGTTCATCAATAATATACAGAGATGGTTCTACTAAGAAAGCACACATAATCATAACTTTTTGACGCATCCCTTTTGAAAAGTGAGATGGGAACCAATTCAATCGTTTTTCCATACGGAATTCACTAAGTAACGGGGCAACACGCTCACGCATCGTTTCTAAATCGATTCCGTACGCCATCGCTGTTAATTCTAAATGCTCTTTTAATGTTAGTTCATCATATAAAACAGGTGTCTCAGGAATGTATGAAAAAGAAGTTCGGTATACATCCATATTCTCTTTCATCGTTTTTCCATTAATTTTAATTGTTCCTTTTTGTGGTTGCATCATTCCAATGATATGTTTGATTGCTGTACTTTTCCCAGCACCGTTCAGACCGACTAAGCCGACTAGCTCACCTGCTTCTAGTTTGAAGTTTAAATCGTGTATAACGGGTTTTCGTGTATAACCGCCTGTTACAGCAGATACTTCTAATATTGACATCTTCATCACTCCATTCTCAGACACAATTGCCTGAAACATCCTATTTGAATATACTTAGTTTATCAAAAATTCAATTATATCGCAGTTGTCATATGATAGAATAGAAAGAAATATATGAAAGGTGTGTGAAATAGAATGGCTGATTGCGTATTTTGTAAAATTATTGACGGTTCTATTCCAAGTAAAAAAGTGTATGAGGATGATTACGTATATGCCTTTATGGACATTACGCCTTTATCAAAAGGTCATACATTATTAATTCCAAAAGAGCATGTTGCGAATGTATTCGAATTATCTCCTGAAACAGCATCGCATCTATTCTCTGTTGCACCTGTAATTGCGAATGCGATTAAAGATGCATTCCAACCTGCAGGTATGAACTTATTAAACAACAATGGTGAAGCTGCGGAACAAAGTGTATTCCACTTCCATCTTCACTTCATCCCTCGTTACGATGAAAAAGACGGATATAAGCCAATTTGGAAAACAAAAGAAGACGAGTTTACTTCTGATATTATTACACAAGTAGCAGATGAAATTGCTGCACAATTAAATAAGTAAGCGCACTTGATTTTACACGGTTGACACGATAGAATTACGCTAAGTTTCGCTAACGCTCACGAGGAGACGTTAGGAGACGAAAAAATTTTAGAAGAGCTTAGGAGAGATGAGAAATGAAAACAAAAAACTTAGTATTAATGGCATTACTTGTTGCGGTAGGTGCTGCACTGTATTTAGTCATCCCAGGATTCAACGGAGGAATGAAACCAGACTTCATGTTAACGATGATGTTTATCGGTATTTTCCTATTCCCGAATTCTCGTGACGTATTCTTATTAGCTGTCACAACAGGTATTTTATCTGGTCTATTTTCTACATTCCCTGGTGGGTTTGTGCCGAACGTGATTGATAAGTTTGTAACTGCGTACGTAGTATTATTCCTTGTGAAACTATTAAAAGGACAAGCAAAGAATTTTGTCGCATCAGCTATATTAGTTGGCGTAGGAACAATCATTTCAGGCAGTGTATTTTTAGGATCAGCGATTTTAGTGATTGGTGCAAACATTCCATTTATTGCACTATTCTCAACTGTTGTACTACCAGCAATTGCGATTAATATCATTGCGTTTGTTGTAATTTATCCTATTATTACAACACTCGTAAAACGCTCTAAGTTTGATACTTCATTGTCACATGCATAAGTAAGACGAAAGTCGGTTGCTACTAAAAGTTAGGCGCTACTCATTAGAAATTGATGAAAAGACGATGACTTTTGAGGGCAACCGCTTTTATTTTTCTTGAATCATGTTTTAATATAATAAAAAAAGGAAATATTATCATTAGGAAGGAGCTTTTCACATATGAATGTAAAAACATTTGTGCTTGGCATCGGCGCTGGGCTTGTAGCAGGTGCTGCCGTAACATTATTCACAACTCCAAAATCAGGTAAGGAATTAAAGGGTTCTTTAACGCAGTATAAAAATAACTCCTCAGACATTAAGAACGAATTACAGCAACGAATTGCAACGATTAAGCAATCGGTTAATTCGATTAAATATGAAGTTCAAAACACGCTACCTGATGCAGTTTCAGGTATTAAAGAAGCTGTTAGTACATTCCAAGAAACTTCAGCTCCGTCGCAAGAAAACTTGAAGAAACACATTGAAGATTTAAAAAAATCAGCCGATGAATTAAACGCTGAGATGGAAGAGCTTCAAAAAATTACACTGAAGAAAAAAAAGGGCTCAACAAACTAAGAGCATGAAGATTTTAAAAATTCATTTATTTCATTCTTTTCTCGTTGTATATTTTTGGGAAATAATGATATAATGAAAAAAAATGCGAAAGTGGTGGTAGCATGTCTGAAGATTTATATTCGGTGAAAGAAGCCATGATTTATTCACAACGAATTGCCCATTTATCTAAAGCACTTTGGAAGGCTGTTGAAAAAGATTGGCAAGCCTGGATTAAACCGTATGACTTAAACATCAATGAGCATCACGTCCTTTGTATTGCATCTAATTTAGAAGGCGCGTCTATTTCAGATATCGCTAAATTTGGTGTTATGCATGTATCAACAGCATTTAACTTCTCAAAAAACCTTGAAGAACGAGGATTACTTTCTTTCTCTAAACGTGATGATGATAAGCGAAATACATACGTTGAGATTACAGAAAAAGGTCAGGCACTATTGCAAGATCTAAATGACAACTACGACAAAACAAATCACACTGTAGTCGACGGTTCGCTTCCGTTAAAAGAAATGTATGGTAAATTCCCACAGTATCTTGAGTTAATGGCTGTCATCCGTAACATTTATGGTGACGACTTCATGGATATTTTTGAAAAGTCATTTGAGAACATGGAAAAACAGTTATAACACAATCAAAAATCCTCTTCAATTTCTTTATTGGAGAGGATTTATTGATACCATCACATTGTAAGCGTTCTCTTAAATTCATACTAAAAAAAGTGCTTGCTTTTGTCATTAAAAAGACTTATGTTATGTATCGACGATTTTTATTCCCTATTTTGGGAACGTCGTTGAACACAGGAAGGACTACTACTTGGAAGCCCTTCAGTTATGAATGAATGGAGATGCTTACAGTGCATTGTTGGAAAACTATTAATGTGCAAAAACAATACGGACATGATCGTATTTTTCTATTTTCGATGATTTTCGTTTTTATTGTTTTTTCGTTTTTCTATATTTCAATTAATGTCTTTCGTCACGGTCCTATGTCTGATCAACGATTTTCATGGTTTTTACTCGTTTTATTATTGACATACCCTTTGCATAAATTATTACATTTTATGCCGATTGCACGTTATCGCAATCGACTACGCTTTTCAGTCGAGAGAAAATTCGGGATTATTCCCCTTTTAAATATGAGAATTCATGAACCAATTATGAAATCACGCTATTTGATTTCACTTATAATGCCTTTTATTATTATTAACTCGATCTTTATTATAGGTGCTATCACATTACCAAGTTTCCGCCACTACTTTACGATTCTACTCGCTTATCATAGTGGACTTTGTCTTATTGACTTGTTATATGCGAAACATTTATTAAAGACACCTAAAAAAGCATTGGTCGAAGAAACAGATAAAGGTTTTGAAATATTAGTTCCTTATACAAATACGCGAACAAACTTGTCAGCATAACAGTTCATTTGATATGCTTGAAGTGTATGATAGGAAGGGGGAACGGTCTTGATTATAATTGTCATTTTATTTGCGGTTTTTTACTTATTCCAGATTAATCGCATGACATATGCTCTATGCGCCAGAAAAGAAATTCCAGAAGAAAAACAACCAAAGGTATACAGAACAATCAATATCTTAATCACGATTTTATTAGTTTCTTTATATTTAAAGACCTACTATTCAATTTAAGCCTCACTTCTATCTTAAAACGTATATTTTATACTTAGATTATAAACAGGAGCAGCGAACGTCGCTGGTTCTGTTTTTATTTGCATATTTTTAGGGTAAAAAGCAGATAAATATTCTTTTTAAAAACAATATAGTAAAATATGTATTTTTTTCATATCGTTGTATAGGCAACCTTTTTATTTTTTAATCGTTCTATGGTATAGTTACAAAAGCAATGGTTTATTAGGCTTAAAGAGATATTAGGTTGGGAGAGAATTTAATAATGAAAAAGACAGTATTAACATTAACACTTGCGGCTTCAGTACTAGGTTTGGCTGCTTGTGGTAATTCAGGTGACGAGAAGGTAGTCACTTCTAAAGTTGGCGATGTAACACAAGAACAACTTTATAAAGAACTAAAAGAAACTGCGGGCGATCAAGCACTTCAATTAATCATGATTGAAAAAGTACTTGAAAACAAATACAAAGTATCTGACAAAGAAGTAGACGCACGTTACAAAGAACAAAAAGAACAAATCGAAGCACAAGGCCAAGATTTAAAAACTTACTTAGCGTCTCAAGGTATGACAGAAGATACATTCAAACGCTATCTTAAACTGAACCTTCTACAAGAGAAAGCACAAACAGACGGCATCAAAATCTCTGATAAAGAAGCGAAAGAATACTATGACCGCACAAAGAAAGAATTAAAAGCGAGCCATATCTTAGTAGCTGATGAAAAAGAAGCGAAGAAAATCGAAGCTGAATTGAAAAAAGATCCAAAGAAATTTGCTGAACTTGCAAAGAAAAATTCAACAGACCAAGGTACAGCATCTAAAGGCGGCGAACTTGGTTGGTTCGGTCCAGATCAAATGGTACAAGAATTCACTGATGCTGCTTATGTAATGAAAAAAGGTGAAATTTCTGAGCCAGTAAAATCAAGCTACGGTTACCACATCATTAAATTAGAAGATACACGTGTGAAAGAAGTAAGTAAATCATTTGATGATGAAAAAGATGCAATCAAACAAACACTTGCTCTTAAGAAAGCAAAAGCTGAAGATCCAAACTCTACAAAACTACAAGAAAAAATTGCTAAGTTAATGAAAGATGCTGATATTAAAATCAAAGATAAAGATTTAAAAGACGCTCTATCTTCATTCTTAGGTTCTTCTAAATAAATAAAGAAAAAGCATGATGGAGAATTATGATTCTCCTCATGCTTTTTTTGTTTATTCAATTGTTGGTTTGTAGAAAGCACGATTATCAAGAGCAAACAGACGCTCTGTAAATTCCCCTGCTTCTGTTTTTGATAATGCGCGTTTTAACATATTCATCTTCGCATCAATATTATCAATGTAGTGTAAAATCTCCGCTTCTTGAATCATTGGCTTTTTAGGGCTACCCCACTCTTCTTTACCATGATGCGATAACACCATATGTTGAAGTAGCATGACTTCCTCACCTTCAATCCCAAGTTCCTCTGCAATCACTTCAATTTCAGACACCATAATTGTAATATGTCCCAGTAAATTCCCCTTCACTGTATAAACAGTTGAAACAGGTCCTGATAGCTCTACTACTTTACCGATATCATGTAAAATAATCCCTGCATATAATAAATCTCGATTAATTGTTGGGTATAAATCTGCAATTGCCTTTCCTAGACGTAACATTGACGTTACGTGATCAATTAACCCCGATGCATAGTCGTGATGATTCTTTGTCGCAGCTGGATATGTCATAAACGCAATCTCATGCTTTTTCACTAATTGTCTTGTAATACGGTTAATCGCTGGATTGTGAATATCGAATAAATAAGATTGTAACTCCTCATACAATTGTTCTTTTGGTGTATCAGAAGATTGAACAAGGTCCGACACCTGAATTGGTTCGCCTTCTTTTACAGGTCGTATTTGTTTAATACGTAACTGTAACTTTCCTCTGTAATCTTGAATTTCTCCACTAATATGCACAATGCCACCTGCTGGATACATTTGAACTTGTTCATCACCTGCATCCCATAATTTCGATTCAATACTGCCACTCTTATCTTGCAAAATAAGGGTCATAAATGGTTTTCCCATTGTTGTAACACCCTTCGTTGCTTGTTTGATTAATAAATATTGGTTGACGGCTTCGCCAACACGTAATGTTGCAATTCCTTCCATCTCTTAATCAATCTCCTTTCCTCTGAAGTATTTAAAAAAACGCTTCAATATGATACTTACATAACATTTATTGTACCACTTTGGTAAAAAAGAAAGTATTTTAAATCCATTCGATTTCAGCATAGTGCATACTTTTTTTATCTATTCCCTGAAAAGCGTAGTTATCCCTAGAAAGTTTTTCGTATTTCATATTATAATGAATAAGTATTCATTATTTTATAAAGGGGTGCTTTATAATGAAATTTCGCTTTACTGCTTTTCAACCAACTGGGGAAGTCATTTTAGATGAAGATTGGGAATTCGAAAACGATCATGAAGCTAAAACAGCAGGTGCTGAAAAAATCGCCTCACTTGAATTAAGTGAAGCTACACATCGCTTAGTCAATTCAAAAGGAAAACTCATTCTTTTCCATTCGTAAAAATAAAGAATAGGAAACCACGAATATGTGTGGTATTCCTATTCTTTTCTATTCCCCGTTAAAGTTTGGTTTACGCTTCTCTACAAATGCGCGAATACCTTCCATATGATCTTTTGTATCTCGCATTTTCTTCTGACCTTCTGTCTCTTTTAACAAAATCGATTCGAGCTCTGGTAAGCGACGTTCGTTTAGAATCTTTTTCGTCTCAATCATCGCTTTTAGTGGCGCATGTGAAAAACGTTGCACCATAGATTGTACAAATTCATCCACAGCACCCTCTGCTACAATTTCATCCACAAGACCAATTTTCTGTGCTTTTGTACCGCTCATAACTTCTCCTGCCCAAATAGCTTGCTTTGCTTTCACATTTCCCAAACGCTCCTGCATGAAGAAATGCCCACCACCATCTGGAATTAACCCAATACCAATGAAGTTCATCGCAATTTTAGCTGTTTCTTCAGCGATGACATAATCTGCTGCGAGCGTCGTACTCAATCCAAGCCCTGCTGCTGCCCCGTGGACTTGAGCAATGACAATCTTCGGTAATGTATATAATAAACGCGTATAACGCGCTACAAGCGTCATAGCTTCTTCCAAATCTAAATCACCTTGAATCATTCCTTTAATATCTCCACCTGATGAAAAGGCCTTTCCCTGTCCCTTTAAAATAACGACTTGAATTTCATGTTGATGATGAAGCTCCTCAAAACAATCACCTAATTCTTTCATCATTTCTAAATTAATTGCATTCATCGACGTTGGTCGATTCAATGTAATCGTTGCAACACGCCCTACCTGTTCAAAAAGAATTGTTTTTTCTGTCATATGGACACCCCTTATATTATGAATGGTCATTCATAATTAATATTCGTGAAAAATCTGAAAAGTCCTTCATTTCTTTTTGTTACGAACATTTATACGAATAAAAAAAACGTATTTTAACACTTTACTACACTAATGGATAAGAACTTTTAATGTTTACGGAAACCCCTAAACCTTACACCTTCAATATTGTAAGCGTTTTACTTTTACTCTCTGATACAATTTCAAAGCTTTCATTGTCCTCTCTGAAAGAACGAACATTTAAATGATTAATAATCAAAAATGTTCGTTTTAATTCTTTTTAAAGGTCTTAAAAAAGGTTATTTTTAATAATTTTCAAAATTACCGTTGACATTCCTTAACATTAGCTTTAATATAGATTTAAATTCAAATCACGCACAAATATGATGACGAAGACATGCTTATGATTTTTGAAAATCCCACAGCGAGCTGATGGTCGGTGCAAATCAGCGATTTCATACATAAGTTCCACTTCTGAATAGGTATTCTGAACATCCAAAAGTAGGTTTACCCGGCACATGCACGTTACGCATATAGATAAGACTGTCCTCTTTGTATGGACAGTAAATTAGGGTGGTACCGCGTTACTAAATGTATACATTTAGCCTTTCGTCCCTTGCAATTTTTTTGCAGGGATGGAAGGCTTTTTATTTTTTCAAAAACGAAAGGGGAAATTTCATTATGTTAACAGATTATCAATTATTACGTATTCCAGGACCAACACCAATCCCACCGAGTGTAGAAAGAGCGATGACAAAACCGATGATCGGGCACCGTGGTAACGAAACTAGTCAGATGATTCAAAATATTAAGCCAAAACTGAAAAAAGTATTCGGAACAGAGCAAGATGTCATGATGTTAACAGGTAGTGGCACTTCTTGTTTAGAAGCTGCAATCGTCAATGTTGTACATCCAGGTGACAAGGTACTTGTCGTTGCAACTGGTGTATTCGGAAACCGTTTCACAAAAATTTGTGAAGCATACCAAATCGATGTAGAGGAGTTCCACGTTGAATGGGGTACAGCACTTGACCCAGAGGCTGTAAAAGCACATGTTCAAGCAAACCCAGAAATTAAAGCCGTATTCTCTACTTACTGTGAAACATCTACAGGTGTCTTAAATCCTGTTGGTCGTTTAGCACAAGCGGTACATGAAGTATCTGAAGCACTTGTCATCATTGATGGTGTATCTTGTATGGCGGGTGTTGAAACGAAGATGGATGAATGGGGATTAGATATTGTTGTAACAGGTGCTCAAAAAGCATTAATGTTACCAGCTGGTCTTGGCTTTGTAGCTGCAAGCGAACGCGCTTGGAAAGTGATCGAATCAAATCCAAAACGCGGTTTCTACTTAGACTTAACAAAATACCGCGATAACTTAGCAAAAGATACGACACCATTTACACCTGCTCTATCTCTACTATTCGGCTTAGAGCAAGTTCTTGAAAATTTAGAAACAGAAGGTCTTGAAAATGTATATGCACGTCACCGCTTAATGCGCGATATGACACGTGCTGCTTTCAAAGCACTAGATGTTCCACTATTCACAAAAGATGAAGATGGTTCTCCAACTGTAACATCTTTAAAACCAATTGACTTCGATGCAGAAGCATTCCGTAAAGAAATCAAAGGAAGCTTCAATCTAACAGTTGCTGGTGGACAAGCTGACTTAAAGGGTAAAATCTTCCGCGTTGGTCACATGGGTTACTGCGCACCAACGGACGTACTTCAATATTTAGCTGCAATGGAAATTGCATTAGTAAAAGTAGGCAAGAAAATTCAATTAGGTGCTGGTGTAGCTGCTGCACAGCAGGTATATCTTGAACAAACACAACAACGTGAATTAGAAGGAGCGAAATAATCATGGCAATTAATATTTTAATTAGCGATCCACTAAGCGAAGATGGGATTTACCCTCTTCGCCAAGAACAAGAATTAGATTTAAATATCGTTAGTAATACAGGTTTAGCACCTGAAGAACTAAAAGCAATCATCAAAGACTTCGACGTACTACTTGTTCGTTCTCAAACGAAAGTAACGCGCGAAATTATTGAAGCTGCTGACAATTTAAAATTAATTGGTCGTGCTGGTGTTGGTGTTGATAATATCGACTTAGAAGCTGCAACAGAAAAGGGGATTATCGTTGTCAACGCTCCAGACGGTAATACAAACTCTGCTGCTGAACATACAACAGCAATGATTATGGCACTAGCTCGTCATATTCCACATGCTTACCAATCTTTAATGGAAGGTCGCTGGGATCGTAAAAAATTCGTTGGTGTTGAATTAAAGAATAAAACACTTGGTGTTGTCGGTTTTGGTCGTATTGGTCAAGAAGTGGCTCATCGCGCAAAAGGTAATCGTATGAACGTCATCGCTTATGACCCATTCTTAACAGCTGAAAAGGCAGAAAAAGCGGGTGTTGATTACGGTTCTGTAGAAGATGTCGCAAAAGTGGCTGACTTCATCACAGTCCACACACCATTACTTGATTCTACACGTCATATGATTAACGAAAATATTTTTAATATTATGAAAGATGGCGTACGTATCATCAACTGTGCACGCGGTGGAATCATTGATGAAGAAGCTCTTTATGCAGCAATCGAGTCTGGTAAAGTAGCTGGCGCAGCACTTGACGTAATGGAAGAAGAACCTTTCGTAGGAAACAAATTATTAGACTTGCCACAAGTCATTGCAACACCTCACTTAGGTGCTTCTACAATTGAAGCACAAGAGTCAGTTGCAGTAGATGTAAGTAACGATATTTTAAGTTACTTCAAACATGGTACAGTTTTAAATCCTGTGAACATGCCATCTGTTCCTAAAGATATGGTCGCAAAAGTAGAACCATTCTTCGAACTAGGCGATAAAATTGGTAAATTAGTTTCTCATTTAACAGACGAACCAATTAACGAAGTCAATATCTATTACTCTGGTGATTTAGCAAACTTCGATGTTCGTCCATTAACGAATAATACAGTAAAAGGAATTTTAACGCGTAACTTAGGTAATCACGTAAATAACGTAAACGCACGTTACCTAGCGGATCGTAATGATATTAAAATTAACGAGCATAAATCAACACGTGCAAAAGCATTCTTAAACTCAATTACAGTTGAGTTAGTAACAAACAATACAACACATAAAGTAAAGGGTACGCTACTTGCTGGACTTGGCGCACGTATTGTACAAATTGATGACTATAATGTAGATATTAATCCAGAAGGACATATCTTATTCATTAAACATACAGATAAACCAGGTGCAATCGGTTTAGTTGGTACACTACTTGCAGATCAAAATATTAATATCGCAACGATGCAAGTTGGACGTGCAATTGAAGGTGGGGATGCCATCATGGTACTTTCAGTTGACCACGTAGTTGAATATGTTGACTTCTTAAAACAACAAAAAAATATTTTCGAAGTAAAAGCAATTACACTATAAATCATTTTCACAAAGGTAATGAGAGGAGACGCAATAACGCGCCTCCTCTTTTTTTGCCATCATAAAGAGGATTACACATAAGCGTAATCCCCATCTTTTATTGTTTCATTTTATATAGACATACTGCAATTGTAAGTAACAACGACACAAAGACAATACGTTTCTTTTTACGACTTCGATTCATATTTCTTCCAATTCCTCCTCATGTCATTATAGAACGTGACACAAAAAAGAAAGTTTCTATTAAGCTTCAATAATTGCTTTTAATTCGCGCAAGTTCTGAATTTCATATGTAGGAATAACCGTATCAGAAGGTGCTTTATGTTCGCGATTAATCCATACATTCTTCATACCGATACGTGATGAACCTAAAATATCAGTCATTAAATTATCGCCAACCATAATTCCTTCTTTTGCTGAAATATCGGCTTTTTCTAATACATATTCAAAAATAGAAGCATCTGGCTTTCCTTTACCAAAATCACCTGAAATAATAATATGATCAAAATATGGAACTAACTCAGGTGTGATTTCTAATTTTGTATTTTGTAGACTTGGCGCACCATTTGTTAATAATACTAATTGGTATTTGCCTTTTAATTGCTCTAATACTTCAAACGTTTCCTCATATACAAAAGGACTTCTTTTACGCGCTTCAATAAAATATTCACCTAACATCTCACCAAGCTGCTCATCTTCAATACCATATGCTTTTAATCCTTGTGTCCAAGCATCTTTACGATATTGGGGTACAATTGTTTTCATCTTTTGGAATGAAGGTGTTGGATCGTCGAATGTCCCCCACATGCCTTCGAAAGGATTAATACCAATCATTTGTGTGTAATCGTAGACTTCATAACTTGTGTATAATTTTCTCGCTGCCGCACGAACAGCCGCCTCTAACTCCTGAACATTCACTTCTCCATCCACATGTTTTGCTGCTTCTTCACATGTTAAACGAAAAGCTTCCGCTATACTTTTTTGGTCCCATAATAGCGTATCATCTAAATCAAAAATAACTGTTGTAATCGTCATATTAACGCCCCTATATCATTCATTTTTCTCTCTTTATTGTACTATATTTTACAATACAAACGACATGAATTCAGAAAATTACAATAGATTTTTATGAATAAAATTAAAAAAACGAACGAAAAACGTAACATTCAAACTAATGAATAACGTTTTCGTTCGTTTAGGCATTAATAATCAATAATATGTCCTTTTTCTGTTTCGGTTTTCCACACTTGGATTTGTTCGTCCGTTCCAAATACGTAGTGACCTGGGTAAACTTCATGCGTCGTTTGAGCAGCACTTATCCCTTCTTGTATATAAGGAATTCTTATTCTTTTTGCTTCGGATATTGGATCTGGTAATGGGATTGCTGACAGTAAAGATTTTGTATAGGGATGGATCGGATGATTGTAAATGGCATCGGCATCGCCAAGTTCAACAATCTTTCCATGATGCATGACAGCGATTCGATCGCTAATATATTTCACCATTGATAAATCATGTGCAATAAATAAAAAGGTTAAATTGCGTTCTTTTTGTAATTTTTTTAAGAGGTTCACGACTTGTGCTTGAATCGATACATCAAGTGCTGAGATGGGTTCATCTGCGATAATAAAGCTCGGATCTAAACTGAGTGCGCGTGCGATCCCAATACGCTGGCGCTGACCACCTGAGAATTCATGTGCATAACGCCCTGCATGCTCACGATTCAAACCTACTGCTTCGAGTAATTGACCAATAACTTCTTTACGCTTCTTTTTATCTTTATGCATACCATGAATATCAAAACCTTCTGCGATAATCTCGCCGGCTGTCATACGTGGATTGAGTGATGCATACGGATCTTGGAAAATCATTTGCATCTCTTTATTAAACGCCATCTGTGATTGTCGATTTTTTCGCCCATGTACATTCTCATCGCGAAATCGTACTTCGCCACCTGTAATATCATATAGACGAATAATCGAGCGCCCTGTTGTCGATTTTCCAGAACCCGATTCACCAACTAATCCTAGCGTCTCTCCTTCATACACTTCAAAACTAATATCATCGACTGCTTTAACTGTGCCGAAATATTGTTTTAAATTGCGTACCTCTAGAATTTTATTCGCCATCTACTGTTCTCCCTTCTGCAAGTATCCATCAATTCGTTTTTGTACTTCTTCTGGAATCGGAACATTCGGTGCATCAGGATGAAGAAGCCATGTTTTCGCAAAATGAGTTGGCGTTACTTCAAACATTGGCGAATCTTTTTCATAATCAATTGCCATCGCAAACTCATTACGTGCTGCAAAGGCATCACCTTTTGGTGGATTAATCAAATCTGGTGGTGAACCTGGAATCGTACGTAATAACTCATCTGATTTATTATCTAAATCAGGCATTGAACCGAGTAATCCCCATGTATATGGATGACGTGGGTTATAGAAGATTTCATTCGCTGTACCATACTCAACAATTTGCCCTGCATACATCACTGCCACATAATCTGCCACATTCGCCACAACACCTAAATCATGTGTAATGAAGATAATGGACGTATTACTATTACGCTGAATTTCTTTCATCAATTCAATAATTTGTGCTTGAATCGTTACATCAAGCGCTGTTGTTGGCTCATCTGCAATCAAAAGTTTTGGATCTGCTGCAAGTGCAATCGCAATTACAACACGTTGACGCATACCGCCTGAAAATTCATGAGGATATTGAGAAAAACGCTTTTCAGGATATGGAATTCCTACTTCATCAAGTAATTCAATCGCGCGCTTTTTAGCACCCTCTTTTGAGAAGTTCTTTTTATGTTTTAAAATCACTTCCATGATCTGTTTTCCAACTTTCATCGTTGGATTTAAAGCAGTCATAGGGTCCTGGAAAATCATCGCCATTTCATTGCCGCGTATTTTCGTCATCTCTTTTTCAGTTAACTTGACTAAGTCACGACCATCAAAGAGGATTTCTCCTTCTGCATAAATACCTGGAGGTTGCGGAATGAGCTTCATTAAAGCATTACTCGTTACAGACTTCCCAGAACCTGACTCACCTACAATTGCTAACGTTTTACCTTTTGCAATTGTAAAGTTCACACCACGTACAGCTTGTACTGTACCTGCATTCGTCTTAAAGTTAATCTTCAAATTTTTGACTTCTAAAATGATTTCATCCATATAAAACACTCCCTTATTTACGTAGTTTTGGATCGAGTGCATCACGCAGTCCATCACCAATGGCATTAAAAGCAAAAATCGTTAGTGAAATAAAAATTGCTGGGAAAATCAGTCTCCAAGGCGCTGTATCAATCGCATTATTACCATCTGATGCCATCGTTCCCCAACTTGCTTGTGGTTGTGGTACACCTAGACCGATATAGCTTAAAAATGACTCTGTAAAAATAGCATTTGGGATTGTTAATGTCATTGTTACGATAATCGCACCGAGAGCATTTGGAATAAGATGTCGCATAATGAGATGTCCTATACTTGCGCCAAGTGTTCTCGCCGCGAGTACATACTCCTGATTTTTAATGGAGAGTACTTCTCCACGCACAATTCGCGCCATATTCACCCAACCTGTAATGGAGAGAGCGATAATCATTGGTAACAAACCCGGTTGTAGTACAACAAGTAAGATAATGACAACTAATAAATACGGAACAGCTGTTAAAACGTCTGCAATACGCATCATAATATCATCTACTCGACCACCTACAAGTCCTGAAATTGCACCCCAAGCGACACCGATAATTAAGTCAATGACTGCAGCGGCTAAACCAATAAATAATGAAATACGTGCTCCGTACCAAATACGTGTAAATACGTCACGTCCTAAATCATCTGTTCCAAACCAGTTTTTTGAGCTTGGTGGTTCATTAAACTTCCCTAAAATTTGGTCATATTTATAAGGAGATAGCATGGGTGCAAAAATCGCCATGAGTGCAATCAAGATAATTATAATTACCCCAATTACAGCCAATTTATTATGAGAAAAGCGAATCCATACTTCTTTCCAAAAGGAAATGGATTTATCAGCTAATTGTTCATTTTTACGTTCGTCGACACCGACGATTTTAAATTTTTCTGGTGGGATTAGTTGCGTCATGATTTTTTCGCTCCTTTCAACTTGATACGAGGATCAATGAATCCGTATAAAATATCAACGATGAGAACACCTAGGAGTAAAATAATCGAATAGAAAACAGTTGTACCCATGATGACTGTATAATCACGGTTTGTAATTGAGGTAACGAAATATTTACCGAGTCCAGGAATTGCAAAAATCTGTTCCACGATAAAACTGCCTGTAATAACTCCGGCAAAAAGAGGTCCTAAATATGTGACAACTGGGAGAAGTGCATTACGGAGGGTATGTTTGAAGACGGTTGTCCACTTTCCAATACCTTTGGCGCGAGCCATTTTAACATACTCAGAACTGTTTTGTTCTAACATGCTGGAACGTGTTAATTTTGCGATGAAGCCCATATGGGTAATCGCAATGGAGAGGGCGGGTAATATACTGTACGCAAAGCCATTCCATCCGCTGATAGGTAGCCAGCCTGCTTTGAGTCCAATAAAATATTGTAAAAGTCCTGCAAGAATAAATGACGGGACGGATATACCGAGTACAGCAATGGTCGTACCTAAATAGTCTGGGAATTTATTGTGATAGAGGGCGGTGACGACACCGATTAATACGCCTAAACCAACTGCAAGTAGCATGGCTTCAACGCCGAGTGTGAGTGATACTGGGAAACTTTCTGCAATCATATCATTTGTGGAGCGGTCTTTGTATTTCATGGATTGACCAAAATCAAATTGTGCAGTGGAGATGAGGTAATCTTTGTATTGAATGTACCAGGGGTTATTGAGTCCATATTCTTCATTCATTGCTTTTTCAATTTCAGGTGGCAAACTTTTTTCGCTTGCGAAGGGACTACCAGGCGCGATACGCATTAGGAAGAATGTGATTGTTACAATAACAAATAGTGCAACAAGAATATAAGCAAACCTTTTCAAAATATATTGAAGCATCTTTCTACCTCCTTCTATTTTTGAATAAAACAAGAGGCTACGCTTAATCGAATCCTCGACTAAGAGTAGCCCTCTTGTGTGAAGCCTAATAAGTGAGGTTCACTTATTATTTTTCAATTTTAACATCTTTTAAGCTGATTTCACCAAGGCGGTTAGGCGCCATGTCTTTAACGTAATCTTTTTCAACCCAAAGGTTTGTGTAATAGTAGATTGGTGCTACTGGGAATTCAGTCATAAGAATTTTCTCAGCTTTTTTCATAAGCTCTTCGCGTTTCGCTTCGTCAGTTTCTTTCGTAGCTTGCGTCATTAGAGATTTGTATTCTTTGTTTTCCCAACCAGTGTCGTTGTTACCGTTCTTAGCAGTGTCATAACGCTCTAAGAATGTGTAAGGATCGTTGTAATCAGCAATCCAACCTAGACGACCTACATCATAATCTAATGAAGAAATCTTATCTAGATATACTTGCCACTCAGCATTATCAATTTTAACGTTGATACCTAAGTTTTTAGTCCATCCTTCTTGAATGTACTGTGCGATTGCAGCATGTGCTTCAGAAGTGTTGATTGAGATACCGATTGTGATATCTTTTGCATCTTTAATACCTAATTCTTTCATACCTTCAGCAAGAGCTTTTTTAGCGCCTTCTACATCGTTATCTTTGATGTAACCGCGATCTGTTTCAAAGCCTTTGATTGCTTTTGGAACCATACCTAAAGCTGGTGTTTGCTCACCTTTTACAACGTTATCGATTAAACCTTGACGGTCAATTGATAATGTTAAAGCTTTACGGATGTTTTCGTTCTTAGTGAATTTACCTTTTGTATTGAATTTATACTCGTAAATAGCAGCATAGTCTTCAATTTTAAGTGATTTATCTTTTTTGTAACCATCGATTGCATCAAGTGGAACTGTTTGGAATGGAGAACCTAGGAAATCAATGTCACCGCTCTTGAACATACGGTTAGCAGTTGCTTCTGATTCAACCATTTTAATATCTACAGTACTTAGAGATACGTTTTCTTTATCCCAGTACGTGTCGTTCTTTTTAAGAGTAATTGAGTCTGAATGTTTCCAATCAGATAAAGTGAATGGTCCGTTTGATACGTAACCTTTACCGCCTTCAGCTGACCATTTTGCATTTTTCTTAGCTTCTTTTTCATTTACTGGCATTGCAGTGTAGAATGCAGTAATTTCAGTGAAGTAAGGAGTTGGATTTTCTAACTTAACTACTAATGTTTTATCATCTTTTACAGTGATACCAACATCAGAATCTTTACCTTTACCTTCGTTGAATGCTTGAGCACCTTTGATTGGGTATAGGATTGACGCATACTCAGAAGCGTTCTTTGGATCTAATGCATACATCCAAGCGTATTTGAAATCGCCTGCTGTTACAGTGTCACCATTTGACCATTTTGAATCACGTAATGTGAATGTGTAAGTTAATTTGTCATCGCTTACATCAATTTTCTCAGCAGCTGCTGGTTGCACATTACCGTCTTTATCAACGCGAGTTAAACCTTCGAATACTGAACGTAAAATTGCGCCTGATGTACTGTCTGTTGCTTTTTGTGGATTTAAGCTTGGTGGTTCAGATGGAATAACTAAGTTTAGTTGTTCATTTGAATCCTTACCGTTGTCTGAGTCTTTGCCGCCGCTTTCATCTTTGTCTTTACCGCCAAAGCCGCAAGCTGCAAGGACTAGCATTACTGCTGATAATAATACAAGCAGTAGTGACTTTTTCTTCATAAATGAAGCCCCCTTTATTGAAATTATTCTTCCAAGTAGAAAAATAGCTACCTTGTATAGCTATTAATATAATATCAAAATGTATAGAAAATTAAAAACATTATCTTTTAATTTTTCAAAAAAATTAAAATAATTGTAAGTTTCTATTTTTTCTAACATCTATGACCGAGTTAAAAACAAAAAAACACCATTATTTTGAATGCGCTTTTATCCTCAAAAGTAATAAAGTACTTCATCACATTAGATAATTGATTCAATGAAACGAAAATAAAATCCATTATATACCATTTTTAAGTTATCTATTAACTAGTTAATTAAAAAAGTATGTTGGTAATTTATTTTCACATTCTAATGTTTCGCACAACAAAACTTCTCATTTATATTGTAATAATGAGAATATATAGTGAAGAAGTCACTTTTTTTTAAAAGCGACTTCTTACTATTATATTGTTATATTTATGGACGCCATCTCTTTAATTGCTCTTCTGTTCCATAAACAAAATGACCTGGGAATACTTCATGTGTTTTTCCACCTTCGCCTACTTCCTCATGTTCATAAGGAATTCGTACACGTGTCGCTTCTGTTTTTGGATCTGGCAATGGAATAGCTGATAATAATGACTTTGTATATGGATGTACAGGATGATAGTAAATATCTTCTGCTGTACCTAGTTCAACAATTTTACCACGGCGCATTACAGCGATACGATCACTGATGTATTTCACCATTGATAGATCATGCGCGATAAATAAATATGTTAAATCACGCTCTTTTTGTAATTGCTTTAATAAGTTTACCACCTGTGCTTGAATTGAAACGTCTAATGCAGAAATTGGTTCATCTGCAATAATAAAGCTAGGGTCTAAGCTTAATGCGCGTGCAATACCGATACGTTGACGTTGACCGCCTGAGAATTCATGTGCATAACGCCCCGCATGTTCGCGATTTAAACCTACTGCCTCTAGTAATTCTCCAATAACTTCTTTACGCTTCTTTTTATCTTTGTGCATGCCATGGATATCAAAACCCTCTGCGATAATCTCGCCTGCTGTCATACGTGGATTTAATGATGCATAAGGATCTTGGAAAATCATTTGCATTTCTTTATTGAATTGTTGTAATTCTTTTTTCGATTTTTTACCATGAATATTTTGACCTTTGAAGATAATTTCTCCACCTGTAATGTCATATAGACGGATAATCGAACGACCTGTTGTTGATTTTCCACAACCTGATTCACCTACAAGACCAAGTGTTTCACCTTTATAAACATCGAAACTAATTCCATCGACTGCTCTAATCGAACCAAAATGTTGTTGTAAATTTTTAACCTCTAAAATTTTCTCAGACATATTGCTCGACCTCCTCACCTAAATAACCTTTAATGCGTTTTGCAACAGCTTCAGGTAATTCTACTTTTGGCGCATCTGGATGTAGTAACCATGTTTTCGCGAAGTGTGTTGGTGATACTTGGAACATTGGTGGCTCTTCTTCATAATCAATTTGCATCGCAAACTCATTTCGTGCTGCAAATGCATCACCTTTTGGTGGATTTGTTAAGTCTGGTGGTGAGCCTGGAATCGTACGTAATAACTCATCTGCATTATTATCTAAATCAGGCATCGAACCAAGTAATCCCCATGTATAAGGATGTTTAGGATTATAGAAAATTTCATTCACTGTACCATATTCTACAATTTGTCCAGCGTACATAACTGCTACACGATCAGCTACATTCGCTACAACACCTAAATCATGCGTGATGAAGATGATTGATGTATTACGCTCTTTTTGAATTTTCTTCATTAATTCAATAATTTGCGCTTGAATTGTTACGTCTAGTGCTGTTGTTGGTTCATCTGCAATAAGTAGTTTTGGTTCTGCTGCTAATGCAATGGCGATTACCACACGCTGACGCATGCCACCAGAAAATTCATGTGGATATTGCGAGAAGCGCTGTTCTGGATAAGGAATCCCGACTTCATCTAATAATTCAATCGCACGTTTTTTTGCTTCTGCACGCGACGTATTTTTATTATGTTTCAGAATAACTTCTGTAATCTGCTTTCCAACTTTCATCGTTGGGTTTAGTGCTGTCATTGGATCTTGGAAAATCATTGCAATGTCATTTCCGCGAATTTTTGACATTTGTTTTTCAGTCAGTGGAATTAAATCACGACCTTCAAACAAAATTTGACCATCTGCATAGATGCCTGGTGGTTGTGGAATCAGTTTCATCAATGCATTACTCGTTACAGATTTCCCTGAACCTGACTCACCTACAATGGCAAGTGTCTCACCTTGTTTCAAATCGAAGTTTACACCACGTACGGCATGTACAAGACCTGCATACGTTTTGAAATTTATTTTTAAATTTTTAACTTCTAAAATGGTTTCAGCCATTTTCCACACCTCCTATTTACGTAGTTTTGGATCGAGTGCATCACGCAAACCGTCACCGACTGCATTGAATGCAAAGATTGTTAATGAAATGAAAATTGCTGGGAAGATTAAACGCCAAGGTGCTGTATCAATCGCATTGTTCCCGTCTGATGCCATTGTTCCCCAACTTGCTTGTGGTTGTGGTACACCTAAACCGATATAACTCAAGAATGACTCTGTGAAGATGGCATTTGGAATTGTTAATGTCATCGTTACGATAATCGCACCAAGTGCATTTGGTACTAAGTGACGCATAATTAAATGTCCTGTACTTGCGCCAAGTGTGCGGGCAGCAAGAACATACTCTTGATTTTTAATAGATAATACTTCACCACGTACGATACGCGCCATGTTTACCCAACCTGTAATCGACAGTGCGATAATCATTGGTAGTAAACCTGGTTGTAAAACAACAAGTAAGATAATAACAACTAATAGATAAGGTACTGCTGTTAGTACATCTGCAATACGCATCATAATATCATCGACTTTACCGCCTACAAGACCAGCGATTGAGCCCCATGCAACACCGATAATTAAATCGATTACTGCTGCTGCCAGACCGATAAATAATGAAATACGTGCTCCGTACCAAATACGTGTAAATACATCACGACCTAAGTCATCTGTACCAAACCAGTTTTTTGCGCTAGGCGCTTCATTAAAGCGACCAAGAATTTCATCATATTTATAAGGTGATAACATCGGTGCAAAAATAGCCATTAAAGCAATAATTGCAATGACAATCATCCCTACTACTGCAAGCTTATTATGAGAGAAGCGAATCCATACTTCTTTCCAGAACGATACCGACTTATCGGCTAAGCGTTCACTTTTCTTTTCATCTACACCGACAATTTTGAATTTTTCTTTTGGAATTGGTTGTGTCATGATTTTTTCGCTCCTTTCAGCTTGATACGTGGATCGATGAATCCGTATAAAATATCAACAATTAATACACCTAGTAATAAGATGATTGAATAGAATACTGTCGTACCCATAATAACTGTGTAGTCACGGTTTGTAATCGATGTTACGAAATACTTACCTAATCCTGGAATCGCAAAGATTTGTTCCACGATGAAACTACCAGTGATAACCCCTGCAAATAGTGGTCCTAAGTACGTAACAACAGGTAATAATGCATTACGAAGTGTATGCTTGAATACTGTTGTCCATTTACCAAGTCCTTTTGCACGCGCCATTTTCACATATTCAGAATGATTTTGTTCTAACATACTAGAACGTGTTAATTTTGCGATGAAGCCCATATGCGTAATGGCAATTGAGAGGGCTGGTAATATACTATATGCAAAGCCATTCCAACCACTAATCGGTAACCAACCTGCTTTTAAACCGACAAAATATTGTAAAAGACCTGCCAAGATAAAGGATGGGACGGATATACCGAGTACGGCAATTGTCGTACCGAGGTAATCTGGGAATTTATTATGATAGAGTGCTGTGACAACACCGATTAAGACACCAAGTCCTACTGCAAGTAACATCGCTTCTACTCCAAGTGTTAAAGATACTGGGAAACTTTCCGCGATCATATCGTTTGTTGAACGATCCTTATACTTCATTGATTGACCGAAGTCGAATTGTGCTGTTGAAATTAAATAATCTTTATATTGGATATACCACGGATTGTCTAAGCCGTATTCAGCATTCATTGCTTTTTCAATCTCAGGTGGTAAACTCTTCTCACTCGCAAACGGGCTACCCGGTGCGATACGCATTAAGAAGAATGTAATTGTTACAATTACGAATAATGCCACTAAAATATATCCAAGACGTTTTAAAATATACTTTAACATGTTATAGCCTCCCCTTATTTCTTAATTAAAAGATGGGCTGTTCAGAAGTTAACACTCCTAAGCAGCCCCAGTATGGTGTTCATCTGTCACCACACGCACTGACCTTACATTATGTCACTCACTTACAGACATAGCCCCTATTCCATGTCCCCATAAAACCTTTGCGTTATTACCATGATCAGCAGTTGTTATACACAATGAACAATGTATTCGCATCATTGCCACTCGATTCACCCCATGCGACCAACTTGATAATCAAAATTATTATCTTTGATTATTCACGTATGTTTACTACCCTCTTTTTTCTATACTTCTGTTAAAAATGTACTACGTTCATCTACGTTTCGTTTATGTAAAAAATATCCGTCTCTATAGATATGTAGAAGTTGCATAACTAACTTGTATAAAGTAAGTGAATAAAAAGAATAGAACCATTCGCAAATAGCATGTTATTACTATAGCAAAACAATTTTAAGAAAAAAAGAAGTTGAAAGAATATTTTCAACTTGCACACAATTATATCTTTTCTAAATTAACATACTTATTTATCCAATTCTAATTTCTCTTGTATTTTTATTAGAAAAAAGAGTTCAAAATCGTCAAATAAATAATAAATATACCATAAAATAATTATTTATAAATATTTAATTATTCAGACTAATGTTGTATGGATAAAAAATAGTTCGTACACTAATTCGTTAAAGTATTGATTTTTTAGTGTAATTTGTGTCTTTTTATCTATTTTTAAACTATAAGAATATTTTAAAAATTCGTATTTTCTTAAATAATTGATTTCTCACACAATTTTTAAGAAAAATGCTTTTTTTAGCACATTTTATTCTTTTTATACGTTTTTTTAGTTTTTTCAATATAGTAAGCCTTCAAAATATCCTAAAAATAAAAAAAGACTATATACTTTTAATATAAAGTCTTTTTTAAAAAGTAAAAGATATTTTAGATAAGCACTTTTTCACTTCAGCAAGCAAAAGTGGTTGGTTTTCACATAAATCGAGGCGAATATATAAACTCCGTAAAAGAGACTTGCAATTTTTATACAAATTCCAATAGTTCATATGTGTCATCTTTTCTTTTTGTCCTTCTAAAAATGCAGGTACTCTTTCTAAAAAATCAATGATTTTTTGCTCTGAAAAGCCTTTTTCTAACAGTAATTGAATAAAGTCTACTGTTATTTCTTCTTCATCATACTGATAGATTATCTGTGCTGTAAAAATTTTATTCATGACTGTTTGAAAAATCTGCGTATATTCTGCTGGATCTAGACGTGTATTTTGAACAATTGCATACAATGCTTCTAGACTAAAACGAACACTATTCACCCATCCCATATCCTCCGTATAAAAACGATAATCTTGTTCAAGATTAGTGTAGAGAATCACTTCTCTTTTAAGCAAATCAAATGTGTCGTGCGATAAAAAAACATCTTTTACATCTCTCTCTACTAATTCTTTAATAACATACATCGAAAATGCACGAGTCATTTTATAACGTGTGACAGTATCCCCGATTTCTTTATATAAATGTTCTTCATCAACACATTTTTTGGCTAATGCTTCTAAGGCCGATTCTGTTAGATGATATTGAACCATCTCTGACAAGAGGGGTTCTATTAACTTCTCTTTCAATTCAATATCGGTTGTTTGTATATGATCAAACATCTCTCGAACAACGTTGTTAACATCTATTTCATTCCATTCAATATCTTGTTGTTGAATTTGGATTAAGTAAGATTTCAAACTTTCTTCTGTCATGCGCGATCCCTCCCACTTTTTCGTAGGATTCAAACTACGATTTGAGTCATAACACTTTATACCTTAATAAATATTGGATTAAACACCACGTTATGACATTCTATTGAAAAGAAATTTGCTGTAAACACTTTTGAAGTGATTTTTGCGGTCTATTTAAAGCTTCTTCCATTGTTATTTCTTTCGTGATAATTTCATGTATTTCGTCAAAGTAAATAGCGAGCATATCTTTATTTTCAACTTTCCCAGAAATCAACATCGTCTTTTTATTTTTTAGCTTTGTTTGATATGCAATTTGAAAAGGCGCTTTACCTTCCAATGTTTGACGATCTGTTTTTCCCTCTCCTGTAATGACCCAATCTGCCTGTTGAAGATGTTGCTCGAATTGCTGTTCTTTCAATACAAGCTCTGCACCTGATACCATTGTTGTATTGAAGAAAGCTAATAACGCTGCCCCAATACCTCCTGCTGCACCTGCTCCTTGTTCATTCATGACACTTTTTTTAGTTTTACTTTCATATAAGCGACCCACATGATTCATATACGTATCATATTCTTCGAAATCTTCTTTTGATAATCCTTTTTGCTCCGAAAAAACATGCGTTGCTCCTTGTTCACCACATAAAGGGTTGGTTACATCGGAAGCAATCGTTACATGAAGCTCTGTGGGTATATGCATCTGGTGCGTATCAACTGTATCAATGTCATGTAGCTTAGGAATTTCCAACTTTTCACCTTGCGCGTTATAAAACTTTGCACCTAGTGCGGCAAGCATACCTGTTCCTCCATCATTTGTTGCACTCCCACCAATACCAATCACAATTTCGCTTAACCCCTTTTCAATTGCTAAATGAATCAGTTGTCCAACACCATATGTCGTTGTGATTTTAGGATTTAATTGCTCGACTGAAAGTAGCATTAAACCTGCACACTGCGCCATCTCAATAATCATTTTTCCATCTTTTATGCCGTACATAACTTCTATTGGCTCGGCTATTGGATTCAGTACAGTATGGTGAAATCGTTCTTCCTCTGAAGTCATCGCCTCTAAAAAGCCCTCTCCTCCATCTGACATAATCATCCTTTTTACTTCATGTTGTGGATTTTGTTTTATAATCTCTTGTTCAATTAAGTTGGCGACTTCTTGTGAACTTAACGTCCCTTTAAATGAATCGGGTACAACTAAATAATGACTCATATCCATCCCCCTTTTTTGTAATATCTCCATCGTATCGAAAAAAGATTAAAAAAAGCAAAAATTAAAAAGAAGCCATAACATTTGTTATCACTTCTTTTCGATTCTATTTACTTTTTACGCCATACATATCATTTAAAAGTTCAATCTTCTTATTAATTGAATCTTCATACGTCATAATATAGGCAGCTGGCTCTTTTGGATTATGGTACTGTTCAATCTTACCTGTATCAGCATGAACAAACTTGCTTGAAGCCCCGCAACCGAGACCAATGATGGTTTGAACCTCTTCCATAATGGCTATATTGTATATACTTTCCTCTCCAGGCTTAGAATAGCCGATATTTTCTAAGTTGCCGACGATATTTTTTTGTCTATACAAATAGTACGGTACATAATTATTTTCAGCTGTCCATTCTTTTGCACGATTCATCATCTTCTCAGCTGTTTGACGATCCGCTACTTTGTAACGATCACGATTATGTGTCATTTCGGAAGCACGTTTGAATGAGAGTGTATGAACAGTCAATGATTCTGGCTGCATTTTTGCTGTTTCTTCAATAGAATGTTCGAACTCCTCCATTCCCTCATTTGGTAATCCAATAATTAAATCCATATTGATATTATTCATTCCCTCTTTACGAGCTAACCAAAATTTATCAATCGTTTCTTGTACAGTATGATGGCGACCAATCGCTTTTAATGTTTCATCTGTATAAGATTGTGGATTTACACTAATACGGTCAATTCCCCATTTACGCAGTACTGCTAACTTCTCTTCGGTAATCGTATCTGGTCTTCCTGCTTCAACAGTTACTTCACGAATTGTTTCAGGATTTGGGAATGAACGATACATCGTCTCATATAGCGCATCCATTTCTTCTGCTTCAATCGAAGTCGGTGTCCCGCCGCCCCAATAGACTGATGTAATCTTCATATTATTTTCAGTCAGCCACTGCCCCATTCGTTCAATCTCAATATGCAAACCATCTAAAAAGGTAGCTACGCGACCTTTTTTACGGTTACTTTGAATTGCATAAGCAGGGAATGTACAATAGGCGCATTTTGTTGGACAAAATGGAATACCAATATAGATACTCACCTCATTACCAATTGTATCTAAATCAGGGATTGTCACTAGTTGTCTTTCTACAATTTTTTCCATCAAATCTACTTTTTCATTTGATAATCTAAATTCTGTCACTAGTTTGTTTCTTATTTCCTCTTTAGATAGACCATTTCTCCTAAAGTTGTGATACAATTTGGTCGGACGCACCCCTGTAAGGATACCCCACTTCTGATAAATATTTGTCATTTTTTCAAGGTTTTCTAATAAAACGTGCGAAACCGCTCGCTTCAAGCGGATATTAACACCACGTTTATCTGCATCCTCTTCATATGTTTGGGTAAATTCACTTACAAACTGTTTATCGTCAACTACTAATGTTGATGTTGCAGAAACTGTGAAGTCCTCCGAAATATCATACATAAACGATACATGCACATCTGCTGATTCATTCTTTGTTGTTACTTTAGAATCCTCAAAGAATAAATTACAAATATGCGTAATAACACGAATCCAATCTTGTGGATACGTTTGATCTAGAGCAATCAATTTCATTTATTTTGCACTTCTTTCTTTTTAATTATTTACATACTTTTATTACACAAAAGGAGATGATGATTCATGCCAAAATTCACAAGGAAATCAATCACACATCAACTAGAGGATCATATGACAAAAGAAATACCATATGTTCTTATCGCTTCAGATTTAAATCATTCGATTCAAACACAAATTCAAATGATTCAACTGACAGTCGATGACCTAGCTATTTTACGCGTTATGCGCCCTATCGTACAAGACAATATCGATTATATTGTAGCAAACTTTTATGACAATCTCGAAAAGGAACCTTCGCTAGGTAGAATCATCCGTGATCATAGTACAATCACACGCTTACAACAAACATTAAAAAAGCATATTATCGAAATGTTTGATGGTGTTATTAACGAGAATTTTTTACAAAAGCGTTATCGAATTGCTACCGTACACTCGCACATTGGCTTAGAACCAAAATGGTATATGAGTGCTTTCCAAGACTTATTAAATTATTTTTCAAATTTGGTGCAAACAACATTGTACCCATCTGAAGAACAATTTAAAATGTTAATAGCTGTTTCTAAAATTTTAAACTTTGAACAGCAAATTGTTTTAGAATCATATGAAATTCATCATCAAGAAGAATTAAAACAAGAAAATAATCGTCAAGCTGAAATGATGGGTGTAATACGCGATAACTCCGTTTCATTAAGTGAAATGACACATCAAACTAACAATGATTTAATTCATATGATGACGGTACTAAGTCAACTTGAAGAACTTTCGAGTAATAACTCCGCATTGGCGGAAGAAGTACGTGAAGCTGCTATTAAAGAGCAAGAACAATTAAAAGAAACAGAGCAAAACTCTGAACAATTGCAAGAAACGATGCATACAATTCAAGAAAGTGTTAATCAACTTCACACATTGAATAAAAAAGTGTCGTCCATCGCACAAATGATTACACAAATTGCAAATCAAACGAACCTACTCGCATTGAATGCTTCTATTGAAGCAGCACGCGCTGGCGAACATGGACGTGGATTTGCGGTTGTTGCTGAAGAAGTGAGAAAACTAGCTGAAAGTACAAAAGTGTCGCTTAGTGAGGTCGATCAAATTTTATCTGAATCCTACGATAAGACCGAAAACATTTCTGAAATTTCTAAAAATTTACAATCGTTAATTCATCAGTCAAGTGAAAAAGTAATGGCAACAGGTAGTTCATTCTGTAATATTGTCGATCATATGCATCAATTAACTGAACGAAACGATCATCTATTCCAAAGTGTTTCGGAATTAACAGCGAGCGTGAATTCCATTCAACAAAACTCTGAACGTATTCACCAATCTTCTGAAGATTTAGCTGGTATGTAAATTAAAAAATCAGGATGGGACGCTTTCCTTTTTTAGCTTTCACAAAGAAAAACTGGAACCACGCCACAGCGCGATTCCAGTTTTTCTTATGCTCATATGGGATGATGTTTTTACACGTATGACCCATCCCGATTTCTATATTCATTATTCTGCGTCTGGAATACTGTCGTATAGAGTTTGTACAGGTTTAATAATAACGCTTGTAATTTCATTAATTACAGCACTTACTTCCATTTCAGCTAATAGCATTGCATTAATTTTTTCGTTTTGTTGTGCTAATTGAGCTGTTTTTTGAGCGTATTGTAATTCTTCTTCTGATAATTCTTCACCGCTCGCTTGTTTTTCTTGTAATGTTAATTGCATTTTACGGAAGTTTGAGAATAACGCCACTGCATCAGCATCTTTCTTCACTTCTTCAATTGTAAATTCAAGTGCTGTGAATTGTTCTGTTTTACGGAATGTTGCTTCTAATTTGTTTAAATCGTCATAAATATTAACCATGTGTAAAAACTCCTTTGTATTTAAAATGCGACAGCGATAATCCCTTGCACGACACCAATGATTCCACCAAGTAAAAATCCTAGTACGGTAATCATTTTAAATTCGCGCTTTGAGATCCCAAGTACTAAATCTTCAAGTGTTTCTACCGGGAATTTATCGACTTGTTCTCTTACAACATTCTCTAAATCCATACGCGATAAAATATCTTCTAATTTATTTTCTACTTGTGTAAAGGTTGTCTCAACTAATTTTGGATATACATTGTCCTGTAACCATTTTGCACCATCTGGTAAGTAATGTACAAGCGGTAAGTCTAAACGATCTCGAATTGCTAATTGTTCACGTGCATATTTTTGAATGCGTTCCGTTGTAGAAGTGAAATCTAAATCACCTAATAATTGCGGAACTGTTTGAACTTGTAACTTATCCCACTCTTTTTGAAGTAAATTATTAAGCACATGGAATGTCGAATCCGAGCTTAAAAACTTCTTCACTTCTCTTTGAAGCATAGGCACAAGTGATGAACCATCACCAATAAACATCTGAATCATACCGCCGAATGTTCCTTTTGAGCTTAGGAAACCGTCAATTAAGCCTTTAATTGCCTGTTCTCCCTCAACTGTATCAAAGTATTGATCGCCTTTATTCAAAATGTAACGTGAAATTTCTGGAATTTTTGATTCTGCACGTTCTTTCCAACTAGCTGGTAGTAACTGTTCAACTGTCTGTGTAGCTAATACATTTTGCACTTGACCTACTTGTTGAACGATTAAATCATCTAATTTTTTCTCAATCATTTCTGGTGCATGTGAAAGTCCTGCTTGGTCTAACCATTGCTGCAGTGTTTTTTCTTCTGTGAAGATTTTCTCTTTTGTTTGTTGCCCTAACCATTCTAAAACTTTTTCACGCATCGTCGCATTGAAAAACTTTGCTCGGAATGTGTCTGGCGTTAATAAATATTTTACAACTGTTTTTCCAAGTTGCTTCGCTAATTCATCTCGTCTACGTGGAATCAATCCAGGCGTAAATGGTAGTCGTTTTCCCCAGATATAAACTGGATTATGTGGACGAAACAACATTTTAATCGCTAAATGATTTGTCACACCACCGATTAATGAACCAATAACAACCATGAATAGAATTGTAATGACCGTATTCATGTAATCCACCCTTTTCTTTAAACTATCGTTATTATAACAGAGGATACTTTGTTCGGAAAATGAATCGTTTAGAAGTTTTAATTCGCTTTCCCTCCCTCATTCTGTTTATACTAAAAAAAAGGGGGATGAATGATGATTCAACATTTTACATTTGAACGATTATACGCAGGAGAAATGCCTGGTTGGCGTCTTTCTTTCTATTATAATAGAGAAAAGGTGACGGCTCTTTATCATGGAGATGGTGAAATTGAAATCGTGCAACCACAATCTTTTATCATTACTGAACAATTAAAAAAAGATATACATGAATTAATGGTCTTTCATGTATATGACCATTAAATAAAAAAGCAAACGAATCGATTTTCAACCGTTTCGTTTGCTTTTCGTTCATTATAAACTATGCTGTTTATTCCCAGACTGTAATTCATACATTTGACTATAGCGTCCACCTAGTGCAAGTAATTCATCATGCTTTCCACGTTCTACAATTTCACCTGCATCTAATACTAAGATTTGATCAGCATTTTTAATTGTTGAAAGACGGTGCGCAATGATGAATGTTGTACGACCTTTTTTCAAAACATCCATCGCATGTTGAATAATTTCCTCTGTTTCCGAGTCAATATTTGACGTTGCTTCATCTAAAATGAGAATAGCTGGGTCAAATGCAAGCGCACGTGCAAATGATACAAGTTGGCGCTGTCCAGCAGATAATGTACTACCACGCTCGATTACAGGTTCATCTAAACCTTTTGGTAGATTTTTTAGTACACGTTCCCCACCAACCGCAACTAATGCATCTTCTATTTGTTTTCTTGTAATGCGTTCATCATTCAAACTAATATTAGATGCGATTGTTCCTGTAAATAAATACGGGTCTTGTAGTACGATTCCCATATGCTGACGAACGGTCTGTCTCGCATGATTTTCGATATTTTCACCATCAATTTTGATTGTTCCTTTTGAAGCATCATAATAACGGAATAAAAGATTGATAATCGACGACTTTCCTGAACCCGTATGTCCAACTAGAGCAACTGTTTCTCCTGCCTTAGCATCAATTGAAATGTCTTTTAATACATATTCTTCGTTTTTATAAGCAAACCATACATGTTCGAATTGTACGTGACCTTTATAACGTGCGATTTTTTCATCGCTAACGTCTTCTCCACTATAGTCTAGTAATTCAAATACACGTGTCGCTGCAACATTTGCACGCTCTAATCGCGAGAATTGATCGACGATTTGCATGATTGGATTCATTAAACGTGTAATGTACTCAACAAATGCATATAAAATACCTACAGATGCAATCGACGTACCTGTTACTTCAAGTGAACCAAAGTACCAAACGAATGCAATGAGAATGATACTACGGACAACACCTACTAAATTGTGTGATGTAGCAGAATCTAAAAATAATAACTTATTATTGTAGCGAAAATGTTCATCATTAATTTGATTGAACTCATTCTTCATATTCTTCTCTTGCCCATATGCTTGAATAATCGTCATACCATTCATTGATTCATTCAACATACCATTTAAGTCAGATAGTCTTGAACGAATCGCATGATTATATTTCGAAGCATATTTACGGTACACAATCGACCATACAATGAGGATTGGGACAACGATTAATGCGAAGAAGCCCATCCATGTGTTTAAAGAGAACATGATAATAAAAATCCCGATTAATGTCATAAAACTTGCGGCAAATTGTGAGACAACAGTTACGAACAATTCACGAATTGCTTCGGTATCATTTGTAATACGCGACACAACTTTCCCAGCAGGTAGTCGGTCAAAATAGTTAATTGATAGACGTTGTAATTGACCATATACATCTTTACGCATTTTTTGAACAATGCGATTTGAACCGATTTGCAGCATATAAAACTGTGTATATCGGAAAATCGCAAAGATAACAACGGTTCCTAAATAGGCACCTAACATTAAATACAGTGGCTTTACTTCTAATCCAGATTTCGGCATGTTGGCAACATAATTGTCTAAAATATATTTAATAATTAATGGACCTGATAAGTCAGCTCCAACTGATATAGCAAGTAGCACAAGTCCCCAAATCATCGGTTTCTTATAAAGTAGTGCATACTGCCATAATCGTTTACGAACGGGCATCTTATTCGCCCCCTTTTACTTGTTGTAATTTGAATTGTTCTTGGTACCAACCAGGTTGTCCAACCAATTCATCGTGTGTGCCGTACTGAATGACTTCACCATCGTCTACGACAATAATTTTTTCAGCATGTAAAATCGCTGATAATCGATGGGTCACAATAATCGTTGTTTTATCTTTTCGTTCATTTTGAATATTGTCGATAATGCGACTCTCTGTTTTTGCATCCACTGCAGATAGTGAGTCATCTAAAATAAGAATTTCTGGATTACGAATAAATGCACGCGCAATCGAAATCCGTTGTTTTTGCCCACCTGATAACGAGATTCCTTTTTCTCCAACCATCGTATCTAAGCCATCTGGCAGACGTTTTAAATCGTCTTCAAAGTTCGCCATACGAATTGCTCTAGCAATATCTTCTTCTGTTGCATCTGGCTTACCAAAGCGAATGTTATCACGAATTGTACGTGAGAATAGAATGTGACTTTGCGGTACATAGCCAATCCAATTCAGCACTTGCTCCTTATCTTGTAATTGAATCGCTTCATTCGCAATTTCTACGTCCCCTTCACCATGTGGATATTCACGCAATAACTGTTTCACAATCGTCGTTTTACCACTACCTGTCTTTCCGACAATCCCAAGTGTTTCACCACGATGTAATTCAATGTTTACATTCTTTAAATTAAGTGATTTTGATAATGGATATTGGAAGCTTACATCGTTAAATCTAATTGTCGTTGGTGTTTGAACGACCTTTCTTTCTTTAGGGTTCGGAACGTCTTCTTTTTCGTTCAATGTTTCACTCACACGATCCAATGAGGCATTCCCTTGTTGCATCGTATTGATTAATTCACCAATCGCCATCATTGGCCAAACAGCCATACCAAGATAAACGTTGAAAGCGACAAGACTACCTACTGTAATGTCGTTAATCGATACGAGATACGCACCGTATCCAAGTCCAATGACATAACTAAATGCTGTAATGAATTTACTGACAGGTGCGAATAAACCATTTACACGAGATACACGTAAATTCTTTTCAACGACTTCTTCGGTCTTTTGTGCAAACTGCTTTTCCATTTCACGTTCTTGCACATAGGCACGAACAACTCGTACCCCCTCGACTGCTTCTAGTACGCTATCATTCAATTCACCAAATGCTGCTTGAGAGATGGTATAACGTTTATGAATGAATTTGCCAATTTGTTGAAGTGCAATCGCTAATAGTGGTAATGGTAGTAACGCTGCAAGTGTCAGTTTCCAAGAGGTAGTGACACCCATCATAATAATGATGGTTCCAAGATAAAGCGTAGAATCAAGTAACGTCATGATGCCAAAACCAGCTGTTTCAGATACAGCTTGTAAATCATTCGTCGAACGCGCCATTAAATCACCTGTTCGATTACGTTCGTAAAATGGTGGTCGCATCCTCAAGAAATGGTCCATTAATTTCATTCGTAAGTCTTTTTGCAAGACATTTGCGCCGCCAAATAATTGGTACTGCCAAATGAAATTGACAATATACGCTGCAAATAATAAAGCGACAAGTGCGATGATATAATTCCATAACAATTCAGTAGTTAACTCTTTTGTATGAATGGCATCAATTGTATTTCCAATAATTTTAGGTGGGATGACTTCAATAATATTCGCTACCGTTAATAAAATGACGGCAGTTGTATACCTCCCCCAATTCTCTTTAAAAAACCATTTCAGTTTCGTAAATACAGAAAACATGTTTTCTCCTTCTTCCTTTTTACAAATTATCCCTTTAAAAAACAACAAAAAAAGGCGCACACCCTAAGGGCATGCGCCTATATTAGAGTATTGATGTGACACACCAATACAAATAAATACAAAATCGCTACATGTTGTCTTGTAAAGGTATGTGTCCATATGAATAGTTGTGTGTTACTGCAATTGTGTTTACTACTGTTAAGTTATTCATGATTCATACCTCCATTTTTTTATTTCACATTTCGTGTTTCTAAACAATAACATTTCGAATTCCGAATTGTCAACAATTTTTAGAAAAAAAAGATTATTACCATTTCTAGTCTTTACGTAAATATTATTTTTTTATGCCGTTTTTTCTTTATACATACAACTTTCATCCCATAAAAGCAGTTTGATGATTTGAATTTTTTCTAGTTCTATCTTATTATTAAAATACTGAACATTTTTAAACACACAGGAGGTGTACACTTTACTCTCCCCCTCATTTGGGCTAGGAGTAAAGGGATTCTTTGGAAATAGCCATACGGTTGACAGCATTCGCTGTCTTAATCGCCTGCTCTGCTTACTTTGTTGCAACGGAATTCTCCATTGTCAAAGTCAGAGCAACTCGAATTGATCAGCTAATCGCTGAAGGTAATAAAAAAGCTTTAAAAGCAAAAAAAGTTATATCTAGTTTAGATGAATATTTATCTGCATGTCAGTTAGGTATTACGATTACATCGCTTGGTTTAGGTTGGTTGGGTGAAGGTACAGTGAGCATGATTTTACGCCCTGTCTTTGATTTAATAAATCTAAATGGTAGTGTGACAACTATCGTATCCTTCATTGTGTCATTCTCAATCGTCACATTTATTCACGTTGTAGTAGGTGAGCTTGCACCGAAGACACTTGCAATCCAAAAAGCAGAAGCTGTAGCTTTAACAACAGCACCATTTTTAATTCTATTCCATAATGTGATGTATCCATTTATTAAACTATTGAATTCATCTGCAAATGGTTTAGCTGCATTATTTGGTATTCGCAATTCAAATGATTCTGAAGTTGCTATGACGGAAGAAGAACTGCGCATTATTTTATCTGACAGTTTAAAAGGTGGAGAAATTAATCAATCCGAATATAAATATGTGGATAACATCTTCAACTTTGACGATCGTATCGCTAAAGAAGTTATGGTTCCACGTACTGAAATTGTTGGGATTGAAAAAGATCTAACACTCAAAGAAGTTTTTGAAGTAATGGGTGTCGAGCAATATACACGTTACCCAATTATTGACGGCGATAAAGACCACGTCATCGGTCTTGTTAATATGAAACATCTATTAACAGCTTATATTCGAAATCCAAAAGAAAATGGAGCAAAACCTGTTACAGCATTCATGCGTCCTGTCATTCGCGTCTTTGAAACCGTTCCAATTAGTGATTTACTATTAAAAATCCAGCGTGAACGTATTCATATGGCCATTTTAATGGACGAATACGGCGGAACATCCGGTCTTGTAACAATCGAAGATATCATCGAAGAAATTGTTGGTGATATTCGAGATGAATTTGATGCAGATGAAATTGCAGAAATCCGTAAACTTGAGGATGGGCATTATATCGTAGATGCAAAAGTTTTATTAGAAGAAATTAATGACATTCTAAACATCGAAATTGAAGATGATGATATCGATACAATCGGCGGTTGGTTTATGACGCGTCATTTTGATGCGAAGAAAGGCGACCAAGTCTCTGAGCAAGGCTATGATTTTATCGTGCGCGAGTTAGAAGGTCATCACTTAATTTACTTAGAAATCATCAAACATCCTGAATTAGAAACAGAATCTGATTCAACATTACTTACACAAGAAATATAGTACGAGCGACGTTACATTGAAAAATGTAACGTCGCTTTCGTATATCTAGATTTCTTTCAAGGAGGAAACATTGTGGACCCATATGAAAAGTTACGCAAAGGAGAAAAAGGTGCATGGCTTAGTATCATCACATACATCTTTCTCAGTTTCGCAAAATTAATTGTCGGCTATGTCGGTCATTCAGAAGCTTTACAAGCCGATGGTCTAAATAATACAACTGATATTATTGCTTCTGTTGCAGTATTAATTGGTTTACGAATATCACAAAAGCCACCAGATGCTGATCATGCTTATGGGCATATGCGTGCAGAAACCATTGCCTCACTCATCGCTTCATTTATTATGGCAGTTGTTGGTCTACAAGTATTATTTAATGCAATCAAAGGCTTTTTTGCCAATGAACATGAGCCACCCTCACTTTTAACAGCGGTTGTGGCAATCATTTCGGGTGCTGTCATGTGGGGCGTATATCTTTACAATATTCGACTGGCAAAAGAAATTAATAGCTCAGCTGTTAAAGCTGCTGCTTATGATAATCGTTCCGATGCATTTGTCAGCTTTGGTGCGGCAATTGGTATTTTTGCAGCGATTATTGGTTTCCCAATCATTGACTCGATTACTGCTGCCATTGTAGCCATTATTATTTTAAAAACAGCGTATGAGATTTTTGCTGAAAGTGTGCTAACGTTAACAGACGGATTTAATCAAACAGATATTGAGACGATTCGCACTACTGTATCAAATGTTGAAGGTGTCGTTGAATTGCGTGACGTTAAAGGACGTTATCATGGAAATATGGCTTTAATTGATGTAACTGTATCCGTTAATCCTTATTTAAATGTATGGGAAAGTCATGAAATTACGGAGAAAATTGAAGAAGCGATTCTTGAAGTATTACCTAGTTCTGTAGCGCTCGTTCATATCGAGCCTGAAGAATCTTTAAAAAGAAATTGACGAATTCTGTTAAAGTTGTTATGCTAGGTCTAACTTATAAAGGGAGCAGGTGAAGTATTATGATGAATAAATATGAGATTGCGACGACTTCGCACGTATTTGGTATGCATAAAACTTTCTCCTGCCATGTAGCGCTATAATTATGTTATAGCTCTCTTTCAATGTGCGGTTAGGTTTATTGCATCCATCATGGTGCAATAAACCTTTTTTTATTACCACATTATTGGAGGAAATTACATTGACACAATTACAACAATACGGCTTTAAAGAGCCTTTTACATCTGAAGCTACAGCACTTTTAACACAAGCAGGTCACGAAAACTACTTGATTGGACGTATCACACTTGAACATAAACATAGTTATCGTATTCGCACAGAACAAGGTGAACTACTTGGAACGATTTCGGGTAAGTACGCATATAACGCATTCATGCGTAAAGACTATCCAGCAATTGGTGACTGGGTATTAGTTGAGCAAATGCCTGGTGAACAGCGTTGTTTAATTCACCAACTTTTAACACGAACTTCGACATTCTCACGCAAAATGGCTGGTGTAGAAATTGACGAACAAATCGTTGCGACGAACGTCGATCTTGTGTTCATCGTTATGAGCTTAAATCACGACTTTAATGTTCGTCGACTTGAACGCTATGTACTAGCTGCTTGGGATTCAGGTGCATCTCCCGTCATCATCTTAACGAAAAAAGATCTATGTGAAGATGTGACATCATTCATTGAACAAGCAGAACAAGTAGCAATTGGCGTACCCATCTATGCAATCAGCACATTAACAGGAGAAGGAATTGAAGAGATACAAAATCTACTTCTACCACATAAAACAGCTGCGTTAATGGGGTCTTCTGGTGTCGGGAAATCTACGCTCACGAATGCGCTTGTTGAAGAAGAGAAAATGACCGTTCAACACATTCGTGAAGATGATTCTAAAGGACGCCATACAACGACACATCGCGAACTTTTTGTTTTACCAAAAGGCGGTATTCTCATCGACACACCTGGAATGCGCGAACTTCAACTATGGTCAACAGAAGGTGCTTTAGAATCGAGTTTTTCTGATATTGAACAACTAGCTGACGCATGTCGTTTCCGAGATTGTTCACATAAAAATGAACCCGGTTGTGCCATTCAACAAGCTCTTTCAGATGGCTCATTAGAACAAGCACGCTATGCCAGCTATGTGAAGCTACAACGTGAAATTCGCTATCTTGAACAAAAGACGAATAAACAAGCACAACTAGCAGAAACACGTAAATGGAAACAAGTATCTAAACAGCTAAAAAATAAAAAGAAAAATCGTCTATAATATATAAAACCGTCTTGGACTATTTCTTTTTTAGCATTCAAAATGAAAAACTGGAACCGCACTGTGGCGCGATTCCAGTTTTTTATGTTCATATAGGATAGTGTTTTTTACACATATGCCCCAATCTGTTTATTTTTCAGTTAAACCGTATTTTACAGCGTATAGAGCTGCCTGTGTACGATCTTGTACTTCTAATTTCGCAAAAATATTTGAGATATGCGTTTTCACCGTTTTTTCTGTAACAAATAATGAAGAAGCAATCTCTTTATTGCTCTTCCCTTTCGTTAATTCCGCCAATACGTCTTTTTCACGACGCGTTAGTGGATTTTTCACATGCGGCAAATGTTGCGTTGATTCTTGGTTCTGATCGAGTTGATGCGTCACTTCAGGATGCATGCTATTTTCGCCCGCAATAATTTTACGAATCGTTAAAACGAGTTCATCTGGTTCAATATCTTTTAATTGATAACCTGCGGCTCCCGCTTCAATCGCTGGTAAAATATGATCTCGATCTGAAAAACTCGTCAACATCAAAATTTGAATATGTGGATACACTGATTTAATACGACGTGTCGCTTCAATACCGTCCATCTCTGGCATGACTAAATCCATTAATACAATATCCGGTTGATACACTGAAGCGAGTTCTACTGCTTCCTTACCATTTCGTGCTTCCCCCACTACCTCAATATCTTTTTGTGTTTTTAAAAAGAAAAGTAATCCTCTTCTTACAACATGATGATCGTCCGCAATCAATACTTTAATCATGCAATCCCCTCCTTAATAAGGTAGTCGAATTAATATTTCCGTCCCTTTTCCAATATCACTCACCCAGTCAATCGTTCCTCCAAGTGCTTCTGTACGATCACGCATACTTTGTAAACCAAGTGAAGGAAGTGCAATAGACGAATCTACTGAGAAACCACGACCATCATCTTTAATAACAAGTAAAATATCACTATGCGTTACACGAATAATGATTTGAGCTTGTTTTACACCTGCATGTTTTCGTACATTATTCAAAGCTTCTTGTGCAATCCGGAATAATGCTTCCTCAATTTTAGAAGGGAACTGTAATACACCTGATACTTTTACATCAAGTGTGATACCAAGCATTTCAGCATAACCTTTTAGTGCTTCAAGTAACCCTGTTTCTAATCCTTTAGGACGAAGTTGCCAAATGAGTGCGCGCATCTCTGTTAAAGCCTCTTGTGTAAGTGACTGAATTTCTGCAAATGTCTCTTTTACTAACGGTTCATCTGTCATTTCGATGCCTGCACGAGAAGTCAGTGTGACTGAAAAAAGTAGCTGATTAACTGAATCATGTAAGTCACGTGCTAGTCGATTTCGTTCCTGTGCAAGTGCAACGTCTTTTTCTTGTTTTGTAAGTAAAATACGCTTAATTGCTGAGCCAATTTGGAACGCAATCGACTCTAATAATGCAAGATCATCATCTGAAAAACGTACTGTATTAGGAGATGCAACATTTAATAATCCGAACTTTTCAGGTCCTGACTGTAATGGAACCGTCGCGTGATGAGTAATTGCATCATGTGCTTCATTAGAATGCTTATTCGCAAGCTCAATGCGCTGACACTCTATAATATTCGATGCCTTTTCTAATTCATTATTATGGTATTTTGATAAACACCAACAACCACCCTTACATAGATAGCGACAACCATCTTGCTCTAAATTATTCGGCAAGTTGGCTTCAGCAATCAGTTCATGACGACGACGATCTTTAATAAGAAAGATCCATCCCGTTTCAAACTTCGTGCCTTCAAGTAACTTCTCTAGTGCTAATTGAAGCATTTGTTTCATTTCAGTTTCTTCATTTAGTAATTCTGCAATTTCTTTTAATAATGCGATATTTGAATGGTCTGCTTTCGTCAAAGTACCACCCTCCGTTCTATACTACCTTCTATTGTACATGGAAATGCCCTTTTCTCCTATGCGAATCCTTTCATACTTTTGACGGGTATTATAAGAGTAAACCAACAAAAAAACTTTGAATTTGAGAGAATTCTATTTTACAATGTTTGTAAAAGCCTTTATACTCAAGTAGGAAAATAATGTAGAACTAGGAGAATTATAATGTCTAAAAAAATAGAATATAGTATGTTATTTATGTGGGTTGTATCACTTGTAGCGATGATGGGTTCTCTATTCTTCTCTGAAGTGATGAAATATGAGCCTTGTACATTTTGCTGGTACCAGCGTATTTTAATGTATCCACTCGTATTGATTATTGGAATTGCGTATATTCAGCGTAATGCACAGATTGCTGTTACTACACTTGTCTTTTCATGTATCGGTGCATTGGTAGCACTTTATCATTACGGTATGCAAAAAATACCGTTTTTACATGATAATGCAATAGCTTGTGGACGTGTACCATGTACAGGAGAATATATTAACTGGCTTGGTTTTATTACGATTCCTTTCTTGTCACTTACTGCATTTGTATTGATTTTCATCACAAGTATCTTTATCTTTAAACAAGGAAAGAAGGAGGAAATGTAATGGCAAAAAAGAAAACGAATGTCCCTAAGAAAAAAAATAATGCTGGAATTCTAATTATTATTGCTTTAATTATTGTAGCTATTTTTGCAGCTTTATTATTACTTAATAAAAGTTCAAATGATAAAAAAGAAGAAGGTTCTTCACTATACGGAGACCATAAAATTAAAACACAATCAACAATCGATCAATTAGATGATGAAAATTATCAAAATATCATCTTACCAGATGCCTTAAAAGAAAAAATTGATAGTGGTGAAGGAACTTACGCTTACTTCTTCTCACCTGAATGTGTACATTGTCAAAAAGTAACACCAGAGTTAATGCCTTTAGCAGATGAAGCAAAAGTAGATATTAACCAATATAATGTTTTAGAGTTTGAACAAGGTTGGCAAGATTATAACTTGGCAGCGACACCTACACTTGCTTATTTCAAAGACGGTAAGGAAGTTGGTCGTCTTGTCGGTGAACAACCAAAAGAAGCATTTGTGAAGTTTTTTGAGGATATGAAAAAACAATAGAATTCATTGGAGAGGAATCGCCTGTATATGCGGTTCCTTTTCTTCTGATATGCTATAAAAAGGAGTTATACATATGTTCGGAACGATTTTTAATTGTTGCATGATTTTGATTGGTAGTACTATTGGAAGCTTAATGAATAAAGGACTAAAAGAACGTTATCAAACGATTTTGCTACAAGCGATGGGATTTGCTGCTGTCGCACTTGGAATTAATGCAGTGACACAATACTTACCCAAAAGTGAAGAACCTGTTCTCTTCATTGTTAGTTTAGCGATTGGTGCAGTAATTGGTGAAAAAATCGACATTGAAGTACGTTTCAATCGATTTGTTGGACGCTTTTCAGACGGGCCACTCGCAAAAGGTCTATCTACAGCTATTCTTTTATTTTGTATTGGTACATTATCCATTCTCGGTCCTATTAATAGCGCCTTACAAGGTGACCATACATACTTAATTACAAATGGTATTTTAGACGGTGTAACGTCGCTCGTACTCGCTTCTACATTCGGTTTTGGCATCGCATTATCCGCAGTGGTACTCTTTTTATGGCAGGGCTTCTTCTATGTGATGGCTTTATTTTTAAATGACTTTATGACGGAGTCTTTATTAACTGAAATCTCGATTATCGGAGGCATTCTTATTTTTGCGACTGGTTTGAGTATTTTAGGAATTAAAAACTTAAAAAGTCTTAATATGTTACCTGCCCTTTTAATACCACCAGTTTACTTAACTTTTAAACATCTTTTCTTATAAAATGAAATGAAGGGTTACGCTCAAAAGCGTAACCCTTCATTTTTTTATTTTTTCAGATGGAATGTATCCGGATGTGAGCCGTAACGTTCATCTCGATTTAACATATCAATCGCTTGCATATCTTCAGTAGTTAGTTCGAAATCAAAGACATCCGCGTTTTGTTGAATACGTACTTCTTTTACAGACTTCGGAATGACGATTAAGTCATGTTGTAAATGCCATCGAATAATCACTTGTGCTGCTGATTTACCGTATTTTTCTCCGAGCTTCACAATTACTTCATCTTCTAATACGCGACCACGACCAAGTGGTGACCATGATGTAATGGCAATATTATGTTGTTTTGCAAAATCACGATTCTTTTGTTGAATCAAATGAGGATGTAGCTCGATTTGATTAACCATTGGTTGTACATTCGCTGTCGCTAATAACTTCTCAAGATGATGCGGTTCGTGATTTGATACACCTGTAGCGCGAATTAATTTTTCATCGTATAAGCGTTCAATCGCACGATAAGTATCTGCATATAATTCAGGAACCGGCCAATGCGTTAAATATAAATCTAAATAATCCATATCTAATTTCTTTAGACTTGTCTCAAATGCTCGTAACGTTTGATCGTATCCTTGATCGGTATTCCAAACTTTCGAGGTGATGAATAATTCCTCACGCTTCTTTTTTGAATCGCGCACAGCTTGTCCTACTTGTTCCTCGTTATCATATAAAGCAGCTGTATCAATCGCAATGTATCCTGCTTCAAGGGCATGTGACATGGCACTATATGCTTCATCTGGATTCGTCATTTTATATACACCTAAACCAAAACGTGGCATTTCAACACCATTTACTAACTTTTTCGTTGAATGTAGATTTAACAAATGCTCTCACTCCTTTTCTACAGTATACCCCTATTGTCACATTATTTCGAGAATACTTATTTTTTCAGTACACCTTGCTTTTTCACCTCTTAGCGAATATTATAGACGTTGTCAAAAAAATCGTTCGGCTTTAAGGAGTTATTATTATGTTTAAATTAAAAGAAAATGGAACGTCTGTTAGAACAGAGCTTGTTGCTGGTCTTACAACGTTTTTAACAATGGTTTATATTATTATCGTCAATCCGACAATTTTAAGTGCAGCAGGTGTACCGAGCCAACAAGTGTTCATGGCGACAATCATTGCCGCAGTATTCGGTACATTGTGGATGGCTCTAGTTGCCAATTATCCAATTGCGATTGCACCAGGTATGGGTTTAAACGCTTTCTTCACGTATTCAGTTGTTCAAGCATCAAATGGTGAATTACATTATACAACTGCTTTTGCTTCTGTATTTATCGCCGGTATTTTATTCATTATTTTATCCTTAACACCTCTTCGCTCTAAATTAATTACAGCGATTCCGAATAATTTAAAATTAGCGATTACTGCTGGTATTGGTTTATTTATTTCGTTCTTAGGATTACGTATGGCAGGTGTCGTTGTAGACGATCCAACAAACTTAATTAAATTAGGTGATTTAACAAGTCCAAGTGTGCTATTAACACTTGGTGGTCTTATTATTACAGCGATTTTCATGGTACGTCGTGTACCAGGTGCTATTTTCATTGGGATGGTCATTACCGCCATCATCGCGTTCTTTACAGGGCAATTAAAAATTGATGAACTTGTTGCAATGCCACATTTACCAGAAGGTATTATTGTTTGGAATCCGATTGATGCTTTAAAAGAAGTTATTGCACATAGTTTATACGGTGTTGTATTCTCATTCATCTTAGTAACACTATTCGATACAACAGGTACATTAGTTGGTGTAGCGCGCCAAGCTGGTTTAATGAAGGGTGAAACACTACCTCGCGCACGTAAGGCCTTACTTGGTGACTCATTCGGTACAACAATCGGAGCAATGTTTGGTACATCACCAACAACAGCTTATGTAGAATCATCTGCAGGTGTTGCGGCTGGTGGTCGAACAGGCTTAACTGCTTTAACAGTTGCCGTTCTATTTATTATTGCTTCATTCTTCTCACCTTTAGTTGCTTCGGTGTCAGGTGTTTCTGCCATTACGTCACCTGTTCTAGTCATTGTCGGAACATTGATGATTGCATCTGTTCGTCACATTGAATGGGATACATTTGATGAGGCACTTCCTGCATTTTTAGTGATGCTTATTATGCCACTCACTTCAAGTATTTCAACAGGGATTGCATTTGGATTTATTGCATATCCGATTTTAAAAATCGTCAAAGGTGAAGCAAAAAAAGTACATCCTTTACTTTATCTATTCGCTATCCTATTTATTATTCAACTTGTCTTTATCTAAAATAATAAAAAGCCAAAATCACAACACACATGCGATTTTGGCTTTTCTTATGTTCAGATGAATCAATATACCATCTTCTTATATTTAAGTATTATTTCGCTTCTTCTTTCTTCTCATCTTCATCATCATATTGTACGGGATCTTGTGTATAACCATCTCGTTTTAGCTCTTGTTCATCGCGTAGTCTTTCCATCTGTTTTCCTAATTCTACAACGTCACTGAAGTTATTCGTCATATGTCCACTCGACACATTATCTTTACCTTTTTTCATCATTACCACGCCCCTTTTTAAGCCTTTACTATGTGTACCCTTTTAAAAGACTTTTCAAACCTTTTTATGCTATGCTATTTGAAAAATGGAGGCGATTGGCTCATGCGTATTTTATGGGACTTTGATGGAACCATTATGGATACTTATCCTGCTTATACCGATATTTTATATGATATATTGAACGGACAATTTACAAAAGAAGAAATCTATCAACAACTTAAAATTTCACAATCACATGCGATGGATTATTTTCAATTAACAGATGAACAACGAAAAGAAATGATTGAAAAAAGTCGTGCGATTACGAATTACACACCATTCCCCTATGTTGAAAACGTTCTACAACAGGCTGAAGTAAATGTTATTATGACACATATGAACCGAGCTTCTGTTGAACGTATTTTACAAGAAACAGACTTAGCCAAATACTTCACAGAAATTGTCGCCGGTGATGATGGTTTTGCACGAAAGCCAGACCCTGCTGCTTATGTCTATTTACATGAACGCTATGAACTCGACTATGCGATTGGTGATCGTGAGCTCGACTTAATCCCTGCTAAAAAAGCTGGCTTTAAAACGATTATGTTCCAAAACGATTGTGACGTTGCTGATTATACCATTAATGACTATCATCATTTTTTCGATTTAATTCCTTAAATATCAAAAAGAAGAAATCGTACAATCACACGATTTCTTCTTTTTTTATTCTATAAAATTGGTTTAAAGCTTTGTTGACGTAGCGCTTCGTAAATAATAATCGCTGCTGTATTTGATAAATTTAATGAGCGTACGTGGTCGCTTTGTGGAATTTGTAGGCACATATGTTGTTTGTCTTCAATTAATTCACGTGGAATACCTGTTGTCTCTTTTCCAAACATAAAGAAGATATCTTCTTCTGTATTCGAATAATCAAACTCTGTATAATTTTTCGTCCCGAATGTTTCGATAAAATAAATTGTCGCCTGTTGATGTTTTTCGAAAAATTCTTCTACATTATCGTAATATGTGATATTGACACTTGACCAATAATCCAGTCCTGCTCTTTTCAACATCTTATCATCTGTTGAAAAACCTAATGGACGAATTAAATGTAGGTGTGTATTAGTTCCAGCACATGTTCTTGCAATGTTACCTGTATTTGCTGGGATTTCGGGTTGATATAGGACGATGTGTAACGTCATCTAAGGGCACTTCCTTCTATTTTGTAATAAATGATAGTCCTTTTTCTATTTCCTCAAGTACTTCTTCATCTTGTTCCTTTTGTAGCGCTTGTTCTAATATTGCTTTTGACGCTGGCGCATCAATTTTCCCAATCGCATAGGCTGCTGCACCGCGAATAACAGGTCGTGTATCTTTTTGTAGCACTTCTGTTAGTGTCGGAATGGCTGATTCTTCTTTAAAATGTGCAAGTGCATAAATCGCATTTCGCTGCAATGGTTTCTTCCCTCGCCAAGAACCTGAAACATGACCAAAATCTTGTTTAAACTGTTTATTGGACATGGTTAGTAGTGGTTCAAGTAACGGTTTTGCAATTTCAGGATCTGGGAAGAACTCTTCATGAATTAAATTATGCTTACGCTTATTTTTCGGACAAACAGTTTGGCATGTATCACAGCCATAAATACGATTCCCTAAATGTGTTCGAAACTCATCTGGTAATGTATCTTTTGTTTGTGTTAAAAAAGCAATACAGCGCTGAGCGTTTAGTTGTCCTGCTTGTACAATCGCACCTGTTGGGCAAACATCTATACACAGGCGACAATCTAAGCATTCATCTTCTATTGGCTCATCCGCTATAAACGGAATATCTGTAATAATCTCTCCTAAATAAACATAAGAACCGAACTCTGGCGTAATAATATTCGTATTTTTACCACTCCAACCAATTCCCGCTCTTTCTGCAACAGCTCGGTCGGATAACTCCCCTGTATCGACCATCGACTTCGTTCGTGCATGTGGATGATGTGTATGAATAAATTCTTCAAGTAACGCTAATTTCTCACGTAAGACGGTATGATAATCGACACCCCAAGAAGCACGACAAAAAATACCACGTCTCGCACCTTTCTTCCCTTGTGGTGCATTCAACATCTTAGACGGATAAGCTAATGCAATCGCAATGATACTTTTTGCGTCTTCTAATAACAAGGTAGGCTCCGTACGTAAAGTGACATCAGATTCTTCAAATCCAGACTGATAGTTTAACTGTTGTTGCTGAATAAGACGTGCTTTTAAATCAATAAACGGTGTAGCAGATGCGAAACCAATTTTATCGATTCCAATGGACTGAGCATATTCTCTAACTTGTTGTTGAAACGATAAAACGTTCATTTGGTTTCATTCCTTTCTATATGATACAATTGGCAAAAATGAACAGATAGGTGATGTTTTATGCACATTCAACTAAATGAACAATTAACCAATCAAATAACAGATTTTAAAATCGGCACTGTCCATTATACCAAAATTATCGTGGAAGAATCGCCCCAAATGATTAAAGGACGTACACAATTATATCAAGAGAATCTATTTTTAGATTTACAAGATACACCTGTCGCAGAACATAAAGCCATTCAAGAATGGCGACACATTTTTAAAACACTCGGTGCTGATCCAAGTCGCTACCGTCCATCTGCTGAAGCATTACTACGTCGCATTGCAAAACAACAATATTTACAACCCTTCCACTCTGCTGTCGACTTAAATAACTTCTTTTCACTACAATATGAGATTCCTGTAGGGATTTATGATACGCATGCTTTACAAGGTGCTATCGAAATGACTGTAGGAACAGAGAATAGTATGTATGAAGGATTAAATGGTCGTGATGTCAAGTTAGCTGGAATACCTGTAAGCTGTGATGAACAAGGTCCATTCGGTAGTCCTTATGTCGATAGTAAGCGTAGTGCAGTTACTGAAGCCACAACAGATGCACTTCAAATTTTCTATCTTCCACCATCACTTTCTCATGAGTCATGCGAGCAGTTACTCGCTTCTGCTTCTAAGATGTTTACACAAATCCACGGGGGCGATGCAACATATGCCATTTTGAATAAAGAACAATTACAGACGACTATTTAAAAAAGTTCGGGCACGATGTGTGTCCGAACTTTTTCTTTATTCTACACCTGGTAAAAAGGCTAGTACTTTTTCATCTGCATCTAAAATAACATCTACACCTAGGGGAATACCGACATTTAAATCCTCATGCCCAAATTTAAAACCACTCACAACAGGCTTATTGAAGTCTTTAAAATAACTTGTAAATAGTGCATCTAACGACGGTGAATCTGTATAATCACGTGGTTCTGCGTGTGTAAAGCTACCGATGACTACACCCGCACAATGTTCGAACTTTCGTGCCATGCGTAATTGATTCAGCTTCGCATCAATCTGTGCTGGCTCTAATCCAATATCTTCGATGAGTAACACTTTATTTGCTGTATCCACTTCAAATTTTGTTCCGAGTGATTCACACAGTAATGTTAGATTACCGCCAACAATCGGCGCACGTACACGCCCTTTTGCGATTGTTTGAAGTGGTGAAATACGTTCATCATAGTAAATCTCTGCTGGATTAAATAACTGCTCAAACATTAAATACGTACGTTCTGGGATATCCTCTCTACCTAAAGAGGAAAGTGTTGGGCCATGGAATGTTACCAAGTTACTCAACTCACCAATCGCTGTGTGTAAAAATGTAATATCTGAAAAACCCCAGAAGATTTTTGGATTTTCTTCAAATAGCATATAATCTAATTGATCTGCAATACGCGCAGAACCATATCCACCACTTGCACAGAAAATAGCACGAATAGACGGATCTTCTACCATACGCTGTAAGTCACGTACACGTAATTCATCACTACCAGCTAAATAATGTTCTTTCGCTGTAACACTCTCACCCATTACATATTGAAGCCCTAACCCTTCAATAAAATCGAGTGCTTTTGTTAATTGCTGTTGATTCGGCGGACTAGCAGGAGCGACAATCCCTACTGTGTCACCTTTTTGTAAACGCATCGGTCTTTGTTTCATATGCCAAGCTCCTTTTTTTATACTCTCCTCTATTATAGAGTGATTTGAATCATAAGTGTACACACTTCAATCACTAAACCGCAAATGACACCTATACAAATCGCTTTTTTCTTCATCTGAACCTCCGAATTTTTTTCTTTCATTATAAAAATCGAATATGTCAAACAGATGTCTGTTATAATAAGAACAAAGATTCGTTTTTTTGAAAGGGAGATGACAATGGAGAAAACACGTTGTGCATGGGCAAATGTTTCCGAGCTTGATCAACAGTATCATGATGAAGAATGGGGTGTACCGATTACTAAAGATTCGGATTGGTTTGAAACACTTATTTTAGAAAGTATGCAAGCGGGCTTAAGTTGGGCAACCATTTTAAAAAAGCGTGAAACGATGCGCGAAGCATTCGATTATTTTGATTATGAAAAAATTGCACAATATGATGAAGCTAAAATTGAGCGCTTACTACAAAACGAAGGAATTATTCGTCATCGTGGTAAATTAACAGCAATGGTTCATAATGCTACCTTATTCATGGATATTCAAAAAGAATTCGGAAGCTTTAACGAATTCATTTGGACTTACACAGGGGGTACACCAATTCAAAATCACTTCACACAATTATCTGAAGTGCCTGCGACTACAGAACTTTCCACACGCATTAGTAAAGATTTAAAAAAACGTGGTTTTAAATTTTTAGGTCCGACAACGGTTTATGCTTTTATGCAAGCAAGCGGCCTTGTAAACGATCATGTAACAACTTGTTTTTGCTATAAAAAAGATCTGCATGGTGCTTAAAAGCATGCAGACCTTTTTTTATTTAATACGCATCAACAAAGTCAGAGAAGAATCCATGAACACCCATTTGTTTATGTCTTTTCATCGTACCTCGGTCATTCACTGTATACGTATAAGAAACAATTTTTTTCTTTTTCAATGTTTGTACTAAAGGGGTATTTACAAATGTTTTATCAATACTCACTGCCCGAATACCGCGTTCATCACAAAATTCGGCTAATGATTGATTTGTATAACTTTCACGCCCAATCACATAGAGTACATCTTTAAAACCATAGTTTTTTAATAGTTGATAGTCTTGTTTGTAGAACATTTGAGGAATAAGACGATTTTTATCACGTGGCTTTAAGTTTTTAGTATAGACATTAATTTTTTTATATAGTGTTTGTACTGCTTGAGGTGACTTTGTTTTACCATCTAAAATAATATAAACATCATCATATTTCTTCAACAATTTAATAACTTGTTGAAAATCGATTGGTTTATATTTGTCTTTATAAAGTCGATTCTTAAAAGTTTCATATGTTTGGTCTTTTGTATCTTTCCAATCATGTCGCGCTACTACTTTTCCATCACTTGTCATATTAATATCTAATTCAATGAGACGATGACCTTTCTCATAACTATTTTGAAAAGCCTCAAGTGAATTTGTATATTTATCTCCTTCTATTCCACCACCTGCATGTGCAATGATGGTGTTTTCAGTCCACTCATAAGACTGGGCAAATGTCATATAGCTCGTAATGACAGCGATTAAAAAAAGTGCAGGAACAAAGACTCCAATAAAACGTTTCATTGTACCCTCCTTTTTCTAAGACATCATATCTATCATACTATATGTAAACAGAAATAGAAAAAATTTTTAAATAAGAAAATAGATTAACTAAAAGTATTTCATATACCTTTTAAAATTCAAAGAGGTTGTGACAAATAGTTCATTTCCTCTTTTAGAGTTCGCAACGAAAAAATGGAACCGTGTCACAGCACGATTCCGTTTTTTTCTTATACTTCATCATCATATTCATATAATTTTACTTATTGTTACCTTCACTAACTACCTCAAAAGCAATCGCTTCTTTTGGTTTAATCATATATAAGACAAATCCAATGAGACACCATACACCTAAAATTAGCCATTCCATAGGCCATACAAGTGCTGAAGGCATGCCTGGTAAATAGAATGTAATGAATAAAATACTCAATGCAATCGCTGCCACTCCTGTAAACTTCCAATATTTAATGCGATATGGACGATGTAATTCTGGTTCTACTTTTCGTAACTTCATAAACGCAAAAGATACTAATAAGTAACCTACGATAATACCCACTCCACCAGCATCTACAATCCATACAAGTGCCGGTCGACCTAAGAAAGGCGCAACTGCTGCTAAAATACCCAAGAAGATAATCGCATTTGTCGGTGTTTTGTATTTCGGGTGCATATAGGCAAACCATTTTGGAATCATATGATGTTCTGCCATCGCATATAAAATACGACTCCCTCCGATAATGAAGGCATTCCAACTTGTAATAATTCCTGCAATACCACCAATCACTAGGACATATCCCCAAACAGGACTACCAAATAGTGCAACCATTGCGTCTGCTGTTGCTAATTGACTTGTTAAAAGTTGTTCGTCTGGTAGTGCTGCTGCTACCCCAAAGACAACGAATAAGTAGAAACATACCGCACTGACAATTGATACAATAATAATACGACCAATTGTTTTACCAGGTGCTTTAATTTCTGCTGCTACTTGTGGAATAACATCAAACCCTACAAATAAGAATGGAATCATAACAAGTACAGATAGTGTACCTCCGAATCCATCTGTAAACATCGGATCTAAATTTTTCATATCACCATTCGCAAAAGCCCCATATACCATAAGAGCTGCTACTAATACAATCGCAACTGTAAAAACATTTTGGAAAATAGCTGCTGGTTTAATTCCAAAGAAGTTTAGTGCTGTTAGTGCGACTGCACCTACAGAACCGATTAAAGCCCATGTAAGATACACTTCCCAACCACCTAATGTCCAAAGACTTACTTTATGTTCAACAGGCATTACGTAATCAATAACCGTTGGTAATGCGACTGCTTCAAATGTTACAACAGATACATAACCAAAAAGTACACCCCATGCTGCTACAAATGCGCTCTTTTTACCAAAAGCACGCTGGACGAATACTAATCCGCCACCTGTTTTGGGAATCGCTGCTGAAAGCTCCGCATACGTTAAACCGATAAAGATTACAAGTAATCCTCCTAATATGAATGCAATAATCGTTCCTAAAAAGCCTGCCCCTGTAATCCATTCCCCTGATAAAACAACCCATCCCCAACCAAGCATAGCGCCTAGTGATAGAAAAAGTACATCGACCTTTGACATCGACTTTGTAAATTCTTTATTATTCTGATTGCCCATGTTAATTTCTCCCTTCATGCTGTAGACTCTCGTTGCTTTCAAGCTTAAAAGCATGCTACACATTTTCAAAAAAAGCTAATACAACCCCATATATTCTGTATTAACTTATATAAATTCCCCTTTATTCCTTTCTTTATAGTGCTTACATAGATTATGAAGAATACCACTTTAAAATAAAAGAACCATCTTTTTCTTTTTTTTGGAACCAGTTCATTAGCACAGTATTTACTTATATTTAAAAGACAGATACATACATTTTCATAATTTTTACAATTCAACTAGAACACATAAACAGAACAAAAAAAATCGACCTAATCAGTCGATTTTAATTTTTCACAATATGAAATTAAAAATTCCGCAAAATCAATTACTTGATTCATTGTTTCTACAGAAACTACTACTAACTCATTTTTCCTTATACGGATGGCTAGTTGAATAATTGGGTGCCATTGTTTCGGTAAATGCTGTAATCCATATATACCAGCATCATATTTTGAAGTCACCCCCACCTCCTTTAACGTATAAAATTGACGAAGTAACCCTAATACAATCCATTCAATTTCTTCTTTTATCTCTTCATCAGAAATAGATAAATCTAATTGAACTTCTCGCTTCAACCTCTCGATATAAGGTTTCCAATACTGTTGCATATTCTGAAATACATAGTCTCGAAGTTGAGAACCTGTAGTCGTTGGAAAAGGAGGATCTTGATAATTTTGATGTAAAGTCCACCAAGTAACCGGATTAAAGTTAAAGTAATCACCATAACTTAGTGTTCCTTCATTATAGTAAAAATAAGTATTTAAAAATGGGGATTGGGATGATAAATCTGCTTTAGCTATATATACACAATCCATTGGTATGTTTTCTTGTTGTTCAAATTGCAAATGAAGTTGATTCAATATTTCTTTCTGGTCTAATGTTAGTTCTGGATTCGTTACAATAATACAATCGATATCACTTTTGTTTGATTCATATGTGTTTAAGCCAATAGAGCCATGTATAAAGAGCTCTAACTGATAATCAGGTAATAACTTATGGCTTAACGACATATAAGTATCTACAGCCTTCTTGACCGTTTCAGGAATAAACAATAGATTACCACCTTTCCAATTGAATTAACTTTAGTGTAAAAGAATAATAAAAAAAGACCACTAGAATCTAGTAGTCTTATATAGATACCGGTGGTCGGGGTCGAACCGACACTCCAAAAGGAACACGATTTTGAGTCGTGCGCGTCTGCCAATTCCGCCACACCGGCATAATAGTATGTAAAGTTTTAGAAATAAAAAAAAATGGAGGCGGCAACCGGATTTGAACCGGTGATAAAGGTGTTGCAGACCTGTGCCTTACCACTTGGCTATGCCGCCATCTCATTATGAAATAAATTATGGAGCGGAAGACGAGGTTCGAACTCGCGACCCCCACCTTGGCAAGGTGGTGTTCTACCACTGAACTACTTCCGCAAAAATGGCTGGGGTACCTGGATTCGAACCAGGGCATGACGGAATCAAAATCCGTTGCCTTACCGCTTGGCTATACCCCAATAATGGGGCGACTGATGGGAATCGAACCCACGAGTGCCGGAACCACAATCCGGTGTGTTAACCACTTCACCACAGTCGCCATATTTGGATGTTTCTATATAAAAAAATGGGGCGACTGATGGGGATCGAACCCACGAATGCCGGAACCACAATCCGGTGTGTTAACCACTTCACCACAATCGCCATATTTATATTTTTGAAACTTTTATTTTATATTGGCAGGGGCAGTAGGAATCGAACCCACACCAAAGGTTTTGGAGACCTCTATTCTACCGTTGAACTATGCCCCTAAATAAAAAAATTAAAATAAATGGTGGAGGGGGGCAGATTCGAACTGCCGAACCCGAAGGAGCGGATTTACAGTCCGCCGCGTTTAGCCACTTCGCTACCCCTCCAGAGAGATATGCCGGCGAAAGGAGTCGAACCCTCGACCTACTGATTACAAGTCAGTTGCTCTACCAACTGAGCTACACCGGCAAATGGTGGGTTTGGACGGAATCGAACCGCCGACACTTAGAGCTTCAATCTAATGCTCTACCAACTGAGCTACAAACCCACATGCTTATTTATTTTAAAATGGCGGTCCGGACGGGACTCGAACCCGCGACCTCCTGCGTGACAGGCAGGCATTCTAACCAGCTGAACTACCGGACCATTTTTTAATTGGTTGCGGGGACAGGATTTGAACCTGCGACCTTCGGGTTATGAGCCCGACGAGCTACCGAACTGCTCCACCCCGCGATAATATTATATAAGAATTAATGGTGGAGGATGACGGGATCGAACCGCCGACCCCCTGCTTGTAAGGCAGGTGCTCTCCCAGCTGAGCTAATCCTCCATTTTATAAGTGGTGACCCCTACGGGATTCGAACCCGTGTTACCGCCGTGAAAGGGCGGTGTCTTAACCGCTTGACCAAGGGGCCACTGTATATTTCCGTTCATTGTGAGCGATCATGGCGGAGAGTAAGGGATTTGAACCCTTGAGACAGATGTTATCCGCCTACACGATTTCCAATCGTGCTCCTTCGGCCGCTCGGACAACTCTCCGAGAAAAAATGGCTCCGCTGACAGGACTCGAACCTGTGACCCTCTGATTAACAGTCAGATGCTACTACCAACTGAGCTACAGCGGAATGATATGATTTTTTTA
>NZ_JBJXHL010000005.1:0-205427 GCF_046159805.1 Kurthia sp. ISK08
CTAAAATAATCACTCGTCTGAGTGGTTATTTTTTTGTGTTTCAAAAGGGGGAAACCCTTGAAAAGATTCAAGGAGGACTGCCAAAGAGCACGACATCCAGATTGCCAAAAAACGCGACGTCCTGTCGCAAAGGCGATCCATCTACCTCCATGTACAAGGTAATGGCAATCCGTATCACATTCAGGCCCTTACTTGTAATATAGTAGAGAATTCGTCCTCTTGTATTAACTAAACAAAGACCCCGACATGTAAAATGCCGGGGTCTTTGTTTAGTTTGTATTTAGTTTATGCTTTCTATTTTCTAGAAGAGTCGGTAACGTCATACCAACTAATACAAGAATAATCCCTACAATTTGTAAAGCAGATAAACTCTCATTTAAAACAATAACAGAAGCCATAATCGCTACTGGTAGTTCGGTTGCACTTAGTATAGATGCAGTTCCACCACCCACTTTTGGTACTGCGATTGTGAATAGAATAATCGGTAAGATAATCCCGAAAAATCCAAGTGCTAATCCAAAATATAATAAGCTCGACGTGAATAATGTGCCATTCCACATAACTTCTGGTGCTTGGAAAAATGATACTACAACCAATGCAATTAGAGCCATAATCGTCATGCGTGAGATAGTTGTAACACCTTCTACATGTTTGGAATTGAATTGCATAAAGCAAGCAAAGCTAAATGCAGCTGCAAAACCAAATAGCCAGCCTTTCCAACTAAGTCCAGATAAATCAACATCTAAAACACCAGCTGCTAATATTGTGCCTCCAATTAAAAAGACTAGACTAAATAATTCAATACGCTTTGGTAAACGCTTATGAATTAGACAATCTAAGAATAAGCCAATCCATGTAAATTGGAATAACATAACTACAGCAAGGGAAGCAGGTAGATAATGAATGGACTTACCATACACAATCCCTGTAATCCCTGTGAAAAGACCTGCACAGCATATAATGAGCAATCCCTTTGCGGATAGCTTAGGGAGAGAACGTTGCGTTATAATAAAGAGAATAAACGCTAATAAAAAACCGATCGCATATTGACTCTGTACAGCTTCTGCTGTCGTGAATCCATGTGCCATCGCGACCTTAATAATTGTAGATAAAATACCATAACTGCTAGAAGCAATTACAATTAGTAAGGGGAATAATAACTTCTTATTCATCATGCCAACTCCTATTTAATTCTTTTAATAGTGTATCAAGAGAAAAAATAATAATATAGGACATATGTCCAGAAAAAGAGGTTTTGTATGAAATTAATTGAAGACCCTCAAATTTTAGAACAATACATTCGATTACATCGATTTGAACAAATATTTACGAACATTGAGAATGTACCATTTAAAATATTTGAAGTAGCAGAAGGAGAAAATTTAATGAGTGAAGGAGAGGAACTAACCTCTTTGTATTATCTTGTAGCAGGACGTGTAAAGGTCACTTCTAGCTTACATACGGGGAAGTTCCTTTTACTTCGTTTTAACCATCCTTTGACCGTTTTAGGTGACTTAGAATTAATTCGTCAGGTTCCAGTACAGTCACAAGTTACAGCAGTTATTGACAGTATTATTATGACATTGCCTTTTGACTATATAAAACAGTATGAAATGCAAAATCCTTTATTTTTACAACAGTTATTGCAGCATATTAGTTATAAGTTACAAACGAATACAGTTGCGACACGTGTGAATTTATTAGAGTCTGTCGAAAGTCGTTTTGCAAGCTTTCTATTATCGACTGTTAGCTCAGATCCGGATAATAACTTCGGACAGGAACTACAGACCATGCGGATTGCAGAGATTGCAGATTTATTAGGTACTTCACACCGACATTTGAATCGAGTTGTTAAAAAATTGGTTGAAGAAGGTGTTATTAAACGTGAAAAACGACATCTTATTATTTTAGATGAGCGTCGATTAAGTGATTTATCACAAGGTATTCGATTTGAATAAATAAAAAGAGGAAACACATATCAGTGTCGCCTCTTTTAAAATTATTGAACTACTTTTACCATATGGTCGAACTCTTCACCAATAATCATCCAAGGTTCTGAATACACATAACCTATTTTTTCATATAAGTGACGTGCACGTTTTTTTTGTAACTCGACACTTAACGATAATTTTGGGTAACCCTGTTCTTTACATAACGTTTCCGCATATTTTAATAAGATTGTGCCAATTCCTTGACCTCTAAATTGAGGGTCGACACAAACAGTATCAATATAAAATTCATCTGGGTTTGCTTCTACTTCGATTGTCTGAACAGGTGCGTTTTTAGCAGCTAACCACTTTTCAAGTTGCGCATCGAGTGATACGGCTTGATCACCACCATACACGACCATCATACCTGCCACTTCACCATTACACTCGGCAACGTATGTGTTGAGGTAAGAGTTTCGGTTATCCTCACGCTCAAACAGTTCAATCAGCCCTTCAATGACTGCTTCAGGTGTCTCCTCTCCTGTGATACGATTAGCAATCTCGCCAATAGCATCTACAATAAGTGGCGCAACCTTTGAACCATCTTTTATCTGCGCTTGTCTAACTTTGATCTCCATTGTTATCAAACTCCTTTGTACACTCGCCATTATAACAGATTTGTTTCATAAAGTATAAAAAAAGGGTATTTCGAAATAAATAAGTCTTAAAAGATACTTTTGTGTTGTCAGACTTCATGGTACGATAGAAGGAAGATATTTTATGAAGGAGCTTAATACATGTTACAACCAACTAGAGATTTCGTCTTGATTTACGGGGATGCTTTTGTAGATTACATTGCAGATGATGTAACGAATACAACGTTTACAAAATATTTAGGAGGCACAACGATTAATGTCGCAGCTGGAGTTAGTCGAATTGGTGCACCTTCTGCAATTATTACAGTAACAGGGGACGATGAAACTTCTCAATTTGTACGCAATGAGTTAAAAAATGAAGGGGTTAACACAGAGTATGCGCAAATTATTCCAGAAAAACGTGTAACAGGTGTAGAAGTACATCTGACAGAAGATTATGATCGTATTTTTACGAATTATTCAGATGAGACACCAGACATTCAAGTCGATCCAACTCATTTAGATGATCGTGCTTTTGAACGTGCTTCAGTTTTTAGTTTTTGCTCAAATACGATGTTTCAAGAGACAGCGCTTGAAACGACACGTGCAGCAGTAAAAAAGGCAATCGAGAAAAATTGTTTAATTGCGATGGATGCGAATATTCGTCCATTACGTTGGGAAAGTCCTGAAAAGTGTTTACAAACGATTAGTGAGTTTTTACCGTATGTAAATGTAATGAAATTAGCAGATGAAGAACTATTTTTCATTACACAAACTAAAACGATTGAAGACGGAATTAAAGCATTAGCAAAATATGATTTAAAGATGTTAATGATTACAGTTGGTGAAAAAGGGACATATGTTGTATTCAATGGAAATGTACAACATGTACCTTCAATTGAGATAAATTGTGTGGATACGACTGGTGCAGGTGATGCCTTCATGTCAGGTATTTTACGTTCGATTCACTTATATGGTTTACCGAAAACGGAAAAAGAAGCATATGATTATGTTTTCTTTTCAAATCAATTAGGTGCTTTAACTGCTACAAGAGCAGGTGCAATTACTGCAATTCCGCACTTACATGAAATTGATCGATTAATTAAGCCATAAATAATGAAGGAGGGAGCTCAATATGGGCTTCCTCCTTTATTACTTACATATTTAATTCTTTAATAATACGTTCATCATGTATATAACCATCATCTACTTCAATTTCATACGTTTTACCTTTGTACATAAATTTAAAGCGACCGTTATCAAAATCTGTACTTAGCTCTTTATAAAAAAGTCCTTCACAGATGAACTTATCAGGTAAATCGAAATAAATACGATAGACACCTTCATCATCCACTAGATAAGCGCGAATCGCTTTCTCATAAAGGTGATCTTCTACGTGGATTTGTCGATCAACAGATACAACATGGATGTCAACGAAAGGTAATGCTTTTAGCAATTGATTAATAAATGAGCCTTTCGTAATTTCTTCCCAGCGACTTTGTGCAGTTTGTCCGATAATTACTTGTGTAATATTCAGGTCATTACAAACTTCTGCAATGACTTGTTGAATGGGACGATCTTCATTTGTTTTTAAAATTAAATCATCAATCTCAAATTCTACAGCTAGATTTTGCCAATGTAAAAGGTCAGCTTCTTGTGATGAGTCAAATTCTTCTCGAGATTGACGACTGATGTTCAGTACATATAAAGGGCAATCAAGCATTGTAGCAATTTTATGTCCACGACGAATTAAACGTTCGCCATTTGGTCCGTAATATACACATACTAGTATGCTTTCGTCCATACGTCCATGGAATTTCAAATAAAATCACCTGTCCTTTTAAGTCATAAATTTTCAGTAGTAGATAACGCTTCATACATGAAAGAAATGCTTATTTCATGTATAATTTACATATAAATGTGTTTAAAATAGAATTTTTCCTTACTATTTTATTTATAACACATTATACAGTTAATTCCAAAAAGACGAAACGTTTTTATTTGCTGATTCAACTCCTTATTATGGTGAATCTGCAACCAATAATCAAGTAATTCAAAAAAACAGCATATATTAGCGATGGAGGGATATTTATTTGATTACAAAATGGGCTATTTTATTACCCTTCTTCATGGCAATCCTCATTCCTATTTTCCACACAAGAATTCGTAAGTTTCATTTAGGGTGGGTTGCTTTAGCAGTACCTTTTATACTTTTTATTGCGTTACTACGCTTTCTTCCACAAATCGCATCAGGCGATACAATCTCTCATTCATGGCGATGGATTCCGTCTTACAATTTGACGTTTACTACATATTTAGACGGTTTGAGTATGCTTTTTGCATTACTCATCACAGGGATTGGTGCACTCGTTATTTTATACTCCATATTTTATCTTTCAAAAAAAGAAGCATTACACAAGTTTTATTGCTACTTACTATTATTTATGACCGCCATGTTAGGCGTTGTCTTTTCAGATCATCTTATTATGTTGTACTTCTTTTGGGAGCTTACAAGCATTGCCTCATTCTTACTAATCGCTTTTTGGCATCATCGAAAAGCTTCACGTCGTGGCGCACAAAAATCCATGTTGATTACAGTCACAGGCGGCATCATCATGCTGATGGGTTTTTTAATTCTCGCACATGAAATGGACAGCTATAGTATCCGCACAATCATCTCTACGATTTCAATCGAAAATTTAAATAGATCACTATACTTAGCCATGCTTTTTGTATTACTTGGCGCATTTACAAAATCTGCTCAGTTTCCATTCCACATTTGGTTACCTGATGCGATGGAAGCACCTACGCCTGTTAGTGCTTATCTACATTCAGCTACGATGGTGAAAGCCGGTATTTATATTGTGGCGCGCTTTACACCAATTTTTGCATACAATCTTTCATGGTTTTGGATTGTGAGTATTGTTGGACTTATTACATTATTCTGGGGTTCTTTTAATGCTGTTAAACAGAACGATTTAAAAGCACTTCTCGCTTTTTCAACGGTTAGCCAACTTGGGTTAATTATGAGTTTGCTTGGAATGGGTTCCGTTGTATATGCCACAACAGGAGAAATAACGGACGTTATCTATACACAAGCAACGTTTGCTGCACTCTTTCATCTAGTTAACCATTCCACATTTAAGGGTGCTTTATTTATGATGGTTGGTATTTTAGATCATGAGGTCGGAACACGTGATTTACGACGATTAGGTGGTCTCATAACGATTATGCCCATTACGTTTTCAATTGCTTTAATTGGTGGGTTCTCAATGGCAGGTTTACCATTATTTAATGGTTTCCTCAGTAAAGAGATGTTTTTTGAAGCGACACTAGCTATTCAAGAGATGAATGTGCATAGTTGGATTGTTTTATTCCCTGTAATCGCTTGGGTTGCAAGTGTTTTCACATTTGTTTATTGCTTTATTTTAGTCTTTAAAACATTCTTCGGTTCAGCAGACAAGCTACCGACAGATCGTAAAATTCATGAAGCGCCGATTGGCATGCTGATTTCACCTATTATTTTAGCTGTATCGATTATCTTCATCTTCTTCTTCCCAAATATTCTTGGGAAATTCGTAATTGGTAGTGCGATGCAAAGTGTTTACCCAACAGTACAACCATTTGAGCAGATGACGCCTACAATTGCGGCATGGCATGGATTCAATACAGCGCTCTTTATGACAATAGGTGTTATTGTATTCGGGATTATCTTGTATCTGGCATGGCCAAAATGGAAGCGCCTATATAATCGTCTTCCTGAAAAATGGACACTTAATTATTTATATAATCAGTTGCTGGAAGAAGCTGAGATTGTCGGAAAATTCGTAACAGATTTATATATGACGGGGTCAGTTCGTCACTATTTAATGTATATTTATGTATTTTTTATTCTCATTGTAGGTGGTTACTTTATTCAAAGTCATATTTTCGCAATTGATTTAGAAGATCAAGCACCTGTGGAATGGTTTGAGATTTTATTGATGATTGTTATGGCAGGAGCAGCTATCTTCTTGCTATTCGCGAAATCAAGACTGACAGCAGTTGTATCAAATGGTGTTCTTGGTTTAGGTGTCGCGATGTTATTTGTTGTCTTTAGAGCACCTGATTTGGCACTTACACAACTCGTTGTTGAATCAGTGACAACGGTATTGTTTTTATTAAGTTTTGCTTATTTACCTGAATGGTCGAAGGAACAAAAGCCAAAAGCAACAAAGTCGATGAATTTGCTGATTTCTCTTGCAGCTGGTGCGCTTGTTATGGCCATCTCATTTACTGTATTGAATTATAGTGAGTTCAAAACCATTTCAGGATTTTTTGAAAATGCCTATGAATTAGCTGGTGGTGCAAATATTGTTAATACAATTTTAGGTGACTTCCGAGCTTTTGATACGATGTTAGAGGTTGTCGTGCTTCTCATTGCAGGCTTAGGTGTGTATACACTCATTAAGTTTAGAGCAAGAAAGGGGCAGAAGAAATATGAAGATTAATGATGTTATTTTAAAAACGGTTGTACAATTTGTTATCTTTATTATTTTAACAATTGCTATCTATCTATTCTTTGCAGGTCACTATACACCAGGCGGCGGCTTTGTAGCAGGTTTAGTATTAGCTTCTGCTGCCATACTACTGTATATCACGTATGATACTGAAAAAGTTAAGAATGGGTTGCCGATTGATTTTAAAATCGTTGCAGCAATTGGTGTGGCGTTAGCGATAACAACTGGGATCGTGCCAACTTTATTTGGGAAACCCTTTTTGAATATGAGTTCGATGTCAGTACATTTCCCCTTAATTGGAGAAAAGGAAATTGCGACAGTCATGTTGTTTGAACTCGGTGTTGCACTAACAGTCGTAGGTGTCGTGATGACAATTATTTTAAGTATTAGTGAAGGGAGAGATGATTAATTTATGGAGACACTCATGGTTTGTTTAATCGGTATTTTTGTAGCAGTGGCCACTTATCTTCTCCTTTCAAAAAATCTAATCCGTATTATTTTAGGAACGGCCTTATTATCACACGCTGTTCATTTATTAATTTTAACAATTGGAGAAGTGAAAAAGGGGGACGTTCCTTTACTAAAAGAAAAGCCAGGACCCTATACAGATGCACTACCTCAAGCGTTAATTCTAACCGCAATTGTGATTAGCTTTGCTGTAACAGCATTCTTATTAGTACTAGCTTACCGTGTTTATGCGACGAATAAGACAGATAATGTAGAAAAGTTAAGGGGCGATGAATATGAATAATTTAGTTATCATGCCCATGCTTATTCCGTTATGTGTAGCAGTCATTTTAATTTTTTTCCGTACGTATATTAAATTACAAAAAATTGGTGTCTTATTTGCGATGCTGCTGCTCATTGTTACGAATATTTTTCTTCTCGTGACGGTAAAAGAACAAGGTATTCAAACATTATACTTTGGTGGTTGGGAAGCACCCTTTGGTATCACATTCGTGGCGGATTCATTTGCGATGTTGCTCGTTTTAACCGCAAGTATTGTGGCATTATGTTGCTTTCTATACGCTTTTTCAACTTTAACAGAGGATTATGCGAAAAACTTTGCTTATCCATTAATGCTGTTCATGATTGCCGGAGTGAATGGTTCATTTTTAACAGGGGATTTATTTAACTTATTTGTCTGTTTTGAAGTAATGTTATTAGCTTCATATGTATTGATTACACTTGGTGGTGGGAAAGAGCGTTTAAGAGAGTCCTTAAAGTATGTCATCATTAATATTTTTGCTTCATGGCTCTTTTTAGTAGGACTTGCGATGATCTACGGTACGCTTGGTACATTGAATATGGCACATCTAGCTGAGCGTGTACATCAAATCCATCAAGGACCTGTTTTAACAACGGTTGCACTTATTTTCTTAATTGTATTTGCATTAAAAGCAGGACTCTTTCTATTTTATTGGTTACCAGGATCGTATCGTGTTCCTGAAACAGCCATTGCAGCATTGTTCGGTGCCTTATTAACGAAGGTAGGCATCTACGCATTATTCCGCACATTCACATTAATTTTTACTGTACAAGAAAATATCACGCATACATTAATCGGTATATTAGCTTGTGCAACCATCATACTTGGAAGCTTTGGTGCGATAGGTTACCGCGATTTACGTCAAATTGTTGGCTACAACGTGGTCATCGGTGTAGGCTTTGTCTTACTCGGTTTGTATGCGAATCAAACAGAGGCACTGGAGGGCGCTATTTATTATTTTATGCATGATTTTATTGTGAAAGCTCTCTTATTTTTAATGATTGGTACGATGATTTATATAACAGGACGTATTCGTTTTGATGAAATTAAAGGATTGATTCATCACTTTCCACTCTTTGGTTGGCTTTTTTTCCTGATGATGTTATCACTTGCTGGAATTCCTCCATTTAGTGGTTTTATCGGTAAGATGCTACTTGGTATTGGATTAGTTGACGAAGGTATGTACATTACTTTATTACTCGGTTTTTTATCAAGTATTGTGATGTTGTACTCACTATTACGCGTCTTTTTAAAATCAATTTTTGGTGAGTCTATGGCAAGTCATCAAATGAAAAAGTGTATTCCATTTAGTATGATGTTGGCGATGATTTTGCTTATGATTTGTACAATTGGTTTAGGGGTAGGTGCAGAAGTAGCAGCGCCATTTGTGAAAGATGCTGCACATGTATTAACAAATCCATCGGTTTATATTCAAGCCGTTTTATATCCAGAGGGGGGCTAACATGTTATTTCAATTATTTTTAAACATGGTGATAGCGGTTCTATGGATGCTTTTAAAAGATGAGGATAGCGTGAATTTAACAACATTTTTTACAGGGTATTTGATTGGATTACTCGTAATGTATTTAATGCATCGATTTTTTGGACAGTCTTTTTACATAAAAAAAGTCTGGTCTATTATAAAATTATTATTCTTATTTTTAAAAGAACTGATTGTTTCAAGTGCGGTTGTTTTAAAGCAAATTTGCAGTCCTAAAATGAATATTACACCGGGGATTTTCACTTATGAAACAGCACTTCAAAGTGATTTAGAGATTACAACACTTGCTTTGTTATTAACACTAACCCCTGGCTCTGTCGTCATGGAAATTACAGAAGATGGACATACTTTTTATATTCATGCGATGGATATAGAACAATCAAAAGTAGATGTACTTCGTTCTATGAGTCGATTTGAACAGGCAATTATGGAGGTGACACGTACGTGATTACACTCATTTTGAAAGTGGCGCTCGTCTTTTTTGCGCTAACTATCGTTATTTCGTTTTATCGTGTAGTAAAAGGGCCTTCGATGCCAGATCGCATCGTTGCCTTAGATACAATTGGGGTTAATCTGCTATCAATGATAGCTATCGTCTCCATTGTATTTGAAACAAAAGCTTATTTAGAAGTAATCTTAATCTTAGGAATTCTTTCTTTCATTGGTACAATTGCTTTTAGTAAGTTTTTAGAGAGGGGAGTCATCATTGAACATAAATCAGATCGGTGAATGGATTGCTGCTTTCGTCCTTTTATTTGCTAGTATGATGAGCTTGGTGAGTGCTTTTGGTTTACTTCGAATGCCTGATGTTTATACACGTTCACATGCGGCAACAAAGAGTTCAACACTTGCCGTTATGTTAGCTCTTGTAGGAGCCTTCCTTTACTTTTTTGCACATGAAGGTGAAGTGAGCGTTCGTTTATTACTTGGAATTGTCTTTGTCTTTTTAACAGCGCCTGTAGCAGGACATCTCATTTGTCGTGCTGCTTATCGTTCAGGTGTACCGCTTGCAGAACAGTCAGGTGAAGATGCTTTAAAAAAATTCATACCAAAACAGCAGGAGGAGAAAAAATGAAAATAGCTATATTCGGTGCGACAGGGCGAGTAGGTTCTATTTTTATGCAACATGCCTTAGATGAAGGATATGAAGTACAAGCGCTCGTTCGTAAAGGGCGAGATGTAACACCTCACGCAAACTTAACAATTATACGTGGGGATGTAACAAATATAGAGGATGTAAATCAAACAATTGATGGTTGTGATGCGGTATTCTCGGGCTTAAATACAGACGGTACAACAACGCTCTCACAATCAATTGCACATATTATTGAGGTAATGGAGAACAAAAAGATTGATCGTATCGTCACTATAGGGACGGCTGGTATTGTAGAAAGTCGAGTGGAACCAGGGAAACTACGCTATTTATCAAGTGAATCACGCCAGCGAGTTAAGTTCGCTGCAGGTGAACATGAGAAAGTGTATCGTGCTTTGGCAGAAAGTGGGCTTGATTGGACGATTATTTGTCCGACTGCATTAGTGAGTGAGCCGCGTGTAGGTGTATATCGATATGAAAAAGATTATTTGCCGCTTGATGGACGTCGAATTTCTATTTATGACACAGCAGACTTAGCTTTTGAAGCTTTACGTGAACATTTATTCACACATAAACGAGTAGGAATTGCTTATTAGTAAGGGGGCGTGATGCAAATGGACAAGCAAGGATTTGTATCATTTATTAAACAGTCAATTAGCGGTGCTTTTATGAGTGCAAGTGCAAAAGAACCGCAGCCAGAAACAGAAAAAGAACGTTGGTTTCGTGCAGTACAAGAAAGTGACATCTATGCATTAAAGCACTTATTGAAATTAGAGTTCCCAATTAATCAAGTGAATGAACGTGGGCGTACAGCGCTCATGATTGCCACATACAATCGAGATGAAAAAACAGCTGCTTTTTTAATTGAACAAGGGGCAGATGTGAACAAGCGAGACGATCGTTTAAATTCACCTTTTCTTTACGCCGCGGCAGAAGGCTATTTAGAAATTTTAAAGCTGATGGGTTCAAAAGGCGATGTGAAAGTCGTGAATCGTTATGGTGGTATTGGGATTATTCCTGCGAGTGAGAGAGCACACTTGGAAACATTGGAATGGTTATTAAAAAATACAGCGAGTGATGTGAACCATGTGAATAATCTTGGTTGGACAGCTCTTTTAGAAGCAATTATTTTAGGGGATGGCACAGATAAATATGTCAAAACAGTACAATTGCTTTTACGTTACGGTGCAAGTCCGGATATCGCAGATCGTGATGGTGTAACTCCGATTGAACATGCTGAAAAATTAGGTTACACGAAAATTTTAAAACTGTTAGAAGCATAAAAACACCCTATACAAGAGGAAAGGGTATACCTTTTGTATAGGGTGTTTTTTGCGTCATGCTATAATTTTAGACGAAGATGAAAAAGAAGGGTGATACGATGAAAAAAAGAAAATTTGGTTCATGCACAACGATGCTAGTTGGGAAAAAAGCGAGTATAGATGGTTCTACGATGATTGCACGTAATGAAGATAGTGGGACAGCTAATAAAAATCCACAACGATTTATTGTCATGAATCCAGAGGACCAACCGACGTACTATACATCGGTTCAAAGTGCATTTGAAATGCAATTACCAGAAAATCCGTTACGTTATACTGCAACACCTGATGCGATGGAAGGGTTCGGTATTTGGGGAGAGTCAGGTATTAATAGCGAGAATGTTGCGATGACAGCGACAGAAACCATTACAACGAATTCACGTGTATTAGGAGCCGACCCACTTGTTGAAGATGGAATTGGTGAAGAAGATATGCTGACAATTGTATTGCCTTATATTTATTCTGCAAGAGAAGGTGTCGAACGTTTAGGTGCTATTTTAGAAGAATATGGAACATATGAATCGAATGGGGTTGCTTTTTCAGATGCAGATGAGATTTGGTATATGGAGACAATTGGAGGACATCACTGGGCGGCTATTCGTATTCCAGATGATGCCTATGTTATCGCTCCAAACCGTTTTAATATTACGCATTTTGACTTTGCGTCAGATGATACACTTTGTTCAACAGGATTGAAGGAATTCATTGAAAAACATCATTTGAATCCTGATTTTGAAGGAACAAATTTACGTCATATTTTTGGAAGTGCGACGGTAAAAGACACGCGTTATAATAATCCGCGCGCTTGGTATATTCAAAAACAATTTAATCCTGAGCTAGAATATGAACCAACTGAACAGAATTTACCATTTATCTGTTATGCAAATCGTAAAATTTCAGTTGAAGATGTGAAGTGGGCGTTAAGTTCGCATTTTGAAAATACACCGTATGACCCGTATGGTGAGGGCGAAGCGAAAGACCGCGAATTATTCCGTACAATCGGTTTGAATCGTAATCAAGAGAGTCATATTCTGCAAATTCGTAATGATGTACCAGCGCATATCGCAGGAATTCACTGGCTGGCATTTGGTCCAAATACATTCAATGCGATGGTGCCATTCTATGCGAATGTGACGGATACACCTGCCTGTTATCGTGATACAGAGGAAGATTTTGATATTACGAAGATGCACTGGTTAAGTCATACAATTGCGTTACTAGGTGATACGAATTTCGGATTGTACCATGACATGCACAGTGCATATGAACAAAAAGTAGTCGCTGCTTGTCGTAATTTACAACAAAATGCAGATGAAGAAGTAGAATTACAAGATGATTTACACAGCTATTTAGAAGCAGTGAATGAGCGCTATGCAAAAATCGCTTTTGATGAGACGAATAAATTACTTGGTAATATGGTGCTGGCAGGAACGAAGAAGATGAAATTGAGCTATAGTTTATCTGATTAACACGAGCATAAAATAGAAAAGAGACTGAGACAAAAGTATTTTCAACATGGCAAATCCCTTATGATTTTTCAAAATCATAAGGGATTTGTTCATTCAGATCAATTTCCGCTTCGAAAAACGAATAGAGGTAGGCAAGAAAAGAACGCAACGTCCTGTTGTAAATCTTGCCCCACTACTTAAAGTAATTTATGTTTTAATCTTTGAATAAAAAATCGAGTCTTTTTAATAATAAGGCTGAAGGGATGAATGGGAATACAAAATCACGACTTTTCGTAAGTAATGGATTCTCCCACTGAGCTGCCCAGCCAATCTTACGAGATAAAGTTGTTACTTTTTTTGTTTTAGCGTGTCGTTTTTGATTGTAGTACGTAGCGGCTTGTTGAAAATCTTTAAAGTCGTGTAGTGCTTGTGAGAATACGAGTGCATCTTCAATCGCCTGTCCAGCACCTTGTCCCATATTTGGCGTAGTCGCATGTGCAGCATCTCCAAGTAAAATACAGCGATTAAAATGATAGGTCTGAATCGGTTTTAAATCATATAGATCATGCGTTAGAATGAGCTCTTGGTCCGTTTGACGAATGAGTTCAGCTACAGGCTGTGGGAAGTCTTTGAATAAATAAGCAATCTGTTCTTTTTCGAGATGGTGTAAAAAAGGATCTTGCTCACGCGCATTGACGCACGCAAACCAATATACCTGTCCATCTTTAATTGGTGCATAACCAAATCGTCCGATTGAATCCCATATCTCCACAGATGTATGTGGTTGTACAAGATCACCTGCTTTTGCGACACCACGCCAGCACATATAACCAGCATAACGTGGTTTACTATTTAGTACATATTGTTGACGAATGGGCGAATGAAGTCCATCTGCTGCAATGACATAATCGCATGTAACGGTTGTTCCATCTTCAAAATGAACGATACAACCATCTTCTAACTGCTCTACTTGAATGCAACGTTTGTGCAGATGAAGTGTATGTGGAAGCAATTGATCATAGAGTGCTTGATGTAAGTCGGCACGTTGGATTGTGATATTCGATTGTCCAAAACGTTTTTGGAATGAACTAAAGTCGATGGAATTTAAAAGGGTTCCTTTTTTATTTAAAAATAATTGTGTTTTTAAAATCGTTCCATTTTGTTGAATGGCTTCACCAATACCTAATTTAACAAGAGCTTGCATCGCATTTGAACCAATCCCAATTCCAGCACCAATCGGTTTAAAAGATGAAGCTGCATCATATACGTGAACATCTAAGCCTTGTTGTTGAAGTGCGTAGGCAGTACATAAACCACCAATTCCTCCACCAATAACGATGAGATTCATAGAAAAAGCCACCTTTTTAAAGTAATATAGTTAGTATAAAGGGAAAAATAGAAACTTGCTTGTACGATGCTTTAGTTTCTTTATGGGAGGAAGGACAATGATATGGAAGATCAACATGCACAAGTTTGTCAGATAAAAAGTGAAAAGATTGAACAGATGAAAGCGCACTACATACAAGATGCAAAGAATCGATTACCACAGTATTTCTCACCTGAAAAAAGAATGTCTACGAGTCAAAGTTCGATTGAACAACTTCAACAAAATGGCTTGCCAAAAGAAATATTTTGGAAGATGGTTGAATACAATGTGAGTGCAAAAGAAGGATTATCTTTATCAAAGTTAGATGAGATTTCAGAATATATTGATTTTCTAGCTTCTGAATATGTTGTGTATCATGAACGTGTGAAGCGTGATTATGTAGGTGAAGAACGCACACAGCAAATTCAAGAACTAGAAACGATTTTTAAACGTTGTTTTGAGCGTATGGCAGCGGTTTATACGCGCTCAGTTGGTAAATTTTTTGAGCGTAATGATATACCGAATGAATCACAAGTTATGCAAAAATCGATTGCAGAATTATTTTTACGTAAAGTACATCAATATAATGAGTTTATTCAAATGGAACCAGATTACGCGGAAATTCAAGGTACGAATGAAGAATGGTTACTACGCGATTCCTATTTTATGGGGGATGTTCTTCGGTTAATGGTGTCTAAGCTCTATACACAATGTACAATCATGCCAGCTGATTTATATAGTGAAGCAGATTTGTGTGTAGCAGCGACGATTTATCAATCTGCTCAAAAATGGCTCATTCCACAAAAATCAACAGCTGTTAGTGAGGAACAGTTAGGAATAGAACTCGGTTTATTTGCGATTAAATTTCAAGTGGCACTGACAAAAGAAGATTTATCGCTCCATTTTAAAGAAAAGCTCGCAACAATTTTTGATTCTTTTTATGCGTACAAAATAGAAGATTTAAATCAACGACATAAAGAGGCACAAGAGCATCTATATAACCGTGAACAGGCACGGTATGCACCGTTAGATGAAGAAGTTGTGCGTTATTGGACGCGTACGATGTGTGAAACGCTCGATCATAAAGGCATTTCAGCTATTTTTGAAGAAGTGATTCCATATGCTTTTGAAGAATTTAAAAAGAAAGTTCAACAAGGAAGTAAATTAGAACGTTATCAAAAGAATAATGAATGGGATCATTTTTACGCAGGTTCAGAACAAGTAAACTACCGACAATCAGCCGCATTCACTTATAAATTACGTTTAAATGACTGGCATTATTGTTTGGATAAAATGAATATGGATTCTAATTGGTATTACTTAAAATAATATGTAAATATAATATCGGAAGAGGTTTAAAACATTGTAATGTGGGTAATTGTATAAAGACCTGTTAATAAATGTAAAAAAACTCAGTTTATTACTTGGAGAGACGTCAAAAAGTAATACATTTGTTAATGGGGAAATCACTGCGTATGGAACTCCAATGCTGTATGCGGTGATCGTTCGACTATATTGAGAGCACCCTCCCATAATATTGGTCTTGTTCAGCCAATTGGTGCTTTCAAACTCTACATATTGTTTGTTAGAGTCATACCTAAGAAATGCTTAGCTATTTATTAACTGAGCATCAGTAGGAATCGTTTCATTGAACGATTCCTACTTTTCTTTAGCGCGTGACTTTACTAATTGAAAAATTACGCTATCATTAACATAGATGAAACATTGAAGGAGCGAACTAGATTGAATATTTTATCGTATATGATGGAAGAAATTTTAGACCCAACCAATATTATTGAAGGTGAACGTTACGAATTTCTATTAGAGTTAGATATTGATGAAGAAGATGAATTATTCCAAGAAGGCGGAATTGATGCACGCGTCATCGTTTCTAAAAAAGAAGATGCATATGCGATTGTGACGTACTTTTTAATTGCTAAACGTGATCAAAGCTACTTAGAGTTTGCGCTTGAAGAAGATGAAGAAGAAGAAATTTTAGCATTTTGTAAAGAGCATATTCTAGCAGGAGAATAATAAATTAGACTATATAAGAAACAGTAGAATTCAGCTGTTTCTTATTTTTATTCGAATAGATTTGATTTTTTCTAAATAAAAAAGGGAAAAGCAACTTCAGAGAAGAAGAAAGCGTTTGAAAGAAAGGGGAGGGATGTCAAATGATGGCGTATTCTATGCCCATCTTAACAGCAGCGATTGTTTTTGGAATTGTAGCAGTAGCAATCTGGATTCCGTGGTTAATCTATACATATCGAAAATATGGATATTTACCACTATCGGTTCTAGTTATTTCGTTCTCATTTATATTTTATAGTTTAGCTGCATTTTTTTTAGTGATTTTACCACTACCAGCAACACGCGATACTTGTGCGATGCAAGCACCTAATACACAGCACTATTCATTAATTCCTTTTAAATTTATAGAGGATACACTCAAGGGAAATTGGTTAGATATTAAAAATCCAGCAACGTATGTCTTATTATTTAAACAACCAGCATTTTATCAAACCTTCTTCAATTTCTTATTGTTGTTACCTTTAGGTGTGTATTTACGCTATTACTTAGTTGAAAAAGCATACTGGTGGAAAGCAACAATCGTCTTATTTTGTACAACATTATTCTTTGAAATCACGCAATTAACAGGTATTTATGGTATTTATAATTGTGCGTATCGTTTATTCGATGTGGATGATTTAATGATGAATACATTTGGTGGTGTGATTGGTTACTTTATCGCGCCAGCTGTTCTTGCTGTATTCCCATCGAAGAAAACAATTGAGGAAAGAGCCGCTTATTTAGTTGAAAAAGATGAAGTGAAACCAATGTCTGTGCTACTTGCCATTTTGATTGATTTATTCTTAGTAGATTTATCACGTCAGTGGATTATGGTGTTCACAAAGCATAATGAAGTAACGAGCTTTATCGTGACGACACTATTACTCATTGTATTCCTCGTATTGATTCCAATTATTTGGAATGGTCGAACATTGGGAACGGCTGTTATGCGCTTCCGTTATTCAAGTAAGTTATCGAAAAAGACGACGATTTCACGCTTAATTAAGCGTTTTATTGCCATCTATGTTGCTTATTTTGTAGGCGTGATCGCAGGAACACTTGATAATATTCATGTGACGATGAACTCGCCATACTATGAGGCATCTGTGTTTTTAGCACTTGGTTCTACAATAATCTTCTTCATTTTGACGATTGTAATCTTCATTCATATCATGCTTGTGATTTTTGGAAAAGGAAAACGTCGTTTCTTCTTTGATGAAGCGGCAAATCTATTTACGACAAGAAAATAAGGAGGAAGCAGTTGGTTTTATACCAACTGTTTTTTTAATTGTAAGGATTTCGTAAGGTTGCGCTTCATTTATTGTAAGGATGGGAAGGTATAGTGAAAGTAAGAAAAAGAAAGAGGTGTAAGAAATGAATCCAATCTTGCAAATTCAAGATGTACAAAAGACATTTGGAAAAGGAGCGAATCAGTTTACAGCACTACGGGATATTAATTTTACAATCCAACAAGGTGAGATGGTTGGTATTATGGGACCAAGTGGTGCTGGTAAATCAACGCTTTTAAATATATTAGCAACAATTGATACACCAACAAATGGCAAAATATTTATGAATAATCAAAAGTTGCATGAGTTAAAAGAGAAGCAACTCGCCGATTTTCGTCGTGAAAATTTAGGATTTATCTTTCAAGACTATAATTTACTCGATTCTCTAACAGTTCGTGAAAATATTTTATTACCTTTAGCGATTTCAAAAGTACCAGCCGCTGAGATTCGAAAGCGTGTGGATGAGATTGCACGTTTATTTGGAATTGAGACGTTATTTGAAAAGTATCCGTATCAAATATCAGGTGGGCAAAAACAACGTACAGCAGCCGCGCGTGCATTAATTACACAACCAGCATTGATTTTAGCAGATGAACCAACTGGGGCACTCGATTCCAAGTCAGCGATTGATTTACTCGAGAGTTTAAGTCGCTTGAATGAAGACAAAGGTTCAACGATTATGATGGTAACACATGACGCATTCGCAGCAAGTTTTTGTCGACGTATTCTCTTTATTAAAGATGGACGCTTATCGCATGAATTACATCGTGAACAACAAACACGTAAACAATTTTTCCAGCAGATTTTAGCATCCGTTGGCAGTATGGGCGGTGAGATGGATGACATTATTTAGTCTCGCACGAAAAAATATTCGACGTAATTTATCACAATATGGACTGTATATCGCCTCCATGATTTTTAGTATCGCTATCTACTTTACGTTCGTGACGATGAAGTATAACGAGACGATTGCAGGAGAAGTAGAAGCTTCTAAAAAGATTGCTTCCATTATGTCGAGTTCATCTGTTGTACTCTTAGTATTTGTGACAATTTTTATATTCTATTCAAATGCTTTTTTCATGAAAAAAAGAAAAAAAGAAGTAGGATTATACGCACTACTGGGTGTACGTAAAAGACAAATTGGCTTTTTACTCTTCTTTGAAAATTTATTATTAGGCATTACATCTCTTATTTTTGGTATCTTCTTTGGTTTTTTAGCTTCTAAATTATTTTTATGGATGTTATTAAAAATGATGGATTATGAAGCTGTAGCGCATTTTACCTTATCAATAGACGCCGTTATCAATACAGTTTGTGTTTTTCTTATCTTATTTTTAATTACATCTATTCAAGGCTATCGTGTGGTATATCGATTCCAATTGATTGAATTATTTCATGCAGAAAAACAGGGAGAAAAAGTACCTAAGCCGAATGTTTGGTTGGCATTACTTGGAGCTAGTTTAGTAGGTGTTGGTTATTATATCGCACTAGCTAATATGATGACATCACCAGTGTGGAAGTATCTGAGTGCTGCAGCACCGCTTATTATTTTAGCTTGCGTTATTATTGGGACATATTTAATCTTCCATTCTTTCATTGGGTATTGCTTAAAGATGATTAAAAAATCAGAAGGATTCATCTGGCAAAATTTAAGACTTTTAACTGTTTCGCAGCTACTCTATCGTATTCGAGGTAATGCGCAAACTTTAACTGTTATTGCTGTATTAAGTGCTACAACGATTACAGCAGGAGGAGCAGTTTTTGGATTATATTACAATACAAAATCAACAGTTCAACAAGCAGATCCCTTCACGTATATGTATGTTGAAACAAAAAATACACCAAAACTGAATCAAAAAGATGAAGCATTTAAAATTCTTTATACAGAATTTGATGCGAAAGAGTTATCAGATGCTTTTGGTCCTTATGGAAAAAGAAATTATACAGTGATGGCAGTAGATACGTACAATCAATTGGCGCGTTTATTAGATAAACCGACTGTTGAAGTAGCAGGAAAAGAAGCTATTATCATCGACCCAAGTTACGATGAGCGCTATTCACCTGACTATAAAGATAAACAATTAGATGCTATGAAAGTGAAGCAATCATTACGTTTAAAAGATGTTACAAAAGAAAATGTATTAAACAGTTCCATTGCCTATACGACATTAATTGTGACACCAGACGTATTTAAACAGTTGCAAAATACAAGTGAGAAAATGACAGTTCATGCAGTAAATGAACCGAATTTGACAGTAGTAGAGGCAAAGAAAATTCAAGATAAAATGCCAGAAGATGCACGTTTTTCTAGCTATCCGATTGATGTGAAACAGAACATGGAGAGTGTCGGCATTATCTTATTTGTAGGTAGTTTCTTAGGATTTGTATTTTTACTTGCAACAGGCAGTATTATTTATTTTAAAATTTTAACGGAAGCAGAAGCAGATAAAGGTCAGTTTATGATTCTACACAAGATGGGTATCAGTATGAAGAATATGAAATATTCGATTGCCGCACAAGTCGGTGTGATTTTCAGTGTCCCATTAATTGTTGGTATGATTCATAGTGCAGTCGCTTTAAAAGCAATTTCAAGTGTGCTTAATATGAATATTTTTGTACCAGTATGTATTTGGATGGGGATTTATAGTGTAATTTATGCGATTTACTATATATTCACTGTAAGAGCCTATACAAATATTATAAAAAGAACAATTAGAAATGAGGGATAGATATGAAAAAAGGTTTATTTATCTTTTTGGGAATTATTGTTATATTAGCAGGTGCTAGTTATGCGGTGTTAACACTAGATTTCAATCGATTTAATAAAGAGAGTTACTATATTCAAATTACGCAAGATGGTGAGAAATTAGAAGATCGTCTCGATAATGGTGAAACGATGGTTCGTTATGGTTATAAGGTAGATGCTATAAACGAAGATGGAAAACATAAAGAACTAGAATTTTCAGCAAATAAACAACTACGAAAAGGTGCGTATTTAATGCTCTATGTAAATAAAGAGGGTGAAGTTACCTCTTACGATGAAGTGAGTAAAAAAGATATGCCAAAAGATGCTTCTTAATTTTAGCAACATCATTCCATAAGAAATGAGGGATAGCTATGTTAATTACAGCAGTAATTTTTATCACATCCGCCTTAATTTTTTATACAGTAGGTGTATGGTCCGAAAAAATTCAAAAGACTTTAAAACCTTGGCATGTAATTGTTTTTTGGCTTGGTTTAGTATGTGACACGGTAGGTACTACGTTAATGGGACGTATGGCATCAAGTGGCTTCATCTTTAGCTTCCATGGTATTACAGGTACAATTGCGATTTTGTTAATGTTATTCCATGCGATTTGGGCGACAGTCGTTCTTGTTAAGAAAAATGAAGACATGATGGCGAAATTCCATAAATTTAGTATCGTTGTGTGGGTTATTTGGTTAATCCCTTATATTTCAGGTATGATTTATGGAATGACAACAGAATTATAAGAAGAAGAGTGAGGATACCAATTCTCACTCTTTTTTATTTTATGGATGAAAAAACATGGCTAGAAGTACAACAAGCAATTGATGAAGGACAGGAATTGAGTTTTGATTATAGAGGAGAGGAATGGTGGATTAGTCGAATAGATGATGAAAGAAGTTTTCTATTAACACGTTCTTCAGATGGTCTTACGCAATATTTCAAAACTGCAGAGGAACTATATGAAAAAGGAATGATTGATGGAAGACCATTCATTGAACGCATTGCAGAATTATAAAGAGGAATTAAAAAACACCGAAGCATAAGTTTCGGTGTTTTTTATGTTATTGAAGTGGGAGGATAATTGAAATCGTCGTACCTTCGCCTTCTTTACTCTTAATATAGACGACACCATCATGTGCTTGAATAATATCTTGAGCAATTGCCATGCCGAGACCAGAACCTTGTGTATCTTTTGTGTTCGTTCCGCGATAATAGCGATTGAATAAAAATGGCTGCTCATCTACAGGAATACCTTTTCCAAAATCAATAATCTGAATTGTTGCAAAATCTGTGGATAACTTTTCAGAAAAATAGTTTTCGTATTCTTGTGGATAACCTGTGGATAAGTTGATTTGAATATCTGTATTTTCTGAATTGTGGATAAGTGCATTATAGATAAAATTTAATAATGCACGTTTAAATAAATTCGAATCCAAGGTTGCAGATAATGTTTCAGATTCAGCTTCAAATGTAATAGAACGTGTTTGATAAATCGGATCGTTTAAGACATCAATTACACATTCACGAACGAAAGAAGAGAGTAAGACTTTTTCTTTCTGAAGTGGGAATGTACCGCTCTGTAGCTTAGTTGTGAGGTTTAAATCATTTAGTAAATCGCGCATGTAAAGTGATTTTTGCTCAATAATTTGTGTATAGGTCAGGCGTTCCTCATCTGTTACATCTGCTTGTAATAATTCTGCGTAACCTTGAATCGAAGCGAGCGGTGTTTTTAAATCATGTGATACATTTCCAATCCATTCATTTCGCATTTGATCGAGCTTTTTTCGTTCCGTTTCAACACTCTTTAACGTTGTGGATAAATCATTCATATTCTCAAAAACTTCTCGATAAGGTCCGCCTTTAACGGAAATTTTTTCATAGTCTTGATGTTTTAAACGATGAATTCCTTCGATGAGTTTATACATTGGTTTTGTTAGTCGACTTCCAAATAAAAAACCGACTAGTGTAGCGATTAATAAATCGGCAACTAAGAATACTAAAAAGAGTTTGGTAAAAATATACGAGATTTGATCAAAATTAAAGTTGTAAACAACCCGCATTAATTTCGGATCTTCTATCCCGAAAAAATAACTCAAATTTTCGGCTTCGCCGACAAAAACAGTTGTTTTCCCATTCACTTCTTTATACTTATACATCTGAACAATTTCCACAGGACTATAACTAGTAGGTAAAGAAGCAGGTGTTTGATAGGCAGCGACCTCTTTTCCTTCCTTATTTAAAATTTGGACCCATGCATGATTTTCTTCTAATATTTTTTGCCCGCGATTCGTAATAGTCGGTTTCCCGTTCTTCACGATAATTTCATCTGAAAAACGTGTTGCAGTCACCTCTACAGCTTCAGGTGAAGTCGCAGTCTTTTTATAAGACTGAATAAATAAAAGTGCAATCAGTAAAAGTGTGTTCATTACAACAATCAAACCGACAATTAATACGATGGATACGAGAAAACGTCTAGTTAAGCGCCATTTCATGATTGCACCAACTTATAGCCTAAACCCTTAACTGTTATTAAGTAAGTTGGTTTGGAAGGTGTATCTTCAATTTTTTCACGCAGTCGGCGAATATGAACCATAACGGTATTGTCTGAACCGTAAAAATCTTCACCCCAAACACGTTTAAAAAGTGTCTCTTTACTTAAGATTTGATTCGGATGATGCATAAATTCACGCATTAACCCAACCTCTTTTGCAGTAAGCGGTAGTACTTCGCCATTTTTAACAATCTCAGATTCCTCAGATTGAAATGAAAAAGGACCCACTTGTATTTTAGGAAGTTGTTGCTCTGCATAACTTGATCTTCGAAGCTGTGCTTTGACACGATAAGCGACTTCTTTTGGTGAAAAAGGTTTTGTAATATAGTCATCTCCACCAATTGCGAGCCCAAGTAATTTATCAATTTCTTCATCTTTTGCTGAAATAAATAAAATTGGAATGGTTGAAATCTCTCTGATTTTTTTACAAAAATCATATCCGTCACCGTCCGGTAACATGAGATCTAATAAAATTAAATCGGGCTGGAATTCCTGAAAAACCGTCCAAGCATCTTGTAAAGTATGTGCTTTTTGAATCGCTGAAAATCCCTCTTTTACGAGGACATGCTCTATTAATTGTGCTAAATCTTCTTCATCATCAATAATTAAAATTTTATCGTGTACCATTTGGACACCTCCACTCAATATAATAACAGTAAAAAAAGTATAAAAATAAAATTGTTTCAAAGGAAATTTTGCGTTAAAGTATTCAATAGTAAATTTAGGAGGAAGGAAATGAATTATTTTAAAAAAATGAAGGGCGACGCAAAAAGCCCACTACAAGTAAATGGAAAAGACTTATTTACAGCATTCGTCGGCAGCTTCTTGACTATTATTTTATTATTAGAATTAACAGAGATGACGGATACACCGTGGTTTATGGCATCATTCGGTTCAAGCTGTATTTTAGTATTTGCGAGTTGGAATGCACCACTTGCACAACCAAGAAATATCGTCGGTGGACATGTCATATCTGGTTTTGTCGGTTGGGCAGTAGCAGGATTAGTTGGCACAACACCTATGACGCTTGCACTAGCAGTAGCGGTTGCAGTTGTCTTTACAATAGCATTACGTGTAACACATCCACCAGCGATTGCGAATGCACTCATTGTTATGATTGGTGGTTATCACTTTGAATATCTCTTTACCCCCATTCTACTTGGTTCATCTCTTGTAGTAGTAATGGGTTTACTTATTAATAACATGCGTAGAACACGCAGATATCCTGTATTTTGGTAACTATTCTACAATCATTGCATTAATATCTGTAAAATGTAGTACCAGTATTTGATGTAGTGCATAGACTTGTTGTTTCATATTTTGAAGCGTAGAATCATCTAAACTTATAGGCTCCATTCTAAGTAAGTCATAGAGATAACGTTCATAAGCATGAAAAAAGCTATGTGCAAAATCATCTATTGGACAAGAAAAGATTAAATCTTGCTCATCTAAAATGATGAGTGTTTTTTGTATAATCATACAATGATAGGCTGTTTGTTCTGTAGATATGTCAAAGTGGTGTACATCATTTTTGTAATAATTTAATAAACCATCACCCAGTGATAGTAAAAGAGAATAGTCATCTTTTGTATGTAAAATAATTTTATGTTGACCATCTTGTAGATATGAAATCGCAAAATTATTGTGTAAATCATTAAATAAATGGAATTCTAATCGTAATTTCATCTAAAAACTCCTTTACTGAAATTTATTACGTATAACAATAACAGGTGTTGGTAAAAAATAACATCGTACTTTGTCACTAGATGACATGAATTTCGCATATGTTATGCTACGAAGTAAGAAACTTTTATGTAAGTCATACGTTTAAAAATAGACTTTAAAATTAAGGAGGGGAATATGAATTTAGTTAAGCAAAGAAAACCTGCCAAATCAATTCAAAAGGGAGCTTTGGCTGTATTACTTATATTGTCAGTAATCAGTTCGCTCTTTTTTGTGAATCATAATGCCTCATTCTATGACGAAACAATTGCAGAAGTGACACAGACGAAACTCCTTCAAAAAGAGCAAGTAACGGATGAGTTTCAAAATCGCGATACTATTTATCATCAAGAACTGACAGCGAAAATTTTAAATGGTAATGAAAAAGGAAGAATCATTCAGTTACAACATACATATACTGCTTCAGGTGGCTTCGATGATGCCTACCATGAAGGAAATAAGCTTTTCGTGAAGAAGAATGTAGAGAATCAATTTGATATTACAAGTATGAAACGCGACCATCTCCTTCTAGGAGTGGTCTGGTTACTCATCTTGATACTCATCTTTGTTGGACGAAAACAGGGTGTTCTTTCATTGCTTAGTTTAGTCATTAATATGGGGATCATCGCATGGATTATTCAAAGCTATACAAATTGGGACGATTATTTAATCCCACTTTGCATGCTTGGTTGTGTTCTATTTACAGTGATTTCATTAACGCTTGTCAATGGATGGAATGAGAAGACATTTACAGCGATTCTCGCTACGCTCGTCGGTACATTTATATCTTTTGGTATTGCCGTATTCGTATTATGGCTCACAAAAGAAAATGGCATGCGTTATGAGGAACTACAATTCATTACAAGACCTTATAAAACATTGTTCTTTGCAGGACTTCTTGTCGCATCACTCGGTGCAGTCATGGATATTGCGATTACGATGTCGTCTTCTTTATTTGGACTGTATGAAAAAAATCCGCATATCTCAATCAAACAGTTAGCAAAATCAGGAAGAGAGATTGGGAAAGATATTATGGGACCTATGACGAATATTCTATTCTTTGTCTATGTGAGCGGTTCTATTCCAATGATGATGTTGTTCTTTAAAAATCATGCAACATTTACCTATACACTTTCAACCAACCTCACATTGGAGATTGTTCGAGCACTTGTGGGCGGCCTCGGGATTGTTTTAACGATTCCCATCTCTTTATTCATCGTTCTATTCTTCATTAAGAGAAAGCAGGTGAAGCAATGAACAGTTTAGTCGTCCTCGCGATGTTACTCGCGATTCTAATGATTGGGCTTGGGGGTAAAAAAGGACTGCGCTCATTCATCACGCTGTTTATAAATTTTGCTTTGTTCATTGTCTTACTATTCTTTATGAATATTCCAGAAGTGAATCCAGTCATTTTAACGATGATTATCTGTATCATCATTAGTTTTATTAATTTATTTTATATTAACGGAACGAATACAATGACAAAAACAGCATTTGCTTCAACGGTTTTCACGACACTCCTTTTATCTGGGCTCATTCTTTACTTTGCCAATGCAACATTCATTCAAGGGTTTGGTAAAGAGGAGACGGAAGAGTTAAGCATGGCTTCTTTACGAATTGGTATTGATTTTTCAAAAGTAGCTGTCGCAGTTATTATGATGAGTACGATTGGAGCGATTACAGACGCTTCGATTGCCATTGCTTCACCAATGAAAGAGATGCATCAACTTAAGCCTGATATTGATCGTAAAAACCTCTTTATTTTTGGTTTATCCATCGGTAAAGATATTATTGGAACAAGTATGAATACATTATTTTTTGCTTTTGTTGGGAGCTACTTAGCACTACTTATCCTATTTAGTGATTTATCGTATTCATGGAGTGAGATGATTAATTCAAAAATATTTAGTGGGGAAGTTGTAACGATTGCTTGTTCAGCGATTGGTTTAATTGCGGTCATTCCAATCACTGCTTTTTGTACGTCGTATGTACTAACGAAAAAAACGCCACCTTCTCAGCAAGAGAATTAGCGTTTTAAAGCACCTTTGAGTTCACGAATGCCATAAAAAAGCATGAGAAGAGATGCAGGTATAAAGCCGATTAAAAAAATAACATCGGATAGCTGATTCATGACAAATAATATGAACCAAATGAATGTGAATAATACGATATAAGAAACGGTATTCATATTTTTCCTCCTGTATCATCATTTGCTCAAAAAGGACTTCGGCTTTTATGTCGAGGTCCTTTTAGTATGAGCAAAATCTAGTTAGTCATTTTTAGGTTCTTCAATAATCGTTGTTGTCGTCAGTGCAGATGTAATTAAGTAAATGACAGCGACGGTAATACCTGAACCGAGCCAAGTAAATTCAATTCGATTGAATAAGTTAACCAAAATTTGATGGAAAATAAATAAACAGATGCCGTATTGAATTAATGTACTAATAATACTAACGCCCATATTGTAATCCATATTCATCGATGCCATCGTAAATAAACCGAGCAAGTCGATGACGAAAACAACTGCTAAGACTAATAACAAAAACCAGCCGAAATATAGTGCGTTGCGATACCAATGATCATATAAATCTAAATGTGCAAGTTCGTATTTGGCAAGTAGAATCGATAAACCAAAGAATCCGAATAGTGGCACAGTTAGTAATAAGGCAATGATACATAAAAGCAATAAACCAAGAAAAATAAAACCTGAACAACCTGATACTTTAATTTTAAATTGACGATTTTTAAACATAGAATCCCTTCTCTACCACAAAGGTTTGTAAATGATATTACAGTGCGTATTGTCCCATTATAATGCACTTTTTCCCACAATGCACCTGAACTGCAAATTTGGAAAAAAAGCTTATTATTGGTTAAATATTAAAAAAGTGAGTAAAATATATGTATTCGGGTAACTAAATGGAACTTACAGAAGGAAGGAGAAGTTGTATTATGTTAAAACTAGAAAACCTTTCGAAAGTCTATCGAGGAGGAAAAAAAGCCGTAGATGATTTGAATATTGAAATCAAAAAAGGCGAATTTGTCGCATTTATCGGTACATCTGGTAGTGGTAAGACGACCGCTCTTCGCATGATTAATCGAATGATTGAACCAACTAGCGGTAAAATTCTTATTAATGACGAAGATGTCCGAAAGAAAAACCCTGTTACATTAAGACGTAGTATTGGTTATGTAATTCAACAAATTGGCTTAATGCCACATATGACCATTCGAGAAAATATCACTTTAGTACCTAGATTACTAAAGTGGGATAAAGAAAAAAAGGAAAAAGCAGCAGAAGAACTGATTAAACTTGTGAATCTGCCTGAAAGTTACTTAGATTTATATCCAACACAGTTATCTGGAGGTCAGCAACAACGTATCGGTGTATTACGTGCGTTAGCAGCGAACCAAGATTTAATTTTAATGGATGAACCATTTGGCGCGTTAGACCCGATTACGCGTGATACCTTACAAGATTTAATGAAAGATTTACAACAACGTTTAGGCAAAACCGTCGTTTTTGTAACACATGATATGGATGAAGCAATCAAACTAGCAGACCGAATCTGTATTATGCATGACGGAAAAGTCGTTCAATATGATACCCCAGATAATATTTTATCCAATCCCGCAAATCAATTCGTAAAAGATTTCATTGGCTCACACCGCCTTGTACAAGAAAAACCAAGTGCAAAAGTCGTGGATGATGTCATGATTACACCAATTACAATCTCACTAGAAAAAAGCTTAGACGACGCGATTCACAAGATGGTGAAAAGTCGTGTAGATACACTATTTGTCGTTGACGGCAATAACATTTTAAAAGGCTATTTAAGCGTTGAAAATATTACATCTGAAAGACACCGAACATCGAGTGTGGCAGATGCAATGGATAAGGACGTCTTTTTTGTATATAACAATTCCCGTTTACAAGATTCTGTACGTCGAATTTTACGTCGAAATTTAAAAAATATTCCTGTTGTAGATAGTGACCATCGATTAGTTGGTCTAATTACACGTGCGCATATTGTAGATATTGTATATGACACAATTTGGGGCGATGAGGCCGCTGAAGAAGTCCGTAATGAAGCATCAAATGAATGATGAAATAAAGGATGTGAAACAGATATGGGTGAATTTTTTACAGCAGCAGGAGATTTTTTAGTAAATAATAAGCAAGAAATTTTAGTTAAAACATGGGAACAATTTTATATCTCTATGTCAGCATTATTATTAGGTATTATCGTCGCTGTTCCAGTAGGCGTTCTATTATCTAAAACTGAAAAAGTCGCAAAAGTGGTCATGGGAATTACAAGTGTGCTTCAAACTTTACCATCTCTAGCGATTTTAGCACTGATGATTCCAATTTTAGGAGTTGGGAAAATTCCAGCGATTGTTGCGCTATTTATTTATACATTATTACCAATTTTAAATAACACATTTATTGGCATGCAGTCAGTCAATAAAGATTTACGTGGTGCTGGTATGAGTATGGGAATGACCAAGTTCCAAAGTATTTATTTAGTAGAGTTCCCTCTTGCAATTCCTGTTATTATGGCAGGTATTCGTCTATCTGCAGTTTATGCAGTATCATGGGCAACTTTAGCTTCGTACATAGGAGCTGGAGGTCTTGGGGATTTCATCTTTAACGGATTAAATTTATATCAACCTGAATTCATTATTGGCGGTGCTGTATTTGTAACGATTTTAGCATTATTAATTGATTTTATTTTATCGAAAGTAGAAAAAATAGCGACGCCAAAAGGCTTACGAGTAGAACGATAGGAGGGGTAATTTATGCGGAGACTGAAATGGATTGTTTTCATTTGTAGCATAATGCTCATCTTATCTGCTTGTTCATCTGGAAAAGATGAAACGATTAAGATTGCTACAGTGACTACAACAGAGAGTGCTATTATGGGGAATATGGTTAAACTCATGATTGAGCATTATACAGATGAAAATGTACAAATGATTAATAACTTAGGTTCGAGTGTTGTCGTACATCAAGCTATGTTAAATGGTGATGCAAATATTTCAGCGACACGTTATACAGGAACAGATTTAACAGGTGCTTTAGGGCAAGAAGCAATTAAAGACCCAGAAGAAGCAATGAAAAAAGTACAGGAATTATTCCAAAAAGATTATGATCAAACGTTTTTCGACTCATATGGCTTCGCAAATACCTATGCATTCATGGTAAGTAAGGAAACAGCGAAAAAATATAATTTGAAAAAAGTAAGTGACTTACGAAAAGTTGCAGACAAAATGCAAGCTGGTGTGGATACATCGTGGATGAATCGTCCAGGAGATGGTTATAAAGCATTCGTAAAGGAATATGGTTTTGACTTTAACAAAGTCTACCCAATGCAAATTGGTCTTGTATATGATGCGGTTGAAGCTGGAAAGATGGACGTTGTATTAGGTTATACGACAGATGGACGTATTTCGAGTTATGACCTTGTTGTATTAGAAGATGATTTAAAATTCTTCCCACCATATGATTGTAGTCCACTTGCAACGAATGAATTACTAAAAACACATCCAGAAGTGAAAAAAATTCTAGAAAAACTTGTCGACAAAGTATCTACAGAAGAAATGCAGAAATTAAATTATGAATCAGATAATAATTTATTAGAACCAGCTGTTGTCGCACAACGTTTTTTAGAAAAACATAATTACTTTGATGATAAAGGGGGAGAATAGGCATGGAAAATATGAATACCTTCCAGCAATTCTTTTACTACTTTGATGAAAATGGTAGTTATGTATTTATGCAATTTGTTCAACACTTTTTAATCTCAATCTATGGTGTATTAATTGCAGCCGTTGTCGGTATTCCTATCGGCATCCTGATTTCAAAATATGGTCGACTTTCAACATATGTCATTACCATTGCAAATATTATTCAAACGATTCCTGGTTTAGCGATGTTAGCCATTTTAATGTTAGCTATCGGTTTAGGTCAAACAACCGTTGTTGTAGCAGTATTCCTATACTCACTATTACCGATTATTAAAAATACCTATACAGGAATCAATAATATTAATAAAGATCTTACCGATTCAGGTAAAGGAATGGGTATGACAAAACTACAAGTCCTGTATATGATTGAGTTACCACTGTCACTATCCGTTATTATTGCAGGTATTCGCATTGCGCTTGTTGTCGCAATTGGAATTACAGCGATTGGTGCATTCATCGGAGCAGGCGGTTTAGGAGATATTATTATTCGAGGTACGAATGCTACAGATGGTACAGCGATCATTTTAGCAGGTGCGATTCCAACAGCTCTAATGGCAGTTTTAGCAGACTTAATTTTAAGTTTTATTGAACGAAAGATTGACCCTGTGAAAAAGAATCGTAAATTAATTGAACCAAAAATTGAATCATTAGAAGAGTAACAAAAGGAGAAATCGTCAAATGGCGGTTTCTCTTTTTAAATACATTGAAATCTATGTCGAAAGGGGATAGCATACAAAAGAGAAGTTCAAAAGGAGAGACAGAGATGACGGAACATAAAGAAGAACGCATTCCAATTGTCGGTATGCGTAAAAAAATCTATAAAAATTTAGTGCAATCTGCTTTTACGATTCCACATGCAACAGGTATGGAAGAAGTGCAAGTAGATGCGCTCATTACGTATAAGAAACAGCTAGCTGAGCAATCAAATGTACATATCACCTATTTACCAATCATCATGAAAATAGTGGCACAAATGCTTCAAAAGTATCCAATCTTTAATGCGACCATTGATGAAAAAGCAAATGAGATTGTATTGAAAAAAGCGATTAATTTAGGTGTAGCAACTGCAACAGCTGAAGGGTTAATCGTTCCTGTTATTAAAGAAGTGGAAGAGAAAACAATAGAAGAAATCGCTATAGAACTGCAAGATGTGACAGAACGTGCGCGACAAGGTACGCTGAAAATTACCGATATTGCTGGCGGCACATTTACGATTTCAAATACAGGAGTAAAAGGTGGCACATATGCTACGCCGATTATTAATTTCCCCCAAGTTGCAATTTTAGGAGTTCATGCAATGAAAGAGCGCCCTGTGATTCTACCAGACCGCACGATTGGCATTGGTACGATGATGGGTATGAGTCTATCATTTGATCATCGAATCATAGATGGAGACCTTGTTGGGTTATTTATGAATGATTTAAAAGAAGCTATTGAGAATATACATTAGATAAAAAAACGCACCGACCCGTTAAGTCAGTGCGTTTTTATTAGTTTAATTTTTGAATGAAGCAAACTTTTAAGTAGTTGAATTCAGGGAAGTCGCGGTTTGCGCGGAAATCTTTTGGTAATCCGAATTGCTCTACAATTTTATATTTTGTATTTGTTTCTTTACATGCTTGGTCGATAAATGTTTTGAATTTTTTCATACCGAAGCTGGCATTGTTTGTTGAAGCAACGATGATTCCTTTTTTTGCTGTAATTGAAAGTGCATCAGCTAATAATTTTGGATAATCTTTGGCTGTTGAGAAAGTCATCTTCTTCGTACGTGCAAAACTTGGCGGGTCTAATACAACTAAATCAAATTTTAATTGATGGCGTTGTGCATATTTGAAGTAGTGGAATACATCCATTACTTTGATGTCCTGTGCCTCAAAATCAATACCATTCACACTGAATTGTTCAATTGTTTTTGAAAGTGAGCGTTTTGCTAAATCGACAGAAGTTGTTTCTCTAGCGCCACCAAGAGCAGCAGCTACAGAAAATGCACCTGTATAAGAGAAGGTATTTAACATATTTGTACCTTCTGCATATTGATCGCGAATTGTGCGACGTACATCACGTTGGTCAAGGAAGATACCTGTCATAGCACCGTCATTTAAATCAATCGCAAAGTTCATGCCATTCTCTTTAATGATAATCGGGAACTCACCCGGTGTACCTTTTACAAAGTCATCTTCTTGTTCAATATACATACCTTTTGTATCGAAGCGTTTTTTCTCATAAATAGCTTTGTAATTTGTTAATTCATCAAGTGCTTGAATAACAAAGTCTTGATAACGATAAATACCATCGCTATACCAATTGATTAAGAAGTAACCATCATAATAATCAATTGAGATTCCACCAATACCGTCACCTTCGCCATTAAAGACGCGGAAAGCAGTTGTGTCTGCATCATTGAAGAAGTTTTCACGTAGTTGTAGTGCGGCACTGATTTTCTTTGTAAAAAAAGCTTGGTCGATTTCTTCGTGTTCCTTCGTTGTTAACACCCAACCAATACCTTTATTTTGAATACCGTAATAAGCCTTTCCTAAAAAACGATTATGGACATCCACTAATTCAAAAAGTTCGCCTTCATTTTCTAAAAGGTCTTTATTCGATACAGCATCGCGATGGACAAGTGAGTAGCCTCTTTTTAAGTCAGCGATAAAATCGGGTTTTACGCGTAATGTTTTCATAAATAGTATAGTTCATCCTTTATTTTCATAGTTTCCTCTATTATCGCACTTTTCTCTCAGAAAAGCGAAACCGTTCTTTTGTTACATACCGTAATATTCTTTAATGTTTTTGTAATCGAAATGTCGTTGTTTATGTTTAAGTATTTCTATAGACTAGGTTACGTGGTAATGATAAAAAAATATGATTTGTGAAGAAAATACGTTTATATATATCAATTTAATGAAAAAACCGGGGGAACATATACAATGAAGAAGCAATTAATCGCAGTAACAACAGCAAGTGCCATCGCATTATCAGCAGGTTTAGCAGCGACACCAATGACAGAAGCATCAGCAAAAAGTAGTGTATCTGTTACTAAAAAAGCATCTGGAACATACGTTGTAAAAACAAAAAAGAATGTATATTATCAAGCGAATAAGAAAAAAATTGGTACTGTATCAAAAAATGCAGTTGTTACATTAACACATAAACGTGTAGTAAACGGTAAAACATGGTACAAAATTAAATATGGTAAGAAAACAGGTTGGGTATTATCAACAAACTTATCAAAATTAACACTTTCAAAAACATCAAAAGTATCAAAAAGCTTTAAAACATCTGCAACAAAAAATGTATACTCAGCAGCAGGTGGTCACAATAAAAAAGTTGGTACTGTGAAGAAAAATACAGTTGTAAAAGCAACGTATAAGCGTACAGTAAACGGAAAAACATGGTATAAAATTAGCTATGGTAAAAAAACAGGTTGGGTTGTCGGCTCAAACCTAAAAAAATATGTAAAGAAAACTTCTACAAGCGGTAGTAAATTAATCTCAACAGGCGCACAATACTTAGGTGTACCTTATGTTTGGGGCGGAACTTCTCCAAGAGGATTTGACTGCTCTGGTTTTACACAATATGTTTATAAAAAAGCAAATGGTAAGTCAATTCCACGTACAAGTGGGGCACAATACGCAGCTTCTAAGAAAGTATCAAAATCACAATTAAAACAAGGTGATTTAGTATTCTTCTCAGTAGGAAGTAGCCGTATTACCCATGTTGCAATGTATGCAGGAAATGGTAAATTGTTACATGCTGCTGGAAATAAAGTTCAATATCAATCATTAGCAGGTTACTGGGATCGTTATGTAGTAGGCTACGGTACATTCCAATAAAATATATAAAAGATATGAATTCTGTAAGTGGGTTCATATCTTTTTTTATTTAATAAAATACAAAATTTTCTAAAATTTCAAATGAAATCACATGATTTTCATGTTTTTTTGAAAACTCCTTGTAAATACGACCTTATTAGTGGGAATTTTGCGTATTTATTTCTAAAATAAGAGTATAAAGTAAAAAGAGGAGAGTTTGATGAAGAGAGAAGCAAAGAAAAGAAAAATACAAAGAATTTTATGGCGAGTATTCGCTGTTATGTCTGGTGCGTTAATTGCGGCATATGGATTAGAAGCAATTTTAATTCCAAACAGTGTATCAGATGGAGGCGTAACAGGTATTAGTATCGTCTTATCAGAATTAATTGGCCTACCTTTAGGGGTATGGATTGCGATTTTAAATATTCCATTTGTTTGGCTAGGGTATAAACAGATTGGTAAAAGTTTTGCGATGTATTCGACGTTAGGGATTGCGACATTAGCTGCGGGTACTGTCGCAATGCATGATGTTCGAACAATTATTGAAGGTGACACATTACTGATTACCGTAGTAGGTGGGATTATTATCGGTTTTGGTATGGGTCTTGCACTTCGTAATGGTGGTGCCCTAGATGGAATCGATATGTTTGCCGTGTTACTATCACGTAAATTACCATTTGGTACAAGTGATTTGATTTTATTCTTGAATATGTTCGTTTTCATTTTAGTATCATTCGTGTTTGGATTCAAAGGAGCGATTTTATCGGGTCTTGCTTACTTTATCGCTTCAAAAGTAATTCATATTGTCGAAGAAGGCTTAAGTGGTGCGAAAACATTTAAAATTATTACGAAAGATCCGGATACATTGGTTGAAACAATTCGTGATCGTTTAGGCCGTAGTGCAACATTAACAGATGTGTATGGCGGCTATTCACATGAAAAATTTAAAGAAGTTACATGTGTGATTAACCGATTAGAAGACACAAAAATTAAATCAATTATTTTTGAAATTGACCCTGAAGCTTTTGTTACGGTGTATGACATGGCAGAAGTAAAAGGCGGAAACTTTAAGAAACGTAATATTCACTAATCTAGGTGGATACATATATGAAAATCCCGTATGATTTCCGAATCATACGGGATTTTCTATGCTTTAAATAGTATTATCTTTTTTAGCCTTTATTTAGGAAGGCTAAAAGAGATAAAGTAGCTTGTATTTTACGCTTCTGTTGATGTCACGATTTCTGAAATGACAATTTGGCTACCTAACATTGGTGATTCTTTCGGTGCTTCGCCTTCTTTTGGTTCAGGGCGTTTGTGAGATTCTTTAAATGCATCGCTATTACGCCATTCGTGGAATCCATCCAGTGATTCCCAAAACATATTGACACTCATTTCATCATAATCTTCAAAGTCGCGTGCAATCGCCACTTCTGTTTTGATGAAGCCAGGGAATTGTTTTAACGTGTCGCCACCTTTTGTAAAGTTTGGAGCCATTTTTTCAGCAAAGCCTTTTTTTACTTTAATACGGTTTGTTACGATAAACATATGCAAAACTCCTCTATTCGATAATGTGTAACTTACTAAAAGAGTACTCCACTTATTAAAAAAAATGCAAACGGTAAGAATATAAAAATAAAAAAGACTACCTCATGCAGATAGTCTTTTTCCATATATTAAGGAGAGTTCTACATAGTCGTGCGATATTTAGAAGGATTACAGCACTACTTGGGGAATAGTTCTGATCTAAATACGTAGAACATGCACTTGAAAACTAGCAACTAGATAATGCTAGTCTGTTGAATAGAATAAAAGGGGGACTAAATCCTAGTATTCTACTCCACATTTGAATTATAGGATGAAAAAGGAAATTCTTCAACATAAATTTACTAAAAATAGTAAAAAAGAACATAAATTACAATATAATAGTATAAATAAGTTTTAAATTGTTTTCAATTATAATTGGAATATTTTATAATTAAAGGAAATAGTAAAAAAGAAGTGAGACGATGAAATGAAAAATAATAAAATAAAACTACAGTATCTTATCATCGGTGTGGCTTTACTAGCATTTATTTTGACAAGTATCGTATCAATTTGGAGCGGTTATAAATTGAATAAAGCGAACTTGGGTGAAAGTACGATGGTTACAAATCGAGTCTATGCTCAAAAAGTAGCAGAGACGGCTAATAATTATTTAGCAGAGCAACAGAAAATTTTAAAGGTTAATGCGAAGTATATTGCAGAACGTATAGATGACCAATCAGATTTAGAAAAACATGCAGATTTTATACGAAATCAGACGAGTGCATTCAACTCGATTGCAATTGTTAATAAGAAAGCAGTTGTTCTCGCAACGTCTCCACAATCGTTAGATTTAGTTGGTGTAAAATTAACAGCTGAAGCAACGAAAAAAGCGATTAAAGAACAAAAGCCCATGATCTCTCAACCTTATACGAGTGTGAGTGGTCGGTTGATCGTTTTTGTAACGACACCTATCTTTTCAGAGAAAAATGAATATCTTGGTTTAATTGGTGGCACGATTTATTTAAAAGAAAAAAATATTTTATATAAATTATTAGGTGCACATCCATATGATGGTCAATCAACTGTCTATGTTGTCGATCGAGATGGTACGATTATTTATGATGAGCGAAAGAAAAATATTGCGCGTGATTTACCTGATAATGACATTATAAATATGGCGATTCATAAAAAAACAACAGGTGTTGTTAAAGGAGAAAATACAGAGAATCAAATTGCTTTTGCAGGATATGCACATGTTAAAAATGCAGATTGGATGGTTATTGCACAACGACCTGCTTCCGCAGTTGAAGCGCCGGCTAAACAATTATTCAAGCAGATGTTTTTAATTGCACTACCGTTCTTAGCTATTTCTTTAATTATTGTTATTTTCCTATCATACCGCATTGCAAAACCGCTTCAACGGTTAGCTCAGTTGACAGAGAGCAGTAAATTGAATGATGAGGAAAATAATTTCCGTTCTGTTCAGGCTTGGTACTATGAAGTGATTCAATTGAAAGAAGCGCTTATTCAAAGTTTTAGTCATTTACATGAACAAGTATTGGAGTTAACAGGTAAGTCAGAACGCGATGGATTAACAGGTTTATATAATAGACGAACACTGGATGATCGTTTAATGTCTTGGACGAAGGAACAAAAAAGTTATGCAGTCATTATGTTTGATGTCGATCATTTTAAAAATGTAAATGACACATATGGACATGATGTGGGTGATGAAGTTCTTCGTTTTATCGCAGCAGCTATGTTACAACATGTAAGAACGACCGATTCATGCTATCGTTTCGGTGGTGAAGAATTTGTTATTTTATTACCGGGTGCTTCGGTTGATGTAGCCTATGAACGAGCAGAAGAATTGCGACAATACTTTGAACAAACAAATAGCCCAACATCACTACCAATTCATATTTCAGCAGGTGTGGCAGAATGTCCAAGTGATGGAGTAGAAGGAAATGGTGTTTTAAAGAAAGCAGATCAACTTTTATATGAAGCGAAACAAAATGGACGTAATCAAGTAAGAAAATCGAACTAAGACAATAGCAGTGAACAAAGGGTAAAAATTAGATGAAGTATATAAAATAGATGTCTTTTCTGCTTTTCCTATACGAATGATTGGACTTTCAAAAAAGAGTTCGATAAAATGATGTTTCAGTGTAAAGTTACACACTATAGAAAAGGTGAGAGTATGAAACGTGAAGAAATGATTACGATTGTTTCCCAAAAGATGAAATTAATTCGAACAGAATACAATTACACCCAAGAGCAGATGGCAGATATTTTAGGAATCTCTAAAAAAACACTGGTTCAAATTGAAAAACAACGCATTGAATGTGGTTGGACAGTAGCTGTCGCTGTATGTACACTTTTTCGAAACAGCATGATTTTACAAACAGCGCTAGGTGGCAACCCACTTATGTTTATTTCATTAATTGCGAATGAAGGATTGATTCACGTAGATAAAAATGAAGTGAATGATAAGTTATGGTGGCGTACAATTGAGAATAAGACGAATTGGCGCATCCAACAAAACCTTGTGCACACATGTTTTCGTATTTTAAATCCAGAGGGTCGTATTATTTTTTATACATTCTCTAAAGATATTGCATTAGAAGAATTCCAAAAGCATATTTTTTAAATTTAAGCCTTTCTTTTTCAAACATCCGTTGAAAAAGAGAGGTTTTTATTTATTTAATGGGTAAAGAATTGAAAGGGGGACAAATAAAATGAAGAAAAGGATCATCATAACGATTAGTGTGATATTAATAGTGGGTGTATCAATTTATTTTTTGGTCTCCTTTTTAGAACATAAAAATAAACAGCAACAACCAGTTCAAAAGGAAACAAAAGAAATCGACTATGAACACATGATAAAAAATCCAAAAAACTATGTCGGTCATTCAATTGAAGCTGAGGGTTTAGTAGATGATTCAAAATATATTAATGGAAAAGGTGTTTACTCAGTCATTTTATTAAAAAAGGGTGAATATACAACAAGTGTAGTTATTGTTGAGACAGATAAAAAAGAAGCATTAGCGCAACAGTCCTACATTCGTTTTGAAGGAGAAATTACAGGTATCTATAAAGGAAATTTGGACTTAGGTGTACAAGGGGATTTGGTAGAGATTCGGACGAAAGAAGTCATTATCGAAGAAAGTGAAAAGAGTCCGAATATGGTCAATGTTGAAATAAACGAACAAGGTAATTTTGGAAATGTACATGTTGAAGTAGATAAGGTGCGCATGTATCCAAAAAGTACACGCATTTATTTATTTTTATACAATAAAAATAATACTCGTATTTATTTGAATGATTCATCTATTAAACTCTATGCAGATGGGAAAGAAATACCATCCAAGTATGAAGTACTCGATCAATCTATTCGTCTTGCCCGTTCACTAGAACCAAATAAAGGAACGAGAGGCGTGATGTCATTTGAAGTAGCCCCGAAAGATACAAAAAAGCTCGATTTAACTTTTGAAATGACGATGGTCAATCAGAAAAAACCAATTCAGTTCTCACATGAGATGAATATGGAGGTCATAAAAAAATAATAAGCTAAAAGTCTATGTGATTTTTATCAGATAGGCTTTTTTTCTTTTCTTAAGAAAATCTTCATTTTTATCCTCCTTAATTATTAAGATTTATTTCCTATACTGAAGATAACAAAGAAAAGAAGGAGCTATGAACATGATTACATTAACGAATATATGCCATACATTTTCGATTGGTAAAAAAGGTCAAGAGCGACAAGTACCTGTTTTAAAAGATGTAAATCTTCAAGTCGAATCGGGTGAAATCGTCGCAATTGTCGGAAAGAGCGGTTCAGGGAAGTCGACTTTATTAAATACGATTGCTGGGTTTTTAAAACCAGATGAAGGCAAGATAGTTTTAAATCATAAAGATACAACGCATTTATCAGAAGCAGAGCATGCAAAATTTCGCCTGAAAAATGTAGGTTTCATCTTTCAAAATTTTCAATTGATGCCAGGGTTAACGGCTTTTGAAAATATTGAATTACCTCTTAAAATTCAAGGAATGGGAAAGAACGCTCGTTTTCAAACTGTACGAAAAATAATGGAGCGCGTGGGTTTGAATGAAGTACTTGATCACTACCCCAATGAATTATCTGGTGGACAGCAACAACGTGTATGTATTGCGCGTGCACTCGTAACGAATCCATCGATTATTTTGGCAGATGAACCAACAGGGAGTTTAGATTCAGAAACAGAAAAAGAGATTCTAGAGCTTATTCAATCATTGAATCAATCACTCGATTTAACTTTTGTCATCATTACACATGATGAAGAAGTAGCGAATAGTGCACATAAAAAATACCGTATGCATGACGGGCAATTACAGGAGGCGATTTACAGTGCAGTTTAAAGATCAATTAGATTTTGTGAGACAACATGTAAAAAAGAATCGTATGCGTATTTTCACGACAATTTTAGCGACTACAATGGGCTGTGCGTTCTTAATCGTACTTGCTTCCGTCGCATTTGGTTTACAAAATTCATTGAAAAAAGAAGTATTATCAGATGATACACTAACACGCATCGAAGTATATAATGATGGCAATAAGGAAATTGAACCAACTGAAATTAAAAAGATGAAAAATGTGAATGCGGTGACGATGAACACGCTCATTCAAACGGGTAATTTAGAAGCAAATATTGATGCGTATAAAGGAAGTCCGGAAGTCATCTTAACGGATTTTAAAGAAAATGAAAAAGCCAATTTAAAATTATCAAAAGGTACATATCCAGAAAAAGCAGATGGTGTAGTCGTTGGTTATAATGTTGCACAAATCTTGCTGTCAAAAGAAGATGAGAAAAAGTTAGAGAAAGATGCATCAAAAATTAATATAGGGATTCAAGAAAGTATGATTGGAAAGAAAATCACACTTAATTGGAAAAATGAAGAAACGAAGAAAAAAGTAACACGCACATTTACAATTGAAGGTGTGGGACCGAAGCCTAAAAAAGAGTGGGAACAAGATGGAACAATTCGAATTAGTAAAGAAAACGAAGAAGCACTTGTACAAGATTTAAAAACACTTTATGGTAAAAAGCTTAAAGCGGAAGAGATGATTTATCGTACAACGGCTGTTTATGCGACGGATCTTGAAGCGGTGACGGCGATTAATAAAGCCTTGCAAGACGAAGGTTACGCAACTTATACAGTTTCACAACAATTAGAAGAAATGAACTTATTATTCTTAGCGCTAAAAGCAGGATTAATCTTTGTTGGAACGATTGCAATTTTGATTGCATCTATTGGGATTTTTAATACGATGACGATGGCTGTGACAGAACGAACACGTGAGATTGGTGTTATGAAGGCAATTGGTGCTAGTCCAAAGCTAATTCAGCGTCTGTTCGTGATGGAGAGTGCTTACATTGGTGTGATTGGAACAGTCATTGCGGTTATTATTTCATATATTGTTAGTTTTGCGGCGAACTATGCGATTCCGAAAATCTTGTATATGGCAACAAATGAAAAAGAATTCTTAACAACAGAGATTCAATTTTCAGCGATTCCATGGCAGTTAGTCGTGATTGCGGCTGCAATTAGTATTGGTGTAGCCATTCTATCTGGTTGGAGACCTGCAAGAAAAGCAACAAAAATTGATGTTATCCAAGCTTTACGTCAAGATTAAAAATGAAGAGACTTGACACATAAGTATAAGAAAAACCAGAATCGCGCTGTAGCGTGGTTCTGGTTTTTTGTTGTGAACTTTAAAAAGGAAAATAAAGTATTTAGTCCTATCCTCGAGATGTTCTCTGTTGAAAATACTTCTGTCTCAATTGTTTACTTTCTTCATATGAAAACTATGGTTCTAAATTCAAGCTTTTTTATTGCTAAAAGGGTAGAATATTTGTTATGAGGTAATCCATATGTTCAGGTCAAATTACTAGACAAATGATGACGACTTATTTAAATTAAATCACAGACACTGATTAAAAAATAAAATTGTAATGAGGTAATTCATATGACAATCAACAATAAAATTTTAAATAAAATCCAATTCACAGAACGTAATGAAAATGAAAAATTAAGCGTTGTAGGCCCTATTCGCTTACCAATCAAACAGGGTGATTTTGAAGCGACATTTCAGTGGTATTGTTGGAAAGATGTTCCAGCATCTGTATCAAAAGAAGAAATGATTGAACTACTACCATCTATGAATCTAGCTTTCGGACAACAGTCATCGGTACTGGTGTACGGTGATTTTGCGAACTCTGAAGATGCGATTATTCGTATGCATAGTATTTGTCATACTGGGGACATCTTTGGTAGTCAACGTTGTGACTGTGGCTATCAATTACATGAATCGATGAAAATGATTGTCGAACATGGTTGTGGTGCGATTTTCTATTTAGCTGACCATGAAGGGCGTGGCATCGGTCTATTCTCTAAATCCCTTGCTTATTTATTACAAGATGATGGTCTTGATACGGTAGAGGCGAATCATGAACTAGGTTTTGAAGATGATATACGTTCTTATGAGGATGCGATTAAAGTACTTGAAGTGTTACGCCAAAAACCTGTAACACTGATTACGAATAATCCGAAAAAATTAGAAGCGTTAAAATCACATGGTTTATCTGCGAAAGGGCATATTCCTTTATGGGGTGGAGTAACAGATAGCAACCGTTACTATTTAGAAACAAAAGTGAAAAAAGCAGGTCATATCTTAGGTGAGGGTGGTGTCGATAATGCAGAACGATCAGTATTACATGAATCTCGCGATTGAGCTGGCAGCGAGCGCAAAAGGTAACACAAACCCGAACCCACTTGTTGGGGCTGTTGTTGTAAAAGATGGTGTCATCGTTGGTACAGGGTTACATCGAAAAGCAGGAGAACCACATGCAGAGGTGCATGCTTTTCGTATGGCAGGAGATCATGCGAAAGGCGCAACATTGTATGTAACACTTGAACCTTGTTCGCATTACGGTAAAACACCACCTTGTGCAAATTTAGTAAAAGAATCAGGCGTGAAACGTGTTGTTGTAGCGATGCAAGATCCGAATCCAGAAGTAGCTGGTCGCGGTATTCGCTTACTTCGTGATGCCGGAATCGAAGTAGAAGTCGGTTTACTAGAAGAAGAGTCACGTCGTTTAAATGAACGCTTTATTCATAATATGCTGACAGGACTTCCTTTTGTGCGCTCAAAATTTGCGATGACATTAGATGGTAAAATCGCGACTTATAATGGACATTCACAGTGGATTACGGGTGAAGCAGCACGTTCTAATGTGCACGAATTGCGTCATGAAGTAGATGGAATTCTTGTTGGTAGTCAGACAGTTTTAAATGATAATCCAGCATTAACAACGCGTCTAGCAGACGGACGTGAAGGACGAAATCCTGTACGTGTTGTATTAGATGGTCAATTACGTACACCAACAGATGCACAAATTGTTGATACTACTGTTGCACGTACAATTATTGTGACATCTAAAGAACATGAAGCGCGTACGAAAGAATATCCAGGTGTAGAGTTCATCTATGTATCTATAAAGAATGACAAACTAAACTTACAAGAAGTTTTACCGGCACTTTATGAAAAAGGAATTACAGATTTACTTGTTGAAGGTGGAGGCACAATTAATGCGTCATTCTTACGTGAAGGCTTGATTGACCAAATGATTGTCTATATTGCACCGAAAGTATTGGGTGGTCGTCATTCGATTACACCATTTACAGGTGATGATGTTAAGACAATTGATGAAGCGATGCCATTATCATTTGACCAAGTGGAGCAAATTGGAGAAGATTTACGTATTATTGCGTATCCAAAGAAGGATTGAACAACGAATGTATAAAGAAGTAGATATAAGTATTGTAGGCGGTGGCCCTGGTGGGATGTTACTCGCCTACTTACTTGCGAAAAAAGGGATTCATGTACTCTTATTAGAGCGTACAAATGAATTAGCGCGTGCCTTTCGTGGTGAACATATTAATGAAGATGGTGAAGCAATTTTAAAGTCATATGGACTTTATGAAGCTGTTGAAAAACGTGGTTTATTAAAGATGGAAGCGGTAGAGTATTGGCAAAAAGGTGAGAAAATTAAAACGATTTTACCTGATGCATCTGTAGGGCATTTAGGTATTCATATGCCACAAGCACATCTACTTGAAGCGATTTTAGAGCAAGCAGAGGCTTATCCAACATTTGAATATCAGCTCAATACACGCGTAACAGAATTACTGCAAAATGAAGAAGGACGTTATATTGGTGTGAAAGCAAGACAAGGTGATATGGAACTGACGGTCATGAGTCATTTAGTAATTGGAGCGGATGGACGCTATTCAACTGTACGAAAAAAAGCACAGCTTCATCTGACAATTCGTAAACATGGTTTTGATTTATTGTGGGCGCGTATTCCGGCTCCAACAAATTATGAACCCGTTATAAAAATGGCTCTTGTTGACGGTATGCAAATTTCGCTATTTGCGCAAACGAATGGTTATGTACAAATCGGATGGCATATCGAAGAAGGTAGTTACGGGGAACTAAGAAAACAACCGTTTGAACCATTTATTACGAAGTTAGTAGAGGCTTTTCCAGATTTACGTGAAGCAGTACAGTTCCATATACAGTCTTGGCAGGATTTTGTCGTGCTTGACGTATTTAGTAGTCAAACAGAGTGTTGGGGAGTAGAAGGGCTCGCTCTAATGGGGGATGCTGCACATACGATGACACCAACAGGCGCATATGGTCTAAATGAAGCATTAAAGGACGCTGTGGCATTAGCTGAGTTGATTGATGAACAAACAATTCAACGACTTGAGTTACTTACATGTGAGCGTCAACGCAAGGATGAAGTAACAAAATTACAGGCGCTACAAAGAGAGAAAGAACAACAATTTGCAGCGCAGTTTTTAGTACATGTATAAAGGGGGAAGTTCGATGCGATTTGGTTTTGATATTGACGATACATTAATTGATTTACGTCGACATGCCTTTTATTTATATGAAGAAAAGTTAGGGCGAAAAGCTTCGATTGAAGCGTTTGAGCAATTGAAAACCGTAGCGATTCATTCTTTATTTGATTTAACGAATGAAGAAGGTAAGAAGATGTGGCAAGATACAATGGAAGACATCTATTTCACAAACTGTCCCTCTTTTGATATGGCAAAAGAAGTAGTGAATGGTTTAGTAGCTGCCGGGCATGAAGTATTTTATGTGACAGCACGTCCAAAACACTATTGTGAAAAAACACGTGAATGGATGAAGGCGCAAGGATTTCCGGTAGTAGATACCAGGTTCTTCTGTGGTATGGAAGACCACGAAAAGATTGATACAATTCGTAATCTACATCTCGACTACTATATTGATGATAAACCAGCTGTACTCGATACATTAGTTGGCATTGATACAATGTTATTAATTAAAGATCAATCATATAATCAAGATGCGACGCGTTATCCACGTTTATATCAGTGGAATGAATTTAAAGATTTGGTGAAATAGCAAAAAGTGCTTTAGCATAGGAAAATGCTAAAGCACTTTTTATTTATTAATAAATTGTACGGAACTCGATTTCATCGCTATGTTTTCTAAATAACTCCTCAATGGTTATACCATTAATTTTGGCTATTTGCACAAATTGATGGTTATCATGTGTATAATCGCATATTGCTTCTGAATCTACGATTAATGATCGGCCCTCTTGGAAATTTGAAATGAACTATTCTTTATTCTTATAAGTAAATTCAATTTCATGACCGATTTCAAGCAATTGCATGAGTGTCTCAAATGTGGCGTTTTCTAAATGATTATATGGTGTTTCGCTCAATTCATTTCACCCCGTAAAAATTTGTTTCCATTATTTTATTATTTAAAATAAATAATCCAATAGAAAAAGAGAGCTTGAACATTAATCCAAGCTCTCTTTTTAACTTTATTAGAAGTATTTAATCTCTTTATTCAAGTCGATTTTTGAAATATCCATACCCAATGCTTTGGCTACACCTTCACCGTAAGCAGGGTCTGCTTTGTAGCAGTGGATAATATGGCGTTCTTTGATGAAATCTTCAACAGGAGCCATATCTTCAGCAGTATTATTGAATAATTGTTGTTTTTGATCGTCATTCATCAGACGGAATAACTTACCTGGTTGCTCGAAGTAGTTATCATCATCTTCACGGAAGTCATAAATATCTGCTGGTCCATCTAATTCAAGTGCAGGGTCTTTATATTCTGGTTGTGGATGTAACGCACCATAGCTGTTAGGGAAGTATGTGATTGCAGAGCCACGATTACCATCTGCACGACCTTGACCATCACGGTGATACACCATGAATGGGCATTTTGGTGTATTAACAGGGATTTGGTGATGGTTTACACCTAAACGATAACGTGCTGCATCTTGATACCCGAATAAACGAGCTTGTAACATACGGTCAGGTGAGAATGAGATACCTGGTACAACATTTGATGGTGCAAATGCTGCTTGTTCTACATCCGCAAAGTAGTTTTCAGGGTTACGATTTAATTCGAATTCTCCAACCTCAATTAATGGATAGTCTGCTTTATACCAAACTTTTGTTAAGTCGAATGGATTGTCAGGATGATTACGCGCTTGTTCTTCAGTCATCACTTGGATGTACATTTTCCATTTCGGGAAATCACCTTTTTCAATCGCGTTAAATAAGTCACGTTGAGATGATTCACGGTCTTGTCCTACTACTTCAGCAGCCTCTGCATTTGTGTAGTTTTCAATTCCTTGTTGTGTGCGGAAATGGAATTTTACATACACACGTTCATTATCTGCATTAATCATTGAATACGTATGAGAACCGAAACCATGCATGTTACGGTAACCTTTTGGAATACCACGGTCAGACATAACAATTGTTACTTGGTGTAATGCTTCAGGTAACATTGTCCAGAAATCCCAGTTGGAATTCGCATTTTTCATATTCGTTTTTGGATCACGTTTAACAACGTGGTTTAAATCTGGGAAGTGAAGTGGATCACGGAAGAAGAATACAGGTGTATTGTTTCCGACCATATCCCAATTCCCTTCTTCAGTATAGAATTTCAAAGCGAAACCGCGAATATCACGTTCAGCATCTGCTGCACCACGTTCACCAGCTACTGTTGAGAAGCGAGCGAACATCTCTGTTTGCTTACCTACTTCTGAGAAAATTTTTGCTTTTGTATATTTTGTAATATCATTTGTTACAGTAAATGTACCGAATGCACCAGAACCTTTTGCATGCATTCGGCGCTCAGGAATTACTTCACGATTGAAGTTTGCTAATTTTTCAATTAAAAATACATCTTGTAAAAGAATGGGACCGCGTTTACCAGCAGTCATACTGTTTGAGTGACTTACAACAGGTGTACCTGTCGCAGTTGTTAAGCGTTGATGGTCTGTATTTTTGTTTTCTGTCATAAAATAATACCTCCTGAAAATTTATAAGATTTCTACAGCGAACTGTAGACAATAACAAGCTATAAATATACTGTAACATACATTATAATTAAAAGTAAATAATAATCATTCTATTTAAGGAATTCCTATAAATAAAACATCACTTCGAGTAGTATTCCCTATTTACAACATAAATAAACATTTATTTAAAAGAAAAATGTGTTTTTGCGAATTATAATATAAGTAGTTTTGTAAATGATTTATTTATCATTCTCAATTAAATGAGAAAAAAGATGTAATTGAAAATATGAACAAATGTTTACAAGTATTTAAAGTACATCTTTCGAATTAGTTAAATTAGTCTTTTATCTCACAGTAGATTATTTTATGATAGGTAAAGTATGAAATGAGGTGTTCTATATGTTGGAAAAAGCACGTGCTTTTATAAAACAATTCGGAAAAGAAATGAAGAAACCAATTGAGCAACGCTTAAAAGAGATAGAAGAAGAAATTATAAGCACAGGTACATATACTCATACAGAAGAAGAACTAGTTTATGGCGCAAAAGTTGCGTGGCGCAACAGCAATAAGTGTATTGGTCGCTTATTTTGGAATAGTCTACATGTGTTCGATCATAGACGTTTAGAAGATGAAGAAGAGATTTTTGAAGCACTAGTCGAGCATATTCGCTATGCAACAAATGGTGGGAAAATTCGTCCAACGATTTCTATTTTTGCACCTGGACGTGTGCGTATTTGGAACGATCAATTAATTCGATATGCAGGTTATGAAAAAGACGGACAGGTGATTGGTGATACGGTATCACTTGATGTAACTAAAAAATTTCATGAACTGGGCTTTCCTATGGGAGATCAGCCATATGATATTCTACCACTTGTTATTCAAGTGGACGATAGACCTCCTAAAATGTTCTCGATTCCGAAAGATGCTATTTTAGAAGTTCCAATCACACATAGTCAGTATCCTAAAGTAGAACAAATTGGTATGCGCTGGTATGCAGTTCCGATTATTTCAAATATGGGGTATGAAGTTGGTGGTATTACATATGAAGCGGCGCCATTTAATGGTTGGTATATGGGTACGGAGATTGGCGCGCGTAATTTAGCAGATGAAGATCGTTATAACTTTTTACCACAAGTAGCAGAAGCGATTGGTATTGAAGCCAAAAGAGCGCATACGCTATGGAAAGATCGCGCGCTAGTTGAGTTGAATTATGCAGTGCTAGAATCTTATAAACAAGCGGGTGTGAGCATTGTTGATCACCACACAGCAGCACAGCAGTTTCAATTATTTGAACAACAAGAAGAAAAAGAAGGGCGTGATGTGACAGGGAACTGGACATGGCTAATTCCACCTTTGTCACCTGCAACTACACACATCTTTCATCGTCCTTATAATAATACAAAAAAATCACCAAACTATATCTATCAACAGAAGCCATTTCACCTAGAAAAATAGTTTTCGAAAGGAACAGAAACATGATTTACAGTAAAGAACGAATTATTACTTTGATGCGTGGGAGTATTCAAAGAGTAATTCGTTATATTGATTTATCAGATAATCTACTACGCATACCGATGGAAGTAGATAAGTGGAGTATATTTGAAACAATAGGTCATCTAACTGCTTGGGACCAGTTTATTTTGAAAAAACGATTACCTCATTTAATTCAAGGTATTCCAGTCTCTCCTATTTATAATATTGATGTACACATTGAAAAGTATATGAAGGATATTTGTCAAATTCCAACATATGAAATATTACGTTATTTTATTCAAGTAAGAAAAATGTTAATTACACAGATTATGCAGATTTCTGATAAAAGCTGGTGCAGAGTTGTGAAAATCGGTCAAAAAGAACAAACGATGGCGCAATACTTTCAACAATTAATTGAGCACGACGAAAAATATTTTCGACAAATTGATAGATATTTAGGAAAGCATTAAGAGAAATTCAGAGAAATCATTGTAAACAGATGGTTTCTCTTTTTAGTATTATAAAAGTATCCTTTTATTTTAAATTAAGAAAAATAAATCATTTTATAAAATTTGGATAAAAAGGTTGTTTTTATTTATTCTTTATATTATGATACGAATTATATTAAAACCTAGTAAATTGATAAGTATAATAATGAAAAGGGGATTTCATATGAATGAATCGATTCGAAAAGTGCAATTTCAGCTTGAAGAGCAGTTACCAGAAGTAATTGAGTGGAGAAGGTATTTACATCAGCATCCTGAATTATCTTTTCAAGAGAAAAAAACATCACAATTTATACTAAATGAATTAAAAAAGTTACCTTTAGATATAAAAGAAAATATAGGTGGTCATGGTATTGTCGCTACATTAAGAGGGAAGTCAGTTGGACCAGTCGTTGCGTTTCGAGCTGATTTTGATGCATTACCGATTCAAGATTTAAAAGATGTAGCATATAAATCAAAAAATGACGGTATTTCGCACGCTTGTGGACATGATGGACATAGTGCTGCTCTCTTAGGATTTGCAAAAGTACTTTCTAAATTTAAAGAACAGCTACATGGCGCAATCGTATTTATTTTTCAACCGGCAGAAGAATTACCACCAGGCGGTGCGAAATTTATGATTGAAGAAGGAGCACTTGAAGATGTAGATGTCATTTTTGGTGCACACCTTGATACTTCTGAACCTACGGGAACTATTTCAATTGGAGCAGGCTATCAAATGGCTGCAGTTGATCGGTTTAAGATTACATTACAGGGACTAGGAGGTCACGGTGCAAGACCACATGAAACAAAAGATGCAATTGTACTCGGTTCTAAAATAATTAGTGACTTGCAGCAAATTGTATCGAGAAGAATTGATCCTTTCTCACCAGCGGTTGTTACTGTGGGGATTTTTCAGTCAGGGAGTGCATTTAATATTATTGCAGATTCTGCTGTAATCGAAGGTACAGTACGCACAATGACAAATGATGTACGCACCAAAATCCAAGAAGAGATTGAGTTAATTGTGTCAAAAGCAGCTGAAGGAGCGCATGCAACATACGATTTAAAATACATAAATGGTTATCCAGCACTGTATAATCATCCAGTAGAATCTGAATTAGTTACACAACTTGCTTCAGATTTACAAGTAAAGGCGCTTCAACCAGTTATGGGAGCTGAAGATTTTTCTTATTATTTATTAGAAAGACCAGGAACATACTTTAGAGTAGGTGCTCACAATGAGCAGGAGAGTACACAATTTTCGCATCATCACCCTAAATTCGACTTTGATGAAAAAGCATTACTAAATATGCAACAAACATTTTTAAAAATTGCAGCACATTATGTACTAAAGGAGGAAGAAGTTCATGCCGAAATTTGAATTTGACCATGTTGTACACTTTTTGAATCAACCAGAAGCGTTTATCCATGAACTAAATAAACAAAATATTCATGCAGTTGAAGGAGGAAGACATGAAGGGCGAGGAACGTATAATGCATTAAGCTATTTTGATTTAAGTTACATTGAATATCTTGGTGCATATGACGAAGAACTTGTACGTAAGAGTAATCCAGCACATCATAGTATGATAGAAACAATTATTGAGCAAGATTTTGAAGAAAGTCTTGTAAGATTCGCAATTCGTACGGATGATATTCAAAAAGCAGCTGCACGTTTTAAAGAAGCAGGTCTAACTGTTACAGGACCAGATGCAATGTTTCGAAAAAGACCAGATGGTAGCGAAATTCACTGGCAATTACTCTATATAGGTGAAGAAAATAATAAGTTACCACTTCCTTTTATTATTCAATGGAATCAATCAGATGAGGAACGCCGTAATGAACAAATTCAGCAGGGAGTAATTGGTCAGCAACTACCGAATACAGCATTAGAAGGTGTCGTATTTGTAGTGGAAAATGCAGAAGAAACAGCTAAACGCTGGGGTGGTTATTTCAAACAACAAGTTGGTAAAACATATGTAGACCAGACACTTCAAGCCAAGATTGTAACGATTCCTCTAAATGGAGGAGAATTGTATTTCGCAGAACCTGTAGGTGAAGGTGTCATTAAAAATACATTGCTAACAAAAGGTGAAGTACCTTTTCAAATTAACTTAAAAGGATTTAATGAAGAAAAATTATTTGAAGCACATAATGGCCGTTATTTATTAAAAAAGTAGATATTAAAACCAAGTAATTTTATAAGAAAAGAGGATTTTTATGAAGAAAACAAAATTAACTTTATTAACAGTCATTACACTCGTATTACTTGTTCTCACAGCATGTGGTTCAAAATCTAAAGATACGGATGCTGCAGCAGATAGCGATAAAGTTGTGAAAATAGGTTATCAAAAGGGTAATACAATTAACATTTTAAAAGAGAGTGGCTATTTAGAAAAGAACTTGAAAGAGAAAGGTTACAAAGTAGAATGGCGTGAATTTTCACATGGTGGAACTTTACTAGAAGGGTTATTCACAGGGAATATCGATTTTGGTCATGCTGCTGATGGTTCAGGTATTACAGCGCAAGCAGGTAACAAACCTTTCGCATATGTAGGAGCAGATAAACCAAATCCAGAAGGTATTGGATTACTGGTTTTAAAAGATTCAGGCATTAAGAATATTAAAGAATTAAAAGGTAAAAAAGTGGGTGTATTAAAAGGTGGAAATCATCACTATCTAGCAATGTTAGCAGTGGAAGATGCTGGGTTAAAAGTCGATGATATTGAATGGGTTTATCTACAAGATGCTTCTCAATTAAGAACAGCTTTTGAAACGAAAGCAATTGATGCGCTTGGCACGTATGATCCTTTCTTTGCAGGAGCTGAAACAGATTTAGAGACTGTTAATTTAACAGAAGGAAAAGACTATGACTATCCGAATCGTACATTCTATTATGCAAACGAAAAATTTAATCAACAACATCCAGAATTAGTTGAAGTGATTTTAGATTCGATTGCTGAATCAGATGAGTGGGCAAATAAAAATAAGCCTGAAGTTGTTAAGTTAGTTTCAAAAGCTTTAGGAATTAATGAAAAAGTGATTGAGCGTGCGATTGATCGTCGTACTTATGGTTTAGATCGTTTAGATGAAAAAATTATTAAAACACAACAGGCGCAAGCAGACTACTACACAAAAGTAGGGTTAATTCCACAAAAAATTAATGTTTCTGAACGTGTCAAAGATACCAAATAAGGAGTGAGACAAATGAAAGAAAAGAAGTGGAGTTTTATACCTTGGCTAATCCCTATCGCATTTGTTGGGGCATGGCAATTAGTAACACAGTTTCAAATTGTCTCGACACAACTGGTTCCTGCTCCTTTAACAGTACTGAAAAGCTTTTATCAATTAGTTATTTCAGGAGACTTACTGTATCACTTAGAAGGAAGTCTTGGTAGAGCATTTATCGGTTTACTGATTGGTGGGGGAATTGGCTTTATTTTAGGTATTACCAATGGACTTTCAAAATTTTCCTTTCTTTTTACAGATACGTCTTTGCAAATGATTCGAAATGTACCGAATCTAGCACTTGTACCACTTGTTATTATTTGGTTTGGTATTGATGAAGGAGCAAAAATTTTCTTGGTAGCTATTGGTGTGATGTTCCCAATCTATATTAATACATTACATGGTATCCGAAATATTGATCCTGGTTATATTGAGATGGGAAGAATGTATGGACTAAAAGGCTTTAAATTATTTAAAGAGATATTACTGCCAGGTGCATTACCATCTATTTTCGTTGGTCTACGTTATTCATTAGGTGTGATGTGGATGACATTGATTGTAGCTGAAACAATTGCAACGACAAGAGGAGTTGGCTATCTAGCAACAACAGCTCAACAATTTATGCAATCAGATATAATCATTATTACGATTATTTTATATGCGTTATTTGGTAAATTAGCAGATTTATTAGCAAGATTTGGCGAAAAAAAAGCTTTGCGTTGGCATAAGGCTTATTAAAAAGGAGGAAGGTACATGGTCGTCACAGCTCGTCCAATAACACCTGTTAAATCAAAAAGTGGTGTAGAAATCACATTACAACAAGTCGTGAAAAAATTTGGTGAAAAAAACGTCTTAAAAGAAATTTCTCTCACAATTGAAAGAGGCGAATTTCTAGTAATTGTCGGTAAAAGTGGTAGTGGTAAAAGTACATTATTACGTTTAACAGCTGGATTGGATCAACCTAGTTCTGGCACAATTCAATTTGATGGCCTATCTCCTAAAGAAGCAAAAACGAATGTTCGAATGATGTATCAAGATTCGCGTTTATTACCTTGGAAAAAAGTAATTCAAAATGTAGGGATTGGCTTAGCAGGAGATTGGGAAACAAAAGCAGCGCATACATTAGAACAAGTAGGTTTAAGTGATTTCAAAGATCAATGGCCTTCTAATCTTTCAGGTGGTCAACAACAGCGTGTGGCATTAGCGCGAGCTTTAGTAAATAACCCAGACTTATTATTGTTTGATGAACCGTTAAGTGCACTAGATGCATTAACACGTTTAGATATGCAAAATTTAATTGAACAATTATGGTTAGAAAAAGGCTTTACAGCAATGTTGGTGACACATGATGTACAAGAAGCTGTGAAATTAGGCGATCGCATTATTCTCATAGAAGATGGTGTTGTTGCATTAGATATTCGTAACGATGCTAAAAGACCACGTGGTTTTGATGATGAACAATTAACAAAGCTAGAAAAACAAATTTTAGCACGTATTATGCAAAATCATGAATAAATGAAAAGTCCGATAAGTAGGTAATATTCTGCTTCGGACTTTTTATTTTCACGTAAAAATATTTTGTCAGTCGAAATAATGATAGATTTTCATTTTATTCCTTTATATACTATTGAAATAATAGAGGAGGGGATATTTTGAAAGTCATACAATATTTTCACCCCGTCGTTTGGAATATCTTATTAGGAACAATCTTCACCCGTATCGCAAGTTTTATGACAATTCCATTTCTTGCGCTTTACTTACATAGTGAGTTACATGCAGAACCTGTGACAATTGGTATAATCATCGGTCTTGCGCCATTACTTGCAACGGTTGGAGGTTTTTTTGGAGGTTATTTAACCGATCGATTTGGTCGAAAACTTATTATTTTATTATCTGTTTTTTGCTGGACACTTATTTTTTTAGGCTTTGCACTTTCAACATCCATTGTGGTTTTTGGATTTTTGAGTGCGTTGAACGGACTTTGTCGTTCATTTTTTGAACCTGCAACACAGGCATTGATGGTGGATTATACGACGCCTGAAAAACGTCGTCGTTTATTCTCCGTTCGTTATACAGCGATTAATATCGCAGCAGTAATCGGGCCATCAGTTGGTGTATGGTTAGCAGCGCTATCCAACCCACAAATTCCATTCATTATTACAGCGATTATGTACGCGTTGTATGGTTTAGCACTAGTATTTATTTTGAAGAAATATGCGACACAAGCCGTAATCAAAGCAACAAAAAGTATTACAGCTGTATTCCAAGTGGTTTTCACCGACCGAAAATTATTATTATTACTTGCAGGAGACATTCTAGTTTCTGTTGGCTATTCTCAATTCGATTCGACACTTCCACAGTTTGTCAATGCGACATTAGATGATGGTGTAAAACTGTATTCTGTACTAATTGCTGTTAATGCGATTGCGGTACTTATTTTGCAGTTACCACTTAGTGTGATTAGCGAACGAATTTCAACGATTCGAACATTGATTTTAGGGATTGTATTTTTTGCGATCGGTTTTGTATTATTTAATATTTCAGAGAGCTGGACGATGTTTATTATTGCGATGATTCTCTTTACAATTGGTGAAATTTTCGCATTCCCGATGATGAATGCAGTCATTGAGGAGATTGCGCCAGAGGACCGGAAAGCGACGTATCTCGGTGCGTCACAGCTTAAAAATCTCGGTAGTTTTATGGGGCCTGTTCTTGGAGGGTGGTTATTAATTCAATTCCAAGTGGGGGTATTTCATATTATTGCGGTGATTACGCTGTGTAGTATTCCATTTTTTTATTGGACGTTTGCTAAAAAAGAAGCATAAATATAAAAAGGCTAGGAGCTATGTATATTTCATACATAAATCCTAGCTTTTTTTATTGTTTGTAGAAGGGAGGAGGAACTTATCACAGCGAAAAAAATCGTTTTAAAATTTTATCACGCGCAAACACGATTTATCGTAAATGTGAGTGCTGCGACCGCGTTCGCGATCTCTACTTTAAGATGTGCGTGTATGATGCGGAGCATGGAAAGTTTTTGGTTGGCACGATTTACCTTTGCAAAAATTGTGGTGTTGCTGCTGGAATATCCGCTTTAAGTTTTCATAAAACAAAAATAAATTCAAAAGAGAAGTTGCCTACTCAGGAACACTTCGGTAATACAATTGGTACCTTACCAAATAAAGGCGGAACATCTTCTACTTATCTTACATCAGGACTAAATAAATATAAAACTGCTTTAAAATTTAAAGATACTCCTTACATCATGGGAAATGTATCACAATTTTCAAAACCTGAAGATAAAATTGCATCACGTATAACATCTACATTAAGTAGTAACTCTACTGCACCGATATTATTGACTAGAACTTACAAATTAAATAAAAAATATACTAAAAACTATAGACATTATGTTACTGTAAGTGGATATAAGACTAAAGATAAAAAAGTACGTTTAATAGATCCTAATCATCATACAGAATTTACTGGAGGCAAAGCTTATTGGACAGATTTAGGTAGCAAAACTAAAAATGGTGTTACAAAGTCTGTGTATAATGCCGATGTTGAAGGCAATAATGCCGTAATGATTTGGTAATTGGAGTGGACTAATTGAAGAAAAAAATATTATTTCTAAGTATTATTGTATTACTAATTATTATTGTTATCTTTTTAACAATACTTTCAAAAGAAGAAAAAAATAAAACAAAACATATAACAAAAAACCCTACAAATTATTTAACTATACAAGATGAAGAAAAAAACAAAACAATCAAATTACCTTATACAGAACCAACAAGCTATGTTACAACAGAAGAATTTATTTACGCTACTGTAGATGATCCAAATTCAGATTCTATTTCTAATCAAGTTATTCAAATAAACCGAGAAAACGGAAAGTACAAAACAATCTTTCACTCGAAATATCCAGTTGCAGCTACACAAGGTCTAAAAGCTGATAAAGAATGGATTATTTGGGTAGATGGTGATGACTTTGGAGAAAACAATACATTATATGCCTTTAACGAATTAACACAACAAACAATTTCATTTGGCTCTACAGATGATAAAATCAGTAAAGAATTCCCTGAAATCTCAGGAAAATATGTTACGTGGACAGAACATATTAAAGATACTGAAAAAACTTCAATGATTTTATATGATTTAGAACAACAAAAAGAAATAAAAGTTCAAAATATCAAAAATTATGAGTGGTTAAATTCAGACTATTTCATTAAAAATGACAACATGGTATATGTTGAAAAAGAATCAAAAACAGCTGTCCTTAAAACATATGATATTAAGAAAAATAAACTGAAATCATATCCTATTCCAACAACAGCAGCCGGATGGCTAACTCTAGTTAATCAGAATTTTATTGCCTATGTAGAATATCTAGATGACGAAGATTTAGATTTAAATAAATTAATGATTTATGATTTAAAAAATAAAAAAAATATCAATGCTTTTCCAAATAAAAATAAAGTAAATATAGGTTATCTAAAATATTATGATGAAAATTCATTTATAACATTGGAAAATAATAAATTCTATATTTTCACACTAGACAATAATCAATTTAAGAAACAAATTCTAGAATCTAAATACAATGTAAATCCAGAAAAAGAAGATATAACATATTCAAATAATGAATTTTTCATTTTACAGCATGAAGTTGATTCTGAGCAGTATAAATTAATAATTGATAGTGGCTTATAAATAATTTAAAATGAAAAAACTAGAAATGGTGTTTAATATCATCATTTCTAGTTTTTTCGTTTATTAGATAAATAATTAATTCAGGTCAGTTCCATGTATATTTCATACATAAATCCTAGCTTTTTTTAGTTAGTCATTTGTCACGTAACGATCTTTCGCTGCAATGAAGCTTGCAGTTAAAGAAATTGCGACAACGAAAATATACATAATATTTGCTGCATCGTAACTGTGGTAAATATCGTGAATGAAACCATAGAGTACAGGCCCAATAGCGGCGATTAGATAACCAAGTGATTGGGCGAAACCAGATAAGTCTGCTGCTTCGAATGAGTCGCGTGAACGAAGTGAGAAGAACATCATACACATACTAAATGAAGCACCGCCTGCAGCACCTAATAGAATCATCCAGATAACAGAATAATCTGTCCAGCCCATAATTAATCCAGCAAATCCAACGATGTAAAAGACTGCAAACATCGCAACAACAGGACGCTGGTCTTTTAGACGGCCCGCTAAAATCGGTGTAATGAATGTCATTGGAATTTGAGATACTTGCATAATGGAGAACATTAATCCAGCTTGAGCAGCTGTCATACCTTGTTCTTTAAACATCTCTGGGACCCATGCTGCAGTTGTATAGAAAATCATCGATTGGAAACCCATCGAAATCATAATGACCCATGCGAGCGGATAGCGCCACATTTGTTTCTTTTCTTTTTGAGCAGTAGTCGGTGCAATTTCTTCTTTAGAGATATTTCGTGTTTGCGGAAGCCAGATGAAAACAGCGGCAATCGCTAAAATAATCCACACACCTAAAGAACCTTGCCAACCGAATGACAATGTTGATAATGGATAACTTACACCAGCTGCAATACTGGCTGATGAGTTCATTGCGACTGTATAGATTGCTGTAAGTAAACCTACTTGGAATGGAAATTTAAGTTTGATTAGACTAGGTAATAGTACATTGCCAAATGCAATTCCGATTCCGATTAAGGTAGTACCGATAAATAATAACGATGTCACGCCACTTGAACGAAGTGCCATACCCACGACTAAGATAATCATAGATAAGAATAGAGAGCGTTCAACCGTAATTCTACGCGATATTTTCGGTACGATTGGTGACACGATAGCAAATGCAAGTAGAGGAATGGTTGTAATAAAGCCAGCTACTACATTTGAAATATGTAATGAGTTTCGAATATCCTCGATTACGGGACCAACAGATGTTAGGGGAGAACGAAGAGTTAATGCAATGAAGACGATTCCAAGTACAAGAAGCCACGTTGTCGAAGTCCATTTAAGTTTTTTTGAAGCAACATTTTCTGTAGGCGACATAACTTTCCTCCTATATGTAATATTTGATTTATCGTAACATTATGCCCCTACCTATTCAATAACAAATTCGTTTCACGAAAGTCTTAATTGTATAATAGTTGAGAGTTTTTATGTCTTGAATTCGTCTGTAGAATATATTAAGATAATAGTAGAAATAATATAAATATTGCAATGCCTCATCCGTTCGATGAGGTAGAGGTCGCAAAAAATAAAAGTAATATAGTCGAGATGTAAAAGCATTGGTGACATTATATGAAAGGATTTTTTGCCGAAGTAGTGGGTTGCTTTTACAATCAATTGCTGGGGCTGTCGCTTAATAGGTGCAGAACTGTCACATCTGTGAGGGTGTGTTGAGCTATCTTTTTCAAGGTTGATGAGTGTCATTGTGTGATTACAACCATCCAAGATTGCTTGAGATGGTATTTTTATTTTCCAGGAAATAATCACTTACGAACACCTCAACTAACATATTCCCTGCAATAAAAGGAAAGAGGAAATGAAATGAGTCGTACAAAAGCAAGTCAAGAAGCGCCTACAACTCTAAAAAGAGGATTAAAAAGTCGTCACATTATGATGATTTCACTCGGCGGTACGATTGGGACAGGTTTACTACTTGCAAGTGGTAACTCAATCGCACAGGCTGGACCAGGTGGAGCGCTATTAGCATATGGTTTAATCGGTATTATGGTATTTTTCTTAATGACAAGTTTAGGAGAGATGGCTGCGTATATGCCTGTTTCAGGTTCGTTTAGTACGTATGCAACAAAGTTTATCGATCCAGCACTTGGATTTGCATTAGGATGGAACTATTGGTATAACTGGGCAATTACAATCGCAGCTGAAATTGCAGCTGTTTCAATCGTTATGAAATATTGGTTCCCTGATACAGCTTCATGGATTTGGAGTGTATCATTCTTAGCTATTATTTTCTTGTTAAACTACTTATCGGTGAAAAGTTTTGGTGAAAGTGAGTATTGGTTCGCATTCATTAAAGTAGCGACAATTGTCATCTTCTTAATCGTTAGTATTTTAATGATTTTTGGTATCTTAGGAGGTAAAGCACCTGTTGGTTTTACGAATTTCTTTGCAGGTGATGGTCCATTCCACGGTGGATTCTTTGCGACACTCGGTATTTTCTTAGCAGCAGGATTCTCATTCCAAGGAACAGAGTTAATCGGTATTACAGCTGGTGAAACAAAAGATCCAGGCAAATCGATTCCAAAAGCAGTGAAGCAAATCTTTTGGCGTATTTTATTATTCTATATCTTAGCCATTTTAGCGATTGGCTTATTAATTCCTTATACAGATAGTCGTCTAATCAATGATGGAGAGACGGTTACGACAAGTCCGTTTACGCTTGTATTTGAAAATGCAGGTATTGCTTTTGCAGCTTCGATTATGAATGCAGTTGTTTTAACAGCGATTTTATCTGCTGGTAACTCTGGTTTATATGCTTCATCACGTATGCTTTGGGATTTAGCGATGGAAGGTAAAGCACCAAAAATCTTTAAAAAGTTAAATCGTCGCGGTGTACCATTTGCAGCTTTAATCGCAACGGTCATTGTCGCAAGTTTATCATTCTTAACATCTATTTTCGGTGAACAAGTATATATTTGGTTATTAAGTGCTTCGGGTATGTGTGGTTTTATCGCATGGTTAGGTATTGCAGCCAGTCACTACCGTTTCCGAAAAGCACTGATTGCGCAAGGGAAGAACTTAGATGAAGTATTACCATATAAATCGAGATTTTTCCCATTTGGTCCATTATTCGCATTCATCCTGTGTGCATTAGTTGTCTTCGGACAAAGTTATTTTGCATTTGAAGATGGGCAATTTAGTTGGTATGAACTACTTGTTTCTTATATTGGTTTACCGATTTTCTTCTTACTGTGGTTCGGTTATAAAATCAAAAACAAAACGAAAATGGTTAAATTAACAGAGGCAGATGTGGAACCGACTAAAAATCTTTATACAGAAGAATAGCAAAAAGCACTCGGGATTTCCGAGTGCTTTTTTATGTAGAAATAATGAATTTTGAATTATTTCCTAAAAAGAAAATCATGAATAATAGAGAAAATTATGCAAAAAATATAAACAACATTAAAATGTTATTTAAATTTATTTATTTCCTTTTTCATCCATTTTAATGGTTAATCACGAACGAAAAATTAAATAACTAATATAAATGTTCATAATAAGGCTCTATTTTCTTATTTTCAGCTTAAATATGCTCGATTCGTGTCAGAATATTTTTAATTTAAGAAATCTAGTTGTAAAAAGTATTTCCCGTGATATAATTTGTACATTCTTTAAAAAACATACACACGCATTCACTCATATAATAGTGGGAATATGGCCCACGAGTCTCTACCGATTTGCCGTAAACGAATTGACTATGAGGAAGCATGATTTATTGTCTATTTCGTATATATATGAAAAAGCTCAAAGTCATTGCTCCACTCGTAGAAGAATTGGGGCAATGACTTTGAGCTTTTCTTTATATGAGGAGATTGCATCTATTAAAAAAGGTAATTTGAATTTGAAGGGAGATCCTCATAGTGAAAGCACTTCAGGACAAAATCATTAAAGACGGTAAAGTATTATCAGCAGAAGTTTTAAAAGTAGATTCATTTTTAAACCACCAAATTGACCCAGAGTTAATGCAACAAATTGGTCAAGAATTTGCTGATTTATATAAAGATGCAGGTTTAACAAAAATCGTAACAATCGAATCTTCAGGTATTGCACCAGCAGTTATGGCTGGCTTAATCTTAGGAATCCCTGTTGTGTTTGCACGCAAACGTAAATCTGTCACATTAACAGACAATTTCTACTCAGCAGAAGTGTATTCATTCACGAAGCAAGTATCAAGCGACATTTCAGTTTCTAAAGACTTTTTAAATAAAGATGATGTGGTATTAATTATCGACGATTTCTTAGCAAACGGTGAAGCAGCAAAAGGTTTACTAAGTATCGTAGAACAAGCAGGCGCAACAACAAGCGGTATTGGAATTGTAATCGAAAAAGGATTCCAACCAGGTGGACAAGCACTTCGTGATCAAGGTCATCGTGTAGATTCATTAGCCATCATCTCTTCATTAGAAAACGGGAAAGTACAATTTGCTTAGGAGGCAACCTTTCAGATGAACAAGCTTAAACTAACGACTCTTGCGTTTCAACATCTATTAGCAATGTATGCAGGTGCAATCCTCGTACCATTAATTATTGGTGGTTCTCTTGGTATGACACCTGAACAATTAACGTACTTAGTTTCAATCGATATTTTAATGTGTGGTATTGCGACATTACTTCAAGTAATGCGCGGTAAAGTATTCGGTATTGGTTTACCACTTGTATTAGGCTGTACATTTACAGCTGTAACACCAATCATTACAATCGGTAAAGAATACGGTTTAGGTTCAATTTACGGAGCAGTTATCGCTTCGGGTGCAATTGTTGTATTAATCGGTGGTATCTTCGGTTTATTAGTTAAGTTATTCCCACCAATCGTTACAGGTTCAGTTGTAACAATTATCGGTATTACACTAATTCCAGTAGCATTCAATAACGCAGCTGGTGGCGATGCAAATAGTCCAGATTACGCATCATCAGAAAATGTATTATTAGCATTTTTAACACTTGCGATTATTATTTTATTCTATCGTTTCTCAAAAGGTTTTATGCGCTCAATTGCGATTCTAATCGGTTTATTAGTTGGTACAGTTGTTGCATCATTCATGGGATTCGTAAGCTTTGATAATGTACGTAATGCAGATATGGTACACATGGTTAAACCATTCTTCTTTGCGACACCAGAATTCAATCTTGTACCGATTGTGACAATGACTATTGTTGCGATTGTATCGTTAGTTGAATCAACAGGTTCTTACTTTGCACTAGGTGAGATGACAAAAACACCTGTAAATAGTAAAAATTTAGCACGTGGTTATCGTTCAGAAGGTTTAGCATCTGTTATCGGTGGTATTTTCAATGCCTTCCCTTATACTGCGTTCTCTCAAAATGTTGGTTTAATGCAATTAACAGGCGTTAAAAACCGCGCTGTAATCGGAATTATGGCTGTTATGTTAATCGCTCTTGGTTTCTTACCAAAAGTAGCTGCATTAACAACAATCATTCCAACACCAGTTCTTGGCGGTGCAATGATTGCGATGTTCGGTATGGTTATCTCTCAAGGTATTAAAATGTTAGGACGTGCAGTAGTAGAATCAGAAGGTAATGCGATGATTATTGCTTGTTCAGTTGGTATGGGTTTAGGTGTAACAGTTCAACCAGGCATCTTTAATTTCTTACCAGGTTCACTAAGCATCTTAACAAGTAACGGGATTGTAGCAGGTTCATTAACAGCGATTGTTTTAAATATAATCTTCAATATGATTCCTTGGAGACGTGATGAAAAAGCACCAATCGAAGAGTCGGCTCCTGTTCAAATGAAAGAAGAAGTTGTTTCTACAACAGAAAAACACGCTTAAGCGATGAAATACCTTAAAGTGCTACTCGCATTTTAAGGTATTTTTTATTATCATTAAGAGAAGGTTAAAGAGATTTGGGGTGTTTTAAAAGTGGAGTTGGGGCAAGTATTAAAAGAGATTCGCTTGAATCGTGGACATAGCCAGTTAAATGTCGCGCATAAGATCATTTCACAGGGGGTTTATTCAAAAGTAGAAGCAGGTACAAGGGACTTAGACGCAGTTGGTTTTTTGAAAATTGCGAACCGTTTGAATGTCACACCAGATGAAATTGAATTTATAAGCAATGGCTATAATTATAATGAAAAACAACAAATTTTAAATGAGTTCTTTCAACTGAATTATAATGACCCAGAGAGATTAAAAAAGATTAAAACAAAAGCGATGGACTATTTAAAACAAGGTGATGACTTAGAATTACGTGAGATTCATCTTCTTTGTGATGCCTTATTAGTCGTATCAGATTCAGAAGATTTCGATCGTGCGCGCGAACTCATTGAACCAATTTGGAGAAGGTTAAAAAAGTATGATCAATGGTATTTATACGATATTCGTTTAATTAATACGATTCTCTTTATGTATCCTCTTGATACGACGATTGCGTTTTCGCAGCGTGTACTTGAAAGGCTAAAAGATTATGAGAAGCACGAAAAGGTAGATCAGTTAAAAGATATTTATAATATCAACTTATCACTATTATTAATTAAGGCTGAACGCTATGAAGAAGCGCTTGAAGTAGTGGAGGAACGTCTTGAAAATCGCAAACGTATGAATTATACAATGTTGGCATTGCATCTTGGAAGACGCGCACTGTGTAAGAAGCTACTGCATATCCCTGGATATGAAGAAGATCAAGTATTGATGCGCTATGTTTTAGAAGCATATGAAGCGCATGATTTATTAAAACGTTTAGAAGAAGAGTTTGAACAATACACAATAGAAGGAACACAGGTTTAATCAAAAGAGGCATTTCGCTATGATGAAATGCCTCTTTGTCTGTTTAAAAATCACGTTGATTGTCCCATTCCTTCATTTGAATTTCTTCAGCAATCATTTGCAAGTCGTAAGCATCAATTTTGATACATTCATAAGCGTGATTTTCCATATACTTTTGTGCGAGTTCATACATATATTTAGGAGAACCTTCATTTTCATCATCATACACAATTAATAGTGCGTCCGAATGTGTTAAAAACCATTTGTTTTTTTCAATGAATTGCCACGGTGCTTCATAAGGTCTATTTGTAATGCTGCTTGTAAAGTTGGCGTGTTGCATGATTTCTTGATATTTCTCTTTTTTAGCATCATTCCAATTTTTCTCTTGTTCTAAAAATGGTGTGACGATGGCGAAATGTAGTTGTGGAAATTCTTTTTGTAGCGAAATGACAACATCTGCTGCCCATGTTTCGACACCTAATTGGCCACTCAACAACACCCATTCTAAACCTTGTTCGATTAAAGAACGTAGCTTTTCCTCCAAGGCCTGTTGAATGACTTGAACGCCAGGGTGCTCTTCTTGAAAAATGCCGAGTTCCTGCGCTTTATATCCTGTAAGTGCGATTTTTTTAATGACCATATACAACACCTCTCTCTTTTATTGTGCCACAATTTAATTTTAAAAAAACATTTAAATAGCAAATATAATTCTAAATATTTGTTTTTTTTCTTCTTGTTACTTTACAATAACAATGTAAGGCAATCATTTTGTAGGAGGTAGGATAGTATGAAAGCAGCAGTATGGTATGGTGTGAAAGATATTCGTGTAGAAGAAAAAGAACTAAGAGAATTACGTGACCATGAAGTAACGGTTCGCGTTGCATGGGCAGGTATTTGTGGTTCAGATTTACATGAGTATGAAGAAGGCCCTGTTTTTGTTCCTGTTGATGCACCAAATGATTTAACTGGTGAAGTCGCTCCAATTACGATGGGACATGAATTTTCAGGTGTAGTAGAAGCAGTCGGAAAACATGTAACGAAGTATAAAGTCGGTGATCGTGTTGTTGTGAATCCTACTTTAACATATGGTAAAAAACATGAAGAATTAGATATTTATGATGGTTTTAGCTTTATTGGATTAAGTGGTGATGGTGGATTTGCACATTTTGCAAATGTACCAGAAGCAAATGTATATGCCTTACCTGAGTCATTAACTTTACAAGATGGTGCATTGGTTGAACCGATGGCTGTTGCTGTACAAGCTGTAAAAGAAGCTGATATGCGTTTTGGTGATACAGTCGCTGTATTTGGTGTAGGTCCAATCGGTTTATTAACAATCATTGCAGCAAAAGCAGCTGGCGCAAGTAAAATTTTAGCTTTTGATTTATCAGATGAAAGACTAAATAAAGCAAAAGAATTAGGTGCAACCCATATCTTTAATTCAGGTAAAGTAAAGCCAGCTGAAGCTGTTCGAAAAGAAGTGCCAGATGGTGTTGATGTAACATTTGAAGTAGCAGGTGTAGGACCAACATTCCAGTCGGCTATTGAAGTAACAAGAGCGCGTGGTACGATGGTTATTGTATCGATTTTTGCTCGTCCAATTGAATGGAACCCAATGATGTTGACAAATACAGGTGTAAAAGTAACTTCTACAATTGCTTATTCACCAACTTCGTTCCAACAAACAATTGATTTAATGGGAACGGGACAAATTAAACCTCAAGGGATTATTACGTCACAAATTCATTTAGAAGAAATTGTTGCTTCTGGATTTGAAGCATTAACAAATGATAAAACGCAGGCTAAAATTCTTGTAGAATTAAGTGGAGAATTTTAAAATATTATTTGAGGAGAGAGCGTTTAGGCATCTATGTCTAAGCGCTCTTTTTTCTATTTTCTATGATTTTTTAGCAGTTTATTACCTGGGAAATAATGATATAATAATGAAAAAATACACTTTAATTTATGAGAATTTTAATAAATTTTTGAAAGAAGGGTGATGGAATATGCATGATGAAGAACCAGAATGCGAAATGGAAGAAAAACAAAAGAACGACATACAAGATGTAGCAGAAAAAGTTGAAAATTACTGTATAACACGCACAAAAAACTCAGAAGAAGCACTTGAAAGAGCTGTGTCTAATTTGATTGAAAAACACAGTCATTACAAGGAATGATCGTAGATGAATAAGCCAATACAAATAAAAGGATTAACCCGTAACTAGAACGGATTAATCCTTTTTTTATGCGAATGTATGAACTGCTTCTTCGACATACTTAGGTAGTTCACGATAAATACGGCGCTCTTTAAATGTGCATTTTTCACCATTAATAAATAGTGTAGGTACACTCTTTACACCACGCTTAATGGCTTCTGCTGTAACAGCTAAACTGATTTCTGTATTTTCTTCGATTTCTTCTTGTTCCAAATCATATTTAGAAACAAGTAAATCTTTTAATTCGTGCTGTGTTAAGTGTAGCCATTCTTCTTGTGTTTCAAATAAATCATCAATGATTCTAAGTGATTTTTCGGGCTGGTCGTATTGGAGACTAAGATGTACGAGAGTACCTAATAATAGTTCTTCACGCGGCTTATTATAAAAGTATAAAATGACTTTTGCTTTTCCCTCTTGTACTAAAGGTGGCAATAATTTTTTAGCATCTTTATAAAAGATCGCGCTTCCAGGGCAAGACATATTGTAGAAAATTTCAAATGTAACTGGTGCATCTTCTGGACCAATTAAAAAATAAGGTTGTTTCATGAATGTTTTACCTCCTGTCCTTCTTTTAATGCATTTTGTGCGAGTTTTGTAATCGTCATATCATCCATTGGTGGATTGTGTAGTCCAGCACGAACATCACGATAATAACGGTTCAATGGGTTTTGACTTTGTAAACTTTTTGCGCCAACAATACGCATCGCTAAGTCAACAATCTCAATTGCATTGTTTACGACAACATGTTTTGCTAGACCTAAATCTTGTGCAGCCGCATCATGTGTTGTAGGTTGTTCAAAATGGTCTGCAACGCTATAAAGAATGTGACGAGCTGTTTTTAACTTCACTTCGATTTGACCTAATTTATCTTGTACATGTGGTAATTCACCAATAACAGTTGGTAAGCTGTTCGGTTGATATGTGCGTGCAAAATGTAGTGCATAATCACGTGCAGCCTGTGCAATTCCTAAATAAACAGCAGGAATGTGAAGCGCCCAACCATTGATATTATTACTTCTAGGGCCATCATTCACTTCTACAAGTGCATCTGCTGGAACGATTACATCTTCTAGAATTAAGTCATGACTTGCAGTGCCTCGCATCGCGACCATATCCCATGTTTCTTCAATTGTTAATCCGTCTAATGTACTTGGAATTAAGAAGAAACCAATTGCTTGTTTTTCTTCAATCCATGCTGATGTTAAAAAATGAGTTAAGGCATAAGAGAGAGTTGTAAAACTTTTTCTTCCTGAAATATGCCAATTTCCATCAATGAACACTGCATTTGTACCAGGACGTCCTCCGCGAGTAGGACTTCCTGTTACGGCTTCACTCGCAATACGATTTACAAGTGCGCGATGTTGTGTAATTTCTTGTGCAAAATGTTGTAGCTGTTCTTCAGACCATTTCTTCTTTTCATAAATTTCACCGACAACACCAAGTTGCCATCCAATCGCAAGAGCTGTTGCACCATCGAAACTAGCTAATGTTTCTTGAAAAGAAATCATTTCTGAAATACCGAATCCATCTCCACCATACTCTTTCGGTAATGTAAGTTTGTTATAACCAATTTTCAGTAGTTCTTGAAAACTTTCGGATGGAAAACTATTTTCACGATCAGCCTCTGCACCGCGTGCTTGAATTCCCTCTTTTAATGTGTGTAATTTTTCAATGACTTCTTTTTGTGCATCATTTTTTATAAACATCGTTAATGAATTCAATTCAATCGCTCCTTTAAATTTATTATTAAAACTATCATACTACAAAATGAAAATTAAAAACATACTTTACAGGTAGGATTAATTATGTTAAATTGTCGTTATATTCTAAAAAAAGCAGTTTTATTTTAAGGTAGGTGATTTGGTGATTAAGTTGAGTGGTATTTATAAAAAGTTCCAACAGCATGAAGTGTTAAAAGGAATTGATTTAGAAGTGAAAAAGGGTGATGTTTTAACAATCATCGGGCCTTCGGGATCAGGGAAGACGACTTTTTTACGCTGTATCAATTTCTTAGAGAAGCCAGATGAAGGAACAATTGAGATTGGTTCCACTTTAAAAGTGAATGCGATAAAACCAAGCAAGAAAGATATTTTAGCGTTACGACAAAAAACAGCGATGGTTTTCCAAAACTATAATCTGTTTCAAAATAAAACAGTACTTGAAAATATAATGGAAGGTTTGACTGTCGTACAGAAAAAGTCGAAACAAGAAGCACGTGAAGTTGCAGAGCGTTTATTACATAAAATTGGTCTTGAAGAAAAGCGAGATGCTTATCCTTCTAGCTTATCTGGAGGGCAGCAACAACGTGTCGGTATTGCGCGAGCTCTAGCACTTAATCCTGAGGTCATCTTATTTGATGAACCTACTTCAGCACTCGACCCCGAAATGGTAGGGGAAGTGCTTCAATTGATGAAACAAATTGCGGCAGAAGGTATTACGATGATTGTTGTGACACATGAGATTGACTTTGCACATGAAGTATCCAATCATGTGGTATTTATGGATGGTGGTCACATTGTAGAAGAAGGAACACCAGAGGAAGTCATCGTACATCCACAAAAAGAACGAACACAACAATTTTTAAAACGATTACGAAAAAATCCAGAATACATTATTTAATAGAGGAGAATGAACATGAAATTTAAAAAATTAACAGCACTAGTGGCAACGATTGGTATTGCAGGTGGATTACTTGCTGCATGTGGTACATCAGATGAAAAAGCAAAGTCTGCAAATGGCGCGCAAATTGTAAAAGTAGCACTTAGTGATGATGTAAACCCACCATTCCTATATACAGACAAAGAAAACAATCCTGTAGGTTATGATATTGATTATTTAAACGCAGTAGAGAAGAAGTTGGATGGGAAATATGATTTTCAATATCGTTTTGGAGCAGAGGAAAGTAACTTAATCGGATTGAGTACAAAGAAATCAGATTTTGCGATTAACTGGTTTTTTAAAAATCCAGAACGTGAAGCGAAGTTCTTATATGGTAATCCAGAGTATGGCTATTCAATGACAGCATTAATCGTAAGAAAAGATGAAAAAAATATTGAGAAGTTAGAAGATTTAAAAGGAAAAAAACTAGCACCAATGGCTCCAAGTGGTGGCTTACGCACGATTTTAAATAACTATAACGAGCAAAATCCAAAAACAGCAGTTGAGATTGAAACAATCGATCAGCCATCTAATGCGGATAACTTAAAAGGATTAGCAGATGGCAAATATGATGCAGTATTTTTAAATGTTTCAACATTTAAGGCTGTACAAAAAGAATTAAAGTTAGAAGATTTAAAAGTGGGGGGTATTGTATCAAAAGAGCCAGTCTTTATCGTGTATAACAAACAAAATGAAGCAATTCAAAAAGATATTAATGAAGCGACAAAAGAATTAACAGAAGATGGTACATTATCGAAATTAGCTGAGAAATGGTTCGAAGTCGATTTCTTCAAAGATGTTGATTATATCAACCAAAAACAATACCAGTTTAACAAATAATAGAGACATCGTGACGGAAGTGTAGCGCATTTCCGTTTTTTTATTCGTATGATTGGAGGGGAAATCGAATGGGATCACAACAATGGGGAATACTATTTGCTCAAATTATGGAACGATTACCGATTACAATTGCGATGCTTATTGCCGCACTAATACTCGGTTTAATACTTGGAACAATAATCGCGATTATTCAAATTAAGCGTATTCCCTTCTTACATCAATGTATGACACTTTTCATCTCATTTTCAAGATGTACACCACTATTAGTCCAACTATTTTTAGTGTATTTTGGTGTGCCTCAACTATTGTCAGCTTTCGGTATTTATATTAATGACCTTACGCCATTTATTTTTGCAGTAGTCACATTTGCTTTACATATTTCAGCATATTTAGCCGAAGTAATTCGCTCTGCTTATTTAGCTGTCGGAGAAGCACAATTAGAAGCTTGTTATAGTATCGGTATGACGTATACACAAGCGTTACGTCGCGTTATTTTACCACAAGCTTTCGTATTGGCACTTCCAAACCTCGGAAATACCATTATTGATTTATTCAAAGATACGTCACTCGCCTTCACAATTGGCGTAGTCGATATTATGGGACAAGCGCGTCTTATTATTGGGAATAATTATGGTTTAGGTATGTTTAAAGTGTACATTATCATTTCCCTTATTTATTGGGGCGTATGTATCATCATTGAAATTATCATCCATCAAATTGAACAGCGCTTTAAAAAAGGGCGCGTGAATGTAGCGAAAACGTAGAGGAGGGAGCATATGACAGTTTTTGATTGGGAGTTTGCCATTGATCACATACCAGAAGTATTAAAGGGTGTACCCATCACTTTATTAATTGCAGTAGTATCGATTGTGATTGGTTCATTCGTCGGTTTGTTTATGGCACTTATACGTGTATACCGTGTGCCTGTTTTAAATCAAATGACATTAGTATTTATCTCGTTCATTCGTGGAACACCATTATTAGTGCAATTATATGTATTTTTCTATGGTATTCCTGCTCTTGTAGAAGCACAGGAATGGCAAGTGAATCCAGATAAAATTTCACCTTTATGGTATGCATTCATCGTCTATTCAATGAACGCTGCTGCCTATACAGCGGAGATTTTTAGAGCTTCTTTAAATTCCATTGCAGCAGGGCAACTAGAAGCGTGTCATAGTGTAGGTATGACAACATGGCAAGGATTAAGACGCGTTGTCTTCCCTCAGATGATGATTATGGCATTACCGAATATGGGGAATATTTTTGTGAATTTAATTAAATCGACTTCGCTAGCCTTCGCGGTAAAAGTAGTTGAGATTATGGCGATTGCGAAAATGTTAGCGAACCAAGGATATAACTTCTTAGAGATGTATCTTGTCGCGGCAGTAATCTACTGGGTGATTTGCTTATTACTAGAAGTAATTTTCCACTATACTGAAAAACGTCTAAGTATCTTTAAAAGAGCTGTGACAGTTTAAAAATACTTTTGAAGGTGTCCAAGCCTTCAAAAGTATTTTCTTTTATAATAAAAGAAAAGGAGGAAGTAATATGAAATCAATTGCAGTTTTTTGCGGTTCACGCTTTGGTAATAACCCAGTTTATGAAGTATATGCGAAAGAGGTTGGTACCTATTTAGCAAATGTAGGTATTCAGCTCGTGTATGGTGGTGCAAAAGTAGGGGTTATGGGAACAATTGCAGATGCCACACTAGCAGCTGGTGGAGAAGTCATTGGGGTCATGCCAAAATCATTAGAAGAAAAAGAAATTTCACATGAAGGATTGACCGAACTTCATATTGTGGAGAGTATGCATGAGCGTAAAAAGATGATGATGGATTTAGCAGATGGTTTTATTGTATTTCCAGGTGGGATTGGCACAATGGAAGAATTTTTCGAAGTGTTTACATGGAATATGATTGGTATTTTACATAAGCCATGTGCCTTGTTGAATGTAGCAGGTTATTATGAAGGACTCATTCAAATGCTAAAGCATATGGTGGACGAAGGATTTTTACAGCAGCAAACCAATCAAACGCTTATTGTAGAAGAAACAGTAGAAGCTGTGGTAGAAAAAATGGTCGAACAAAGTGCCACATTAAAATAATACAAAAAAAGACACATCGTTATATGAACGTGTGTCTGTTACTGTAATAAGTAACTATATTTATACCATAATGGTTTGACAACATATAAATAAACCGGAATGGCAATAATTAGATAAAGAAATAGTTTGAAAATCACTTTGAAAAAAATCTTGAAAAAGAGCACAAATAATAAAATCGCAACGATTACCGCGATCATAAATGACATAATGAAGACTCCTTTCTCTTCATTTACTAAGACTACATTGAGCAGTAGAAGTTGCGTCATTTTCACACATTAATTGTGAACAATTTATGTGTGTGGAAATCAAACAATATGAGAAAAGGAGAAATTCCATATGCAATGGCATTCCTCCTTTTTCTCTATAACTATACTTTAAATTGACGTACGTGATTTTGTAATTCTTCTGCCATACGTGATAAGTTTGAAGCAGAAGATGAGATTTCTTCCATTGAAGCAAGTTGTTCTTCAGAAGCAGAAGCCACATTTTGAATATTTGCTGCTGAAGCTTGTGCGATATGAGCGATTTCTTCGATTGAAGCATCGACTTCTTCCACACTTGCAGACATTTCTTCTGATACTGCTGAAGCTTCTTGCGTTTGAACGGTTACTTCTTCAATTAATTGACGGATTTTTTCGAAGCCTTCTTTTGCTTCTAATACAACTGCTAAACCTTCTTTTACTTCATCTGTACCTTTTTCCATTACGTTCACTGCATGATCAGTTGAGCTTTGAATACGTTGAATTAGTTTTATGATTTGGTCTGCGGACTCTTTTGATTGCTCAGCGAGTTTACGAACCTCTTCTGCTACAACGGCAAAACCTTTACCATGCTCACCTGCACGAGCTGCTTCAATCGCAGCATTTAATGCAAGTAAGTTCGTTTGATCTGCAATGGATGTAATCACTTCAATAATTTTGCCAATCTCTTTTGAATGTTCACCTAAATCTTTAATGACTGTTGCAGAATTATCTACAGCCGAACTAATTGAGTTCATTTGCGTATTCACTTTTTGAATCGATTGATTACCGCGTGAAGCTTCATGACTTGTTTCAACAGCTAATTCGGATACAGCTGAAGTTGTTTCCGCCACACGTTGGATACCGATTGCCATTTCGCGCATCGCAAGTGAGCTTTCGTTTGCACCTTGACCTTGTTCTTCTGCACCATTTGCAACATCTTGGATGGATGCTGTAATTTGTTCTGTTGCGCGTTTTGTTTGTTCAGCACCTGCAGTTAATTGCTCAGAAGCAGAAGCCACTTGTTGCGAGTTCATGTTTACTTGTTCAATTAAACGACGTAAGTTGCCTTTCATCGTATTGAATGAAGTAGCTAGCTCACCAATCTCATCGTTATTTTTGATTTCAATATCTTGACCGTTTAAGTCACCTTCAGCAATACGTTTTGAAGCACTTGCGATATATGTAATTGGACGTGCAATTAGTCGACCGATGAATAGCGCAATACCAATGCCTAAAAGAATCGCAATAACACCTAAAATGATTAATTGTATTGAGATTGTTTTTACTTTTGATGTAGTTGTTTTATTGTCCATTTGTAACAATTTATTTTGATGGTCCATTAATTTACTTACTTGATCATCAAATTTAAGTGCAATATCACGACCTGTAGTTGCGACAAGTTGTGTATATTCTTTTGTTTTGTTTTCTGCTTTTAATGCAAATGCATCAGCAGTAAAATCACGAAATTCTTTCTCAGTTGTACCTAAGTCTGTTAATAATTTTCTTCCTTCAGGATTTTTAAAGTTGCTTTCTAAATTATTATAAAGTGCTTGGAAGCTATCTTGTGCTTTTTGATTTGTATTTAATTGTTGTTGATCGCCAGTCAAAAGATAGCCACGCATAGATGTTATTTCTTGTTTTACGTTGATTTGTAAATCTTTAACGTCCATTGTTTTTTGAACTTTATCACTTAAAAGTTCCGTGTATTGTTTATTAATGTTATTTAGTTCGTAAAAGCTAAGCGTTGTGATAGCGACAAGGATGGCTAATACTACGATAAAGCCACCAAAAAGCTTCCTATTGATTGTCCACTTCATATGAAGTTCCTCCTAGTAAGTTGTAGTGTCATCGAATAACTTTAAAATTGTTCGTCATCTGTTTGCTATGTATCCTTAAATACCTAAAAAGAAAAATAATTTTTTAATAGAAATTTAAGTAGTTTTAATAAATTCCCTTGATGTAATTTATTAAAGAAAACAAACGAATATTGGTTCACATCGTGTAAATAAAAGCTTGCATAGATAAATCATCTTCTAAAATAAACGCTATAGAAGTTATATGTAAGTTCAAAATTAATATTTATAAAACTTGTATATAACTTTATACCTAAAATAATAAGTGGAATTCATCCTATTTTTGCAATGCTTTTTTACCTTGAATATCATACAATATACTGTGACGTAAATCTATTTATAGTCACTGGAAAATGAAAAAATTTAAAAAAGTGGGTAGTAAAGTCTTATAGGGAGAAAAATATAATAGAGTACATCTTTAGTATTAACTTTTTTAGTACAGTTGTTAAATGATGAAAAGTGACATAAAAAAGACACCCACCGAAGTGAGTGTCTTTGAAATGTAAAATAGAGAAGCCGCCTTTGCCGTAAGTTGATCATATTGAAAGTTTTAAACCACCACTCCTAAAAGTGGGTGTTCGCAGAGTCGCTCATGTATGTCCTCCTAGCTAAGAGGCTTGCCAGTCCTTACTCAATCTAAAACTCCCTATTACAGCTTAAAGGTTAAAACTTAATACTATTACGAACAATGCAGCTTGTATTAATAATATACGCTAGAATCACGATTCATGCAAACATCTTGTTCGAGTTAAGGTGCTTCTTGAATCGCTTGTTCTGTCAGCTTTATAATATCGATGGTTGTATCTTCTTTCATGACATCTTTTAGCATCGTATTTTTAAAATAGTCTACACTATTAGGTAATGGAAGATTTAAAATTTTCTTGAGTGCAATTTGATACATCTTCACAAATTCAATATCTTTATTCCCGCGTTTTAATTCCGCAAAAGATTCATAGAATTGATCGAGTTTATCGCTTAATTCAAGTAAGCGACCTTCAATGGTTTCGTCCTTACCTTCCTTCATGCGATGTTTAAATGTCGCTTGAAATTCTTTTGGAATTTCTTCCTCTATATAATGTTCCACCATTTTTTCTTCAACAAGTGCAATCATATTTTTTAATTCAGGTGAAGAATGTTTTACGGGTGTTTTAATATCACCGATGAATATCTCACCATAGTCATGGTTGATAGTTTTTTCGTAAAGTGATTTCCAATCAATCGTTGCACCATGCATTTCCTCTAATGTAGCAAAGAACATCGCATATTGAGATACTTTCCAAGAGTGCGCCGCCACGTTATGTTCTTCAAATTTGAAGCGTCCAGGCGCGCGAATAATACGTTCTAAATCATTTAAGCTTGTAAAAAATTTATGAATACCCATTGTGACCTCGCTCCCTTCCTTTCATTTCACTATACCGTATTTTCTTCTAAAAGAATATTGATTTGCAGAACCTTTACATGAGCTTTAGAAATTGAGAAAATAAAGTGGAATGACAGAAGATAAGAGGAGGGCAGAATTGTTTCGGCAATTCTTATGCCAATGTTATATCTGACAATTATTTATATACATGTATTAAGCGCTATTTTGTCGATTGGCCCATTCTTTGTGTTATTTCCTGTATTAAAAAAGATGGAGAAAACATCAAATATGGATATGTTTCGTGCCTATGCACACGCTTTTCAATCTGGAATCACTGTTGTGAAACATGCAGGTCACGTACTAATCGTTTTTGGTTTACTTGCGATGTGGTTAGGTCCTTATAATTGGGATACACCGTGGATTTTAACAACGATGATTTTATTAGTGGCATCAGTTGTTTATTTAGCGCGTGCTTTTAAGCCAACGATGCGTACGCTAGACACGCCACAATTTCAACAGCAAAAGTTCGTACGCAATTTACGACGAGGCGCGATCATCTATACTATCTTACTCTGTATTATGCTGTGGTTAATGGTTACAAAGCCAATCTTATGGTAATGAAAAGAGGATGGGACATAAGTGTAAAAACACCATCCTACATGAGCATAAGAAAAACTGGAATCGCGCTATTGTGCGGTTCCAGTTTTTCGTTGTGAACTCTAAAAAAGGAAAATGAGATGTTCTGTCCCATCCTCTTTATAATTATTTTGTATGAATTGCTAAAATCTGTTCTTTTGCTTCTTCAATTGTTGATAGAATAGTTACTTCTTCTGGAAAATGCCCTGATGACGTTAAGTCATTTGGAACAACGATACAAGGAATTTTTGCAGCTACAGCTGATTTTGCACCATTCTCAGAGTCTTCAATCGCAATGCATTGTTCAGGCTCTAAATTGAGTGCAAAGAGTGCTTCTTCATAAATTTCTGGATGTGGTTTAACATGAACAACATCATCAGCACATCGAATCGCTTCAAAATAATGGGCAATGCTATGTTTATTAATAAATTCTGCAATAAACTTTAATTGGCTACCTGATGCAATTGCCATACGTACACCCTGTTCGTGAAGTGTGCGAAGTAAATCTGTAATACCATCTTTCACAGGTAAATCAACTAAACGTTCATTTACACGTTTTTCGGCAAAAGGTGATAATTCGTCACGTGTAATATGAGCATCTACATGTGTTGTTAAGTAATCATAAAGTGATGTATCTTGTGTACCGATACATGCTTGAAAAACTTCTAAAGGTACTTCATATTCATATCGTTCTTGAATAAGTTCTTGGTAAACGTCAATCCATAATGCTTCTGTATCGACAATTGTTCCATCAAAATCAAAAATGACTGCTTCCATTTTTAATTCCTCCTTTATAAAAAGTGAAAAAACTTTTCAAATAATACTTTTCGAAATATACTGTTAGAAATAGCATAACATAGAATAGTTTCGAACTGTAAAGGAAAGGGGTGCCATCTAATTGGAAAATAAAAAGAAAATGAAACGCTTATCAATCATGAGTATCGTATGTGTATCAATTGTAATGTGTTGTGAGATCGTATTCCACTTAGAGAAGGCACTGGATTTATCAACAATTAAGTATTTTTCATATTTACAAGTAGCTACATATTTCATTGCAGCAATTCCCTTTACATATGCGCTGTTCTTATATATACAAATAAAAAAGCAACAAAACGTGAAATAAAATTTCAGATTGAGTGGTTTTGTTTAGACAATACTACAAAAATCCCTATAGGATCGACCATTGAAAAAGTCATCTTATAGGGATATTTTATTATGGGTTCAAACCATAAATGCCTTGCAAATGTTTTAAAAGACCAAGTTCGTTATTCGTATATTCGGTTACTTCTGTTGCTTGCTCTTGTACCCAGAGAGGCGCATTTTTCATTGCTACAGAGCGACCTGCTTTATGGAATAGTGGTAAATCATTTCCGCCGTCTCCAAAAGCAATTACATCTGTGAAAGATAGGTGATTTTCTTCTAGAATTTTTGCAACACCAGTAGCTTTTGTAATATGGCGACCACTAATATCAATTAAATCAATTGCGGAAAAAGCCGCAGTAAAAGGTAGGATTTTTTCTAAAATACGTAGTTCACCTAAAAAGTCAGCTAATATATCATGATTTTCTTTAAAGAATAGAATCTTTTCAACATCTTTTGTATCAACATCTTTTGTCCATTCGGGTGATGTATAGCCATGTACGGTTAATTCATGTGCGCGATCACGCATAGGCGAAATTTTCGCGGTTGTACGTCCATCGTGATGGTGAATTTCATGATGGATTTCGTGTACGAGTGATAAATCAATGAGTGTTTCTACAGCTTTTGCTTCAATGGATTCGCGATAGATTTCTTTTCCACCAAAGTGTACGTTCATTCCATTTGAATTAATAATGCCGTCAACTTCAAAATCAATTGGAATTGCTAAGCGCATTTCATACATCGTTCGCCCTGTCGCAATACATACTAGAATACCTTTTTTTCGAAGAGCTTGTAAGTAATCTGAGAGTTCAGGATCTACTTTACGGGCATTGTTCAATGTTGTGCCATCTAAATCAAGTACTATCATTTTAGGTTCCATGTTCATCGACTCCTTACTTTTTCGTTTCAATTGACTTTTCAACTTCAGGAACGAGGTCTTTAATCAATTGTGTCGCAGTTTTCCCACTTTTTTTATGATTTTCTACGAGTGATACAATTAAATAATTCTTTTTTTCGGCATTGAATGCAAATACGAAACTATTCTCTATACCCTCTGTACCTTGTTCAAGCTTTAATTCAGCAGTTCCTGTTTTAGCTGCTAATGGTAATTTTAGTGAAGCTAGGTTATGAGCTGTACCATTCGGGTCTTTCACTACTTGTAAAAGAGCTGCATTTACTTGGTCGACTGCTTTTTTGGATACTGCTTCAGAGGTTTTAGATTTTTCATTCACTCGAATATGTGGTTGTACAATTTTTCCGTCATTTGCAAAAGCACTGTATGCGACTGCCTGTTGGATAGGTGACATGAGTAGTTGTCCTTGTCCATAAGCTGTATCAGCTAATAAAATATCACTCTTGAATTGTTTATCCGTTGAAATTTGGGCAGGTGTCATAGCAAAAGGTAGATTGAAATCTTGTCCAAAACCAAATTTTTTTAAACCAGCACGTAATCGATCCTCTCCAAGCTCTAGACCTTCTTGAGCAAAGAAAATATTATCGGAATAAATGAGCGCTTTTTTATAATCTACTTTTTGATTCTCTGTAACGCGTGTAATTTTATAATTCCCCCAAGAACCATCTTTTTGCCATTGTAGCCCATCAATTGTACGTACGCGATTAGCTTTTAATGTTCCCGCATCAAATCCAATTGCTGCTGTAATAGCTTTCATTGTTGAGCCAGGCGCATAACGCTGTGTAAATCGATTTGTGAACGGTCTTTCAGGGTCATTCGCATATTGGTCATACGTTTTTTGCGATAAGCCACGTACCATCTGATTCGGATCAAATGATGGCTTCGAAACTAGCGCCATTAACGCACCGTTTTGTGGCTCCATAATGACAGTAGAACCCGTAGCTTTTTCTAAATCTTCGTATGCACGTTTTTGCATTAAGGCATCGATTGTTAAACGAATTTTTTCACCATTCTTTACCTTACTCTCAAGTAATACCTCTTTTACTTTACCATCTTTATTCACTAAAGAGATACTTCCTCCATCTGTACCACGAAGTTCCTTATCATAAGCTCGTTCTAGCCCTGTTTTTCCAATAATTGCGTCAGAAGAAAGAGCTGGATTCTTTTTAATATCCTCTGCTGTAACCGTTCCTGTGTAACCAATTAAATGAGCTGCCGCTGCACCAAGAGGGTAGTAGCGTGTAGTTGTTGCGGCATATTGTAATCCATCCATCTTTTGAACATCTTCATCAGCTACTATTTTAATAGGAACAAATAAATCATCTTTTACCCATCCTTGCGCTAATTTTTGTTCGACACTCTCTGTTGAAACATCTAAAAATTTCGCGATTTTTTCGATTCTTTTTGTGCGTGTCGAATCATTTCCTAATTCTTTTGGAATGATACCAGCGCGAAATGCTTTTTTATTTGTGGCTAAATCAAAACCATTTACATCTACTAAATCACCACGTATCGCAGTAGTTGTTTGAAATGAGATGCGATCAGTTGGCTTCATATTCGGAAAGATTAAAGATGTTTTCCAATCAATCTGATATGTACCATCTTGTTTGATTAGTTTTGTTGAATATGAAAAAGACGTTGTTTTTCCAATAGCCGTTTCAAATACAGCTTGATAACTCAACTTTTGATCAGATACTTTCATATTTGAAATTTGAATTTTACTTACACCAATTCCTCCAAAAACATTCGTATATTTCTTCACAAAGTCATCTTTTGTATAACCTTGTTGTTTTAAAGAATCTATTGTTACCTGTTTTACAAGCTCTGTATATTTCTTCTTTTCGAAGTTTTGCGTCCATTGTGTTGCTGCTTTTTCCTGTGCTTTTTGATCTTTTTGTTGTATGAAAACATAGATTCCGACAATTGCAAGAATTATAACAGCAAGTACGCTGATGATCATTACTATTTTTTTGTTCATTTTCCCGCCTCCTTCTATTTATTATGAAGGATTCATGCAAAGTTTGCACAAAGAAAGACTACCGTTTTTTAACAAATTGTAAAAAAATAAAAAAATTTATCGAAAAATGCGTGATTTTCTCAAAAAATATATTATAATTCTATTTAAGGAAGAAAAATTGTTTAGTTTAAGAGAATTTCTGTTAAGGATAGATAGGGCAATCATTTTTTAAGTAAAGAGAGCGGACATTCATTATCAAATAATTGAAGTCGTAGCCTCTATTCTGCAACGTCTATTTCTAAAAATAGAAACTCTGGAAAGAGAGGGGAGTAATGATGTTTGATCAATATGCTTTTGGTGAGCAGCTAAAGTTACTAAGGGAGCTTAGCAATCACTCAATGTTGTCTTTGGCAAAAGAAATCGGCACGTCAGCGAGTCGTATTAAAAGTTGGGAGGTTGGTGAGAGCATTCCTTCAGCGAAATGGATTGTTCGATTGAGCCAAGCTTTAAAAATTTCTGCAGACGATTTATTATTAAATATTATGAGTGATGTACCAACACCGCAAAATGATATTGAATATAGCAGAAGAAAGAATGTGTTACTTCGTGATTTGAGTTCCATTTTACCAGAGCTGACGAAGCAGGATTTACTAGAACTTTATACGTTAGCTGAAATGAAAGTAACGGTAAAAAAAGAGATGCCAATTGAAGAAGCCATTCGTGCATAATGAATGATTAAAAAGAGAGGTTACGAGCAAGCGTAATGTCTCTTTTTCTTCGTTTCACGTCTTACATATAAAGGGTATGATATACATAATGTATGTTACCTCGAAAGAAATGGCTGAAAATACTTATAAAATAAAGCACTTTATATTAAAAGATTCGTTATAATTAATAGGATGATAAAAAATATGTAAATGGGGGAGACGGGTGAAAATAAATCGTTCAAAAATCTTTCAATGGATTAAAGTTATTTTACCGATTCTCTTAATGCTTTTTGCGATTCACGAATTGACCAAAATTGTAAGAGAAGCAAATGGAGCTCAAATTGCGCGGCAACTTGGTTCAATTGATGTTCGGACGCTAGCATTAATCGCAGTTGTGCCGCTTTTTTTAGCTTTTCCAATGTTTTTTTATGATTTTTTTATTATGAAAAAACTGAAGTTAAAAATGCCAATCAAAAGGCTTATGAAAGAATCTTTAATAATTAATTCATTTTCAAACTTAATCGGATTTGGTGGCTTAGTAGGTGTACTTTTGCGTACACATTACTTTAAAAAGCCAGACATGGATAATACGACATTCTTTAAAATGATTGCCTCTGTAACGCTCTTTTATTTAGCAGGGATTTCACTATTTGCGGATTTATTATTAATTTTCTTCCGTGATATTCGAATTTTTACAGAGCATCCTTTCTTACTATATGTAGCTGCATTTATCGGTTTATATACACCGTTTTTAATTGTGCGCGCGATTGTTCAGCTACTGCGTAAAAAAATGACGAGACATCAATTGCTAGGCGATGTTGCACTAACATTTGTATCTATTTGTGAGTGGCTAGGTGCTTTCACAATGCTCGTTATTTTAACAAAATTACTTAATATTGATGTGCCTTTAATCGATTTATGGCCGATGTTTGTTATTGCTTCAGCAGCCGGTATTGTCAGTATGATCCCTGGAGGATTAGGCTCTTTTGACTTAGTTTTCATTTGGGGAGCTACGAGTTTAAATATTCCTTCAGAATCTGTATTAGTATTATTACTATTCTATCGTGTTGGATATTATGCAATTCCGTTCTTAGCTGGGTTGGTTCTCTTTATTCGTGATATTTGGCGTTCATTCAATAGAGGTTATAATAGCATTCCAAACTTACTATTAGAACGTACGATGCATATTATTGCGACAGCACTCGTATTTTTAGCTGGTTTAAGTTTATTAATCTCAAGTGTTGCACCGGGTGCAATCGAAAAAATAAAGTATGTGAGAGAACTTACATCATTACCTTTTATTAATGTATCGCATCAAGTATCGGTTATGACAGGCTTTCTACTATTAGCCTTATCAAACGGAATCTCTTATAAGGACCGCCGCACATTTAAAGCAACACTGTTCGTCTTATTATTTGCGGCTGCGCTTTTCATTGTAAAAGGTATTCAATATCGACAAGCACTCTTTATGATTTTTGTAGCGCTATTACTGTACTTTGCACGCAATCGTTTCTATCGTACGAGTTATGTAGAGACATGGGGACGCAGTATTTTCAATACATTCGTTATTACGGTTGTATTACTAAGTTATTTAGTGATTGGTATTATTGTGAAGTCGGATTTACGTCACCACCTTTCCGAACATGTACAAGGGATTATTATTCGTAACCCTGATGACTTATTTAAAAGTGCATTAATTGGATTGATTGTTATTGGGGCAGTAGTTCTGTTTGAACGATGGCAGCGCAATCGAACCCAATTCAAGCGTGTCTATCTAGTTGAAAATCAAGATGGAGTAGCAAAGCATATCGCAAAATATGGTGTGACAGAAGCGCATCATTTTGAACAGCATATGCATCAATGTATTTTTTGGAATAAACAGCGTAATGTTCTGTTCTCTTACCGTATTACTGCAGATAAATTTATTGTGCAAGGCGATTTGATTGGTGATCAAAAGCACTTTAAATCATCGATTGAGGAATTTATTGCCTTTGCAGATTACTATGGTTATACACCTGTATTTTATGAAGTCAGTGATTCATTCATTCCGTATTTATACGGATACGGCTATAACTTTTTTAAACTAGGTGAAGAAGGAAATGTAGAGATTTCAGAAGTTGTTTTAACGCATGAAGAAAAAGAGCAATATAAACAGTTACAAAAAGAAATGCAAGAAGTTGGTTATACATTTGAATGGTTAGAACCGAAATTTTCTGAAACATTTATACGAGAGTTAGCAGAACTTTCAGCTATATGGCAAGGCGATAAAGAACAAATTGGTGAACATTATGTATTTAATGAGAGCTATTTAAATAATGGTCCAATCGTTTTATTACGAAACAAACAACAAGAAATTGTCGCATTTGCAAATTTAACAGAATTAGATGGTCCAAAGCATACGATTGCGATTAGTTTATTGCGTTCGACACAAACAGACATGCCAGCACATGCACTTGATTATTTGTTAGTCTGCTCGTTAATTGCAACGAAGGAAAAAGGTTATCGATATATTAATATTGGAATGGTTTATTTAAAACATGTTGGTGTATCTAAATATGCGGGAATTTCAGAGAAAATTGCAGCTCAGATTTTAGTGAATGCACAAGAATCTGGGAATAAAAAAGACTTACGTTATTTGAAAGAGCAATATGCGAATGAGTGGCGACCAAAATATATTGCCTATCGTAAACGACGCTCGTTACCATTTACGATGCTACAAATTTTAATGTTAATTGGTGATAATAAAATTGCGAGTAAGCGAAATCAACTTATCGCAATGCGAAATTTAAAGAAAAAACAACGAAATTAAGTTTAATGAGGTGCGGTTATGACAGAATTGACAGTAGAACAACAGATTTACGATTGGTTTCGTCATTTTCATGAACATCCAGAAGTAAGTTGGAAAGAGTATGAAACAACAAAAACATTAGCTTCGATTATGGAAGAACTACAAGTGGAGTATCGTTTATTCGGTGATATTCCAGGTTTAGTTGCAGAAATTGGTACAGGAGATGAAATTATCGCTGTTCGTGCAGATATCGATGCCTTGTGGCAAGAAGTAGATGGTGTATGGCGCGCGAATCATTCATGTGGGCACGATGCGAATATCACAATGGTGTTAGGAGCATTAATTCGTTTGCGAAATGAACCATTAACACATCGTGTTCGTTTCATTTTCCAACCTGCAGAGGAACTAGGAAATGGGGCTGTTGCAGCTTATGAACATGGGGCTGTTGACGGTGTATCTCATTTATTCGGTGTTCATCTACGTCCAATTGAAGAATTACCACTTGGTAAAATTGCGCCAGCGATTCACCATGGAGCAGCGTATTTCTTAGAGGGAAGCATCAAAGGTATTGATGCACATGGTGCTCGACCACATCAAGGCAAAAATGCACTGGATGTTGTCATGGCTGTTCATCAAATGCTAAATAGTTTGCACTTTTCACCGTTCGAACCACATTCAGCGAAATTAACCAAAGTAGTTGCTGATGGTGGAAGTACGAATATCATTCCAGGGAGTGCGACGTTTGCGATGGATCTGCGTGCGCAAAGTAATGCTTTATTAGATGATATGAAAACAGCTATCCATAAAGGGTTGCAAGCTATTCAACAACAGTTTGACATCGATTTAGAGTGGCGCTTTTATGATTATACGCCAGGAGCAGAAGTTTCTGAAGAAGCGGCACAGATGGCAAAAGAAGCAATTGTTGAAACGCTAGGTGAAGAATTTTGCACAGAAGCGATCCATACACCGGGAGCGGATGATTTTCATTTTTATACAGTGAAGAAGCCAGAGCTAAAGGCTGCGATGTTAGGTGTAGGAGCGGATTTAGCACCTGGTTTACATCACCCACATATGACATTTGACCAACAGGCTCTAGTAGATGCGTCAAAAGTATTGGCTACATTATTAAAGAAAACACCACGAAAATAAAATACATTTCGACCACTTAATCAAATTGATTAAGTGGTTTTTTATACATTTAAATAAATTTTTATTCGTTTTATTGTATTTGTATTGTTTAGCTATTACAAATAAAAATACTGTCTATGTAATCGTTTTCTTTCTGCTTTGGTGCAAAAATTTTGCATTGACCTCTTTCCACTCACCGGATATTCTTAATTCTAGTGAATGTTTTCATTTTTCAGACAGATAAAGGGGATGAGATGGATGAAAAGAGAAATTAAAGCAAGATGGACGATTTTAACGTTCTTTGTCATGATTACATCGATGGCTGTAGCGGTTGCTGTTTTGGGGACAAGCCCGCACGTACCACTTGTTATTGGTACAGTAACAGCAGCGATTGTGGCGATTGCTCATGGTTTTAAATGGTTAGAAGTAGAAGAAATGATGTATAAGGGGATTAAATTAGCACTTCCAGCGGTTGTCATCATCATGCTTGTTGGTTTTACAATTGGCGCATGGGTTGGTGGCGGTGTCGTTGCGACGATGATTTTTTACGGTTTGAAATTAATCTCACCTGCATGGTTCTTAGTAACAATTCTATTATTATGTGCGATTGTAGCATTAGCAATCGGTAGTTCATGGTCTACAATGGCAACTGTGGGGGTTGCTGGTATGGGTATTGGACTAAGTATGGGTATTCCTGCACCAATGATTGCAGGAGCAGTTATTTCAGGCGCTTATTTCGGTGATAAGATGTCACCATTATCAGATACAACAAATTTAGCTTCTGGTTTAACAGGTACACAATTATTCGATCATATTCGTCACATGCTCTATACGACGATTCCAGGATTAATTATTTCATTAATTGTTTTCGGTATTTTAGGTCGTAAGTTTGCAGATGTGAATATGAACTCTGAAAGTATTTTAACGACATTACGTGTCTTACAAGAGACGTTTTATATCTCACCATGGTTATTAATTGTGCCTGTAGCAGTTATTTTCATGGTAGCCAAGAAAATTCCGGCTATTCCGGCATTACTTGCAGGGATTGTGATGGGTTTCTTATTACAAATTACGGTTCAAGGCGGTTCAACAAAATTTGCACTTGAAACATTACAAAGTGGTTTTGTTTTAGAATCAGGTAATGAATTAGTTGATAAACTATTCAATCAAGGCGGATTAGATGGCATGATGGGTACGGTATCAATGACGATTATCGCGATGACATTTGGTGGTATTTTAGAGTACTCAGGTATGTTGAAATCATTAATTCAAGTCATTATGAAATGGGCAAAATCAACAGGTAGTCTAGTAGCATCTACGATTACAGCTTGTATTTTTACAAATGCGACTTGTTCTGAACAATATATCTCAATTGTCGTACCATCGCGTATGTTTGTAAAAGCTTACCGAGATCGAGGGTTACATTCTAAAAACTTATCACGCGCGTTAGAAGATGGTGGTACTTTAACGTCTGTATTCTTCCCGTGGAATACATGTGGTGTATTCATTTTTGCAACGTTAGGTGTAAGTGCATTTGAATATGCGCCATATGCTATTTTAAACTTTGTTGTACCAATTATTTCGATTATTTATGCTTATGTAGGTTTTGCGATTGTTAAATTAACACCTGAAGAATTAGAAGAAGCAAAACAAAAAGAAATCGAAGAAGAAAAAGCATTAGAACCAAGTGCATTATAAATGTAAAAAAGCAAATCGTCTCTTATTGGCGATTTGCTTTTCCAGTATTAAGAGCCAATCCAAGTGTAAACTGCACGTGGCCTACCTTTTTTGTATGTCATTTCAGAAGAAATAATTGCTAAATAACCATGTTCTAATAGTTTTTTAATCATGCGCTCAGCGGTGCGTCTTGTTACATGTAGGTGATCTGCAACATCTTGTGCAGTAAAGTGCTTTGTATGGCGTTCCTCAATGAATGAACTCATTTTTGAAAGACTGAGTACACTTAATTTTGTACGTTCAGCCATTTCTTTTTGCTTCTCACTATCAAATTTGAGTGGCAAAATCGTTTGATGAGTTGGGTAAGGACCTAATAAACGACTATATTCATCAAGAATGTAGATTTCGTCGGTTTTTGTAAATTGAAGAGCATCTTGTGCATGTTGAAGTGCTTCTGAAATCGACTCACCATAGCCGAAACCCATTTGATACGGTTTTTTAAAATAGGCGAGACAGGCTTTTAACTGTTTTTCATTGTGTAGTAGTTGTTCTAAGTGACCAATTGTTGTGTATAATTCCATACGATGTGTATTTTGCCTTGTATAATTTGCATGGATGGCTTGCGTAAAATGAATGAAAGCAGCCTCATCTTCTGGATGAATTTTTAAGACACCTGCTGTCATACGGTTGGCATTTGATTTTTGCAAAAGAACAGAATCACGCATTTTTTCTAACTTTTGAATGGTTGCAGAAGTCGATTCTTGCATACGCATAACAGGATAACCATTTGCTTTTAACTTTTCATATAATTGGTGTACGCTAGTAATAATCAGTTGTATATGCCCTTCATCGTATAATGTTCGATGACGTTGTTCCACGTCTACTTGTGTTGCATCATGAATATATGGAGGAGTATCAAGCTGATGAATGTCTTGTAAAATAGACGTAACGAATGTTGGTTCAATCACATCAATGGAGATTTGATTGAGCGGAATATGATATTTGGTTATAGCAGCTAATAATGTAGTAGAGATGGTAGCCTCATCTTGTATAAAATGTGTATAAGGAATACGAAGTGAAGGCAACAAAGGTTTCACTTCTAAATACGGTAAAAAGCCACCAATAATAAGTGCATCACATGGTTGTAATTCATGTAGTAATTGTGTTGCTTGTTCCGGTTCTTCATACACATAAAAATCTAGTTGGATATCCGCTATTTTTTGTGCGATACTAGAAATGTATTTTTGATAAGCTTGTGAGCTGATTAATGCCATTCGAATGTGCATGGTCATCTTCCTTTGCTTTTTATTTTCGTTATTTAACGACAACTAAACGACATCTATTATAAAGGAGTTTTTTATCTATGAAAATTAAAGAAATTGAGCTATTTGCTATTAACTTACCATTAATCGATCCATTTATCATCAGCTATGCGACATATGATTCAATCCAATCGATTATCGTGAAAATGACGACAGATGATGGAATTGTTGGATATGGTGAAGCAGTTCCAGATGAACATATTACAGGGGAAACGTGGGAAAGTACATTCCAAGTTTTAAAAAATCATTTAGCACCAGCCGTAATTGGTTTAGATCCACGTCAATTTGAGAAGTTACATGATGTGATGAATCATGTTGTAAAACCAGCACCAGCAGCCAAAGCAGCAATTGATATCGCTTGTTTCGATATTGCAGGAAAGTCGATGAATGTACCTGTGTATCAATTATTAGGTGGCCGTTATCATGAGAAATTCCCGATTACACATGTATTATCAATCGGAGAACCAGAAAAAATGGCTGAAGAAGCAGCTCAGAAGATGGAACTTGGTTATACATCGTTTAAAATGAAGGTCGGAACAGAAGTAGCAAAAGATGTAGCACGTATCAAAGCAGTACGTGAACGCGTAGGTCAAGATATCGCAATTCGTGTTGACGTTAACCAAGGATGGGGTAATGCAGCAACGACATTAAAAGCGCTTCGTGGTATGAAGGATTTAAATATCGATTGGTTAGAACAGCCTGTAGAAGATAATGATATTGACGGTCTAGTTGAGATTAAGGCGAAATCAGATATTACATTGATGATTGATGAAGGTTTACGTAGCGAGCGTGATATGCGTGAAGTCATCGCAAAACGTGCAGCAGATAAAGCGAATATTAAACTAATGAAATGTGGTGGTATTTACCCAGCCATGAAGTTAGCTGTAATGGCTGAAATGGCGGGGATTGAATGTCAAATCGGTTCGATGGTTGAATCATCAGTTGGTTCAGCTGCTGGATTCCACGTAGCTTTCTCAAAAAAAATTATGGGTAGTGTTGAATTAACAGGACCAATTAAATTTTCAAAGGATATCGGAAACTTGAAGTATGATATTCCATTCATTCAATTGAATGAAAAACCTGGACTTGGTGTAGATGTTGACGAAGCAGTTCTTCACGAATTAACAGCATTTTCAGAGAAGATTACAGGGTAAGGGGTAACAGATATGACATATTTTTTAACAGGTCACTTAGGAGAAACACCTTTTGCTGTTCGTTATTTAACAATGGATGACTTACAGGCAATCGAAGCACTTCAGCAACGTGTATATGAAGCATTGCCTGTTCGAAGTGTCCTTCAACCATTAACGACAGAAGAATTTGAAGCGATTCTACAAGATGAAAAGATGATGATTGGTGTTTTCGTAGAGGAGGAAATGATTGGCTTCCGCGCACTATTAAATCCACTAATAGAAGAAGAACATCTAGGATATGATTGTGGTGTTCCAGAAGATCAATTCCATCGCGTACTTTATCAAGAGATTTCCAATGTAGCACCAGAATATAGAGGATATGGTCTACAAAAGAAAATGGCGCAATGGTCGATGGAACGAATCGATCAAACGCGTTATGACTATGTATGTTCAACAGTTCAACCATACAATATTCCAAGTTTAAAAGATAAATTTTCTCAAGGTCTAGTTGTAAAAGCCTTGAAAATTAAATATGTAGATAAATTACGCTATGTATTTTTCAAAGATTTACGCACTCCAAATCCAACATATGTAAAAAAAGAGACCATTGTCATGCGTGATACAGAAGGTCAACAAAAATTATTGAAAAATGGCTTTGTAGGGACAAAAATGTACGAAGAAAATGATGAATGGTATGTAGTGTATGAGAAATAAAAAGTATATAATAAGATAACTATTATATAAGGAGTGTTATCTACACATGAACAAAATCCCTGTAATCATCGACTGTGACCCAGGTATCGACGACACAATGATGCTGACATTAGCATATGCGCGTCCAGAACTAGATATTAAATTAGTAACAGTTGAGGCTGGTAACTTAACAATTGATAAAACAACTTATAACACATTAAGTTTCCTAACATACATTCAAAAAGAAGTAGAAGTTGCAAAAGGAATCGAGCAACCAATGTTCCGTAAACAAGAGGTAGCAGAAGATATCCATGGTGAAGGTGGACTTGGTAATGTAAAATGGGCAGACCCTGTTTTACAAGCAAGTGACCGTACAGCGATTCAAGCGATGTGCGATGTTTTAATGAACGCTGAAGAGCCAATTACGATTGTTGCAACAGGCCCATTAACGAATGTGGCTGCTTTATTATTTGCACATCCAGAAGTGAAACCATTCATTAAACAGATTTCTTGGATGGGCGGAGCAGCAGTTGGTGGTAACATGTCAACAGTAGCTGAATTCAATGCATATGTTGATCCGCACGCAGTGGAATTAGTATTCCGTTCGGGTGTTCCAATTATTATGAGCGGTTTAGATGTAACGCATAAAGCCTACATTACACGCGATGAAATGACACGCTTACGCAATTTAGGTACACCATTCGCTGAAAAAGTAGCAGATATGATGAACTTCTATACATTCACACAATCTCAAACACCATTTAACCCACCTGGATTTGAAGAACAAATTCGTGTGCATGATGTGTGTGCAGTTGCGTGTCTAGTTGAACCAGAGTTATTTAAAGGTGATGATTACTTTGTCGAAGTTGAGTTGAATGGCTCACTAACACAAGGAGCAACATTGGTTGATTTCGCAAAGAAAACAGGAAAAGAACCAAATGTTCATGTATTACACACAGTAAATCGTGACGGCTTTATCGATTTATTCTTTAATGCAGTCACAACAGTAGGTCAAACACTTTAACAAATTGTTCCATGTGAAACAATTATAAAAAAATAAAAAACAGAGTGGTTAATAAATCATTCTGTTTTTTTTTATTTTTTTAAACTTTTACTAGAAGTGTAATCGTCTAATCTATTGTGTGAATGAAATGAATAAAAGGAGTCTTAAAGATGAAAGATCTAGAGAAGGAACAGTTTTTTGTGTCCTTTATAAAAGAGAATAAAAAGCGTTTTTATTTACTTGCTTATAGTTATGTGAAAAATGAACAAGATGCATTAGATATTATACAAGATAGTATTCATAAAGCTTTGAAATCACTTTATAAAGTGAAGGATTTACAATCCATAAAAAGTTGGTTTTATAAAATTGTTATCAGAACAGCAATTGATTTCTTAAGAAAAAATAAAAAAATGTATGTAATGGAAGATGTATTTTTAGAAAATAACTTACCCCCTTACAATAATTCTTATGAAAATTTTGATCTAAAAAAATCTTTGGATGAACTACCTTTAAAATATAAAGAAGTAATTATATTAAGATATTTTGAAGATATAAAAATTGAAGACGTGGCGAATATCTTGGGTTTAAATATCAATACAGTTAAATCGAGATTATATAAAGCTTTAAAGATATTAAAACTTAACTTGGAAAACGAGGAGGATTTATAGTGGATCAAAAAGATATAAAGAAATTGAAAAAATATTATGAACAGGAGGATATACCAGAACAACTAGATTGGATTATTGAAAAGAGTTTGAAGAAAAAAAGAAGAAAAACTTATTGGAATAAAATCTTAATAGGAGCTATAGCAGCGATTGCATTATTTGCTACGACAGTTAATATAAGTCCGGTCTTCGCCAAAAAAATAGCAACGATTCCATTGATGAATCAAATTGTAAAAGTGTTAACTTTCTCAAAATATGAGGTAGAGGAAGAAAATTATAAATTACATGTTGAAGTTCCAAATATAAAAAGTGATTCAAGAGAAATTCAAGAACTAAATAAGAAATACAATGAAGAAGGCGAAAAGCTATATAAAGAATTCAAAAAAGATATGGATGATATGAAAAAGAGTGAACAAGGGAATATGGGGATAGAAAGTGGCTATAAAGTTGTAACACAAACTGACAATCTTTTATCCTTATATCGTTACGAAGTGAATACAGTAGGTTCGTCGTCAACAACACGAAAATACGATACAGTGGATCTTAAGCAAGAGAGAATAATTACATTACCAAGTTTATTTGTAAATGATACGTATGTAAATATTATTAGTGAAAATATAAAAGAACAGATGAAAAAACAAGTGGTCGAATCTAAAAATGAAAAAATTTATTGGGTTGAAGGGGGAGGGATTCCTAAAAAAGAATTATTTGATCCATTTAAATCAATTCATCGAAACCAAAGTTTTTATATTAATAATCATAATAAATTAGTTATTGTATTTGATAAGTATGAAGTTGCACCAGGTTTCATGGGAATATGTGAGTTTGAAATTCCTACTAAAACTATTCAATCCATTTTATTAAATAATAAATATATTCAATAAAAAATAAGGACAGGTTATGTAATTCATAAACCTTGTCCTCATTCTATTTTGTGTGCTTTTCTTTTCATTTGAAATGCCACCTATTTTAATTTAATATTCTCAGCAATTGAATTAATGTAATAACTAAAGCAATCGTCACAACAATACCAAGTACGAATAATACGACTAAACGACGTGGTGCTTTTTCCATACGACGACGACCATAATGCACTAGCTCTCTCCAAGCGAACCCCCATACAATTAAATCGATGACTGCTAAAATAAGAATCCATATAACCATCTCATCACCTCTTACTATTAATTGTAACATAAAGTAAAAAAAATGAAGCATAAATTTTCAGATTTCTTTCGATTTATACCCATATCGATTCCCTAAAGTGATGAAGAATAATCAAATCATCTGTTTTAGGTATAAAATGACGGAATAATCTAGAATTTTGAAATGAAAAAGATCTTTCACTCTAATAGAGAAAAAGATCTTTTTTACTTATTAAGATTGAATTAATTCAACAATCGAACTGTAAATTAAGAATAGATTAAGTGCAACCGTAATAGCCGCAATTACCCAACTTGTATAGGTCACCCATTTTCGATTCACTAAACCACCCATGATTTTAGGGTTACTCGTGAAAATAATGAGTGGTATTAAAGCGAATGCGATACCAAATGATAGGATTACCTGACTCCATACTAAAGCAACAGTGGCATTTAAACCGAGTGCGATAATGAGAATAGGTGGAGCCATCGTAATCGCACGACGTAAGTAGAGTGGAATTCGTCGATTAATAAACCCTTGCATAACGACATCACCAGACATCGTACCAACAGCTGAACTTGCTAAACCAGCAATTAATAATCCTAGGCCGAATGATACTGCAGCTGTAGGACCGATTAATGAGCCGAGTTCATGGTAGGCAACATCTAAATCGCTGACATCCATTCCACGTTTATGGAATAAAGCAGCCGCAATGACTAACATCGATATATTAATTGCACCTGCAATAACCATTGCGATGACAATATCGAAAAACTCAAATTTGAAAATCTTTTTCTTTTCTGCTTCAGAACGTCCAATTACTCGACTTTGCGTTAGAGAAGAATGGAGGTAGATGGCATGTGGCATAACCGTTGCCCCTAAAATCCCTGTAGCAAGTAAGATGGAACCAACACCATCAAAAGAGGGGAACAGTCCAGATAATACTTCCGTTGGCTTCGGATCAGCTAAAAATGTTTGGAAGGCAAAAGCCATCACAACCATCATAACCATACCGGATACAATGGCTTCAAATGTACGAACACCACGTCTTTGAAGCTCTAAAATACCAAAAGCAGCCACCGCGGTTATAAGAGCAGCTGGTAACATAGGAATTTTAAATACTAGGTAAAGTCCAAGAGCTGCACCGATAAATTCGGCTAAATCGGTTGCGATGATGACAATTTCTGCTTGAATCCAGAGCATAATCGATGTTTTTTTCGAAAAATTATCACGTGCGACTTCAGGTAGGTTACGCCCTGTCGCAATGCCAAGTTTAGCTGATAAAGATTGAATCAATACCGCCATTAAGTTAGAAACGACAATGACCCATAAGAGTAGATAGCCATATTCAGAACCTGCGGTAATATTCGTCGCAAAGTTACCAGGGTCAATATAGGCAACTGCTGCAATGAATGCAGGACCTAAAAAGGGAAGAATCTGTCTGAAACCTTTAATCTCACCGCGTAAGACAGCATTTGCGGATAAAGGTGTTTTTTGTTTGTTTTTCATAGTCTGCGCTCCTTAATCTGTGTGAACGACAAAAAGTTGTTTTAGGGAAACTTTATGTTGCAAGTGTATAATAGAATCTCATAATTTGTAAAGTATGAACTCACTGTAGTATTCCCGTTTTAAACTAAAATAAAAAAAGAAATCAATGGAATAAATGATTTCTTCTTTCGTGTATTATTTTAATGGACAAAAACCACAAGCCAGTAAACCCGGAACGTCTTTTGAAAAACAGCAACTCTTTCTAACAGGTAAGTGAATGAGTGTGGAAGGGTGTTGTCCGCCTGTATAAGTGTGAAAACGTGAATGTTCACTAATTCCTTCCCATACAACATCTCCTTCAAGAAAATCTAAATATATTCTGGCCTCTTCTTCTGTCGCATGACTTGAAAGAAGCGTATGGTAATGCCATAAAAGATAACCAAATACATTCTCCCAGTGCGTTAAGACGGATACGCCGCCTAGCTTTTTTAGTTGTGAGAAAATCTGATGACATTGCTCAAGTAGAATGGTATGTACAGCTTGTTCGCGCTCATCTTCATCAATCATGTCCCAATCTTCGCTACGTGTGAACATACAAATAGAAGGACGACCGAATTCTTCTCGTACGCCAAATTGTAAGTTTTCGAACTTCCCCATCCACATTTCGTCATAGACGGTGAGCATATAAAATTGCATGGAGATGAACATACCGTAGCGTCTTGTGAAGTACGAAATCGCAACTGCATCTTGGTCGCTTTGGCTAACTGCTTTCCATATATTTTTAGCATCTTCTAAAAAGTCATCATCTAATAATTGTTGTAAATTAAATAAAAAAGGTTGTTCTACATCTACATAATTACTATATGCATGTAGTTGTTGTAATTGGTCTTGTGATAAACGTGTCATATTTCTCCCCCTTATACCAACTATACACGAAAAAAGTTTAATAAATCTATTGACTATTTAATTGATAACGATTATCATTATCATATAAACAAATTACTTCTCCTCGAAAATAGAAATACAGAGGACATTAGCCACTTTTCTCCAAAAAGAGCTGATGAAGAATAACAGAGTATTCATAACCCCCCTCAAAACGTTATGGAATAGCTCGGTATAGCATAGAACCAACAGGGATTCGCCACTCTGTTGGTTTTTTTATTGTTCTCATAAAAAAGAGGTCGCTAGGATGAGCAACCTCTTTGTATCGCTAAATAGCATTTTTGTTCATGAGCATCGTGTGATAACTGTGAAGTAGCATACCGAAAATAATAACGAGTAAACCAACAAGTGCAAGTGGAGCAGGAAGTGGGATACCGAGTAGAATCATTTCACCGATAATAACGAAAATAATTTCAGCAGATTGAGTTGCTTCAACTGCCGCAAGCTTTCCTTGATTGTCGCGTACGCGGTCTGTCGCAATGAAGAATAGAATAGTCGCAATAATACCCGAACTAATCCCCACGATGAATGATTGGAATACTTGTGAGCTACTTGGTGCACCTACAGTGAAGCTGGCATAGATAGCGAGTATAATCCATGCAGGCATCGACATAATCGTCATCCCGAGTACACGTTGGAATGTATCAAGTCGACCATCACAGACTTCCATCATTTTACGATTACCAAGTGGATAGGCAAAGGCAGCGATAATGACAGGTAACGTACTAAGTAAGAGCGCCTTTTTTGAAACAGTTGCGGCACTTGGAATTTGAATTAAGATGATCCCAACTAATATAATGCATGAAATAAGGAGTGATTTAAACGGAATTTTCTGACGATTTTTTTTCTGTTCAATATGTATAAAAAACAGTGGAGCGAGTAATACGCCCGCAATAATAGTGAATTGCCATGTCCCTGATACAAGCCAACCTGGTCCATATGCAGCAGCATAAGTCAGTGGTGCATAAAATAGTACGAAACCTACAAAACTCCAAAGTAGCCAAGCACCTGTATTTTGTTTAATTTCTTTTGTCATCTTAGGCAGCCCACGACGAGCTGCCACGATGATCAAAAGAAAAGGGAGCATGAAGAAATAACGCAGAGACGAACTCCATAACCAACTACCACCCTCTAATTCCATCGCACGATTCAAAATGAATGTGACGGCGAAGAAGAGGGCAGCAAAAATACCGATTACAATTTCTTTCATACCCAAACCCCTTTCAAACGCGATTAAGCGCGTTGTTCGTATAACTTCACGATTTCTAAAATAACTTCTGTTGCTTTTTCCATTGTTTCAGCAGATACATATTCATATTTACCATGCATATTTTCGCCACCAGCAAAAATATTTGGTGTTGGTAAGCCCATGAATGATAGTTGAGAACCATCTGTACCGCCGCGAATCGCTTTTTTAATCGGTGTAATACCTAAATTTAACATTGCTTCTTCCGCAAGGTCAACGATGAATTTTACAGGCTCAATTTTTTCAGCCATATTGTAATATTGGTCATTCATCTCTAATTGAACGGCATCTTCACCATATTCTTTTTGAAGTGCTTCAAAAGCTTGTTGTACAAGTGCTTTTTTCGCTTCAAATTTTGCACGGTCATGGTCACGAACGATGTAGTGTAATGTTGTTTTTTCAATTGAACCGTTAAATTCCATTAAATGAATGAAGCCTTCACGACCTTCTGTTAATTCAGGTACTTCGTCTTTTGGCATCATCTCTTGGAATTTAATTGCGGCTGTCATTGAGTTAACCATTTTATTTTTGGCGCTACCTGGGTGTACGTTTGTACCGAAAGTTGTTAATTTGACACCAGCTGCATTAAAGCTTTCGTATTCTAATTCACCTAGTGGACCACCATCCATTGTATAAGCATAGTCTGCATTGAAGCGCTCAACGTCAAATGCGTGTGGACCGCGACCGATTTCTTCGTCTGGTGTGAATGCAACACGTAATTCACCATGTTTAATCTCTGGATGTTCGATTAAGTATTCCATTGCAGTCATAATTTCGGCAATCCCTGCTTTATCATCTGCACCTAGAAGTGTTGTACCATCTGTAGTAATCAATGTTTGACCTACATAATTCGCCAGTTCAGGTGAATTTTCTGGTGATAGAACGACTTCTTCATTTAATTGAATCGCTTTTCCATCATAGTTGTCATGACGGATCGGATTCACATTTGTCCCTGTGTAATCAGTTGTTGTATCAACATGTGCTAAAAAGCCGATTGTTGGAATTTTTTTATCTGTGTTGGCAGGTAGTGAAGCGAATAGGTAACCATTCTCATCCACCATTACATCTGACATACCAATTGCTTTTAGCTCTTCTTCTAATACATGAAGTAAATCCCATTGTTTAGATGTTGAAGGTGTTGTCTCACTTGTTTCACAAGATTGTGTATCAATTTTCGCATAGCGAATTAAGCGTTCGATTAATTTTTCTTTCATTTGTAGCATCCTCCTTAATTGTTGAAGCATTGCTACTATTCTAACACTTTCTTACGGATTTCGAAATGTTCAGGAAAATGAAAAATAAATAAAAATTGTGCAAATAAATAAGTCCCCAATATCCACTGTGTTGCACCGTCAATGGTTGTCACAAACATATTAATCATAAAAATAGAATCCGACACAATAAGAAGGAAGGCGCTGAATAATAGAACCCATTTGCGCGTTTGAATCGCCGCCCACCCAATTGTGAGCATAACGGCGATATAGAAAAGGACAACAAGACCTAAAAGAATAGCCCCACTTTTAAAAATATTCCCGCCCACCCATGCAGCAAGCAGAATTCCATAAAATAATAAACAGAGCGTCGCAATTTTAGATGGTGCTGTTTGACGGAGTGTTAAGCATGCACGAATATAAAAAAGGTGACCGATTAAGAAGAAGAATAAACCGATGATAAACCAAGGGTGTGTGAGTTGACCGGCAATGAAGAATAGCAAACCAAATAGGATAAAACGATCATAGGGAGCTGTTTCCAGCGTTTTTGAAGTGAAGACAATAAGTAAGAGGCAAATTGTTGGGATTGTTGGGATAAGGATATCGTAAAAGTATGAAACTTCTTTTGGTAAGAAGAATAAATAAAGAATACTAAATATGAATGCTGTAATCCAAAGTGTATGTTCTTTCATAGATCAACCTCCTCGTATGAAGTCATATTTGAATATACCCCGAATTTGTGAATTCAAGAGGTTTTGAAACTTTTTCCTTCGCTTCACGTAAATAATGCAAGAGGAAAGGGAGGTTTTTTACAAAATGACGATGACTTTTATCATTGCAGTCGCATTAGCCGCTGTAATCGGCATATTAATTGTTCCGATTTCTAGTCGAATGAAGGACGGTAGCTTCAATTTTAAATTTAAAGCATTATTTTTCATTGGTATTTTACTTGTAGCATCCATTGCGACCATGATTACGCTATACATAACGATGATGGATTTAAACTGGACAGCAGTATGGCCTGTTGTAGCGATTGTCGCATTTGCGGGTGCTTATCTATCAACAGGGTTCGAGCGAAAGATTAAAGGGTTAATTGGCTTAGCTGGTATTGGTGTCGCAGCTTATATGCTCTCTGCACCGATGATGAATGCAGATGAAAAATATGAATCAGCTAAGATGAAAACAGAGGTCGAATTAAAAGCATTCGACGAAACAAAAACACCAGCGAGCGTACCGCCAAAATATGCACGCAACAAGATGAAAAAAGCTTTTGGTCAAGTACCAAATACAAGTTACTATGAGCTTGGAAATTTACAAATTCAAAAAATTAATGATGACTACGTTTATGTTGCGCCTGTTGAATTCTCAGATGCTTTCAAATGGTTCAAAGGGAAAACAACACCGGGTTACTTCGTATTAAGCGCGACAGATTCATCAGCGAATCCAAAATTTGTTGAAAAAGAGATGAAATATGTTCCATCTGCTTACTTAAATAATCATGTTGCGCGTTATATGCGTCTACACAACCCGTTAACTATTTTCAACGGAGATGTTCAACTTGAAATCGATAATGATGGTACACCGTATTATATTCGTACGTATGGTGACTTCATTTCGGCACGTAATGGTTTTAAACCACAAGGGATTGTCATGGTGAATGCACAAAATGGTGACATCAAAAAATATAAATTAAAAGACGTTCCAAGCTTTATAGATGGAGCAGTTTCACCAGAGGCTGTGAGCTTACAAAATAGTTATTTCGGTAATTATGTACATGGTTATTGGAACACGATTTTCGGTAAAAAAGACATTAAAATTCCTTCAGATGAAGGTGTAGAAGCAAATGTTAGCCCTGTATTTGATGAGAATGGCGAGATGTATTACTTCACTGACTTTACAAGTCCAAAAGAAGGCGTGGACTCCATGCTTGGTTATTCATTAACGAATGCACGTACAGGTCAAGGAACGTATTACACAGGTAATAGTGATGAATCGTATATGGATTCAGAAGGGGCACTGCAAGTAGTTGAAAAGAAATTCGTTGAGAAAAAATGGTCGGGTTCTATGCCATTACTTTATAACTTCTATGGTGAAACAAGTTGGCTAGTACCTGTATTAGATTCAAATGGTTTCTTACAAAATTACTATATCGTTTCAGCAGCCAATCCTGAAATTGCTGTGACAGCAACGACACCAAATGAAGCGCTTCGCCAATATAAAAACGTTCTAAGTCGAACAGGTACGAGTACAGTAAACGGTAACTCGACGAAAAAAGAAAAACAGGGTGAAGGAACTGTACTACGCGTATATAAAGAAACAGCAGGAGACTTCACGAATGTTACATTCCTTCTAGATGACGAGACGAACTATACAGTGAGTTCAGAAGTCGCTCCACTTGCAGTCTATTTACAAGAAGGCGATAAAGTGAAATTCACGTATTTAGCAACATCGGAAGTATTCCAACAAGTAAAAGAATTAACAATCACGACATTAAAGCCAAAAGAAAAGAAGACAAAAGAGTAACGTAAAGTACTAAATGAACAGAGGAATCGCATACGATGTGGTTCCTCTCTTTTTAACTGAATGATGCTATACTAAAGCTATAGGTTAAAAAAGGAGTATTTAGTATGCAAAGTAAAAATAAAACAGTTGTACGCTCAATGGAAATACTTAATTTATTTATAAATCATGCGAAATTAACATTTAATGAAATTATCGAATTATCAGGAATACCGAAAACATCTGTCTATCGTATGTTGCAATCGTTAGAGGAGATGGGTCTGTTAGATAAAGATGCGAACGGGAAATATAGTTTAGGCATTCTTTTTTTACGCTTCGGACATCTTGTTTCTGAACGAATTGATTTACGCCAAGTGGCATTACCAGCGATGGAGAAGTTACATCAGGATTTAGGAGAGGCTATCAACCTCATTATTCGTGACGGTGATGAAGCAGTTTATATTGAAAAGTTACAGTCGATTCAACCGGTTCGTCTTTATACAACAATTGGTCGCCGTACACCTCTTTATGCAGGTGCTTGTGCAAGAGCCATTCTGTCGTTTTTACCACCAACGGAACGAGAAGACTATTTGAAGCGAGTAGAATTAACAGCTTATGCAAAGGGAACCATCACGTCAGAAGAAGCACTTCGTCATTCGATTTCTGAAACGAGAAATAAAGGATATACGGTGAGTTTTTCAGAGCTAGAAGATTTTACTGCAGCAGTTGGCGTCCCAATTTTTAATCATTTAGGTGAGGTTGTTGCAGCGATTAGTATTGCAGGAATTGAAACGAATTACGCAGAAGAACATCTTGCTGTATTCATTCCAAAAGCAAAAGAAGCAGCACTCGACATCTCTTTAAAATTAGGTTATCGCCCAGAAGTATAACGAATTAAAAAAGTAGGTGACGAATGAAGATGAAAAAGATCATATTAGGAACACTAGGTTCTATACTACTGATTATAGGAATTATATTAAATCGCACCCATTCTGTTGATTCGGGAATAGCGATGATTATAGGAATTTTTGCAGGGATTTTAATTGGTGCAATGTTTGGAGTAAAAGAAAAGTAGGTGATGTTCATGAAAAAAACATTAATCTATGTAACACTATTCGTTTTAATCGTGCTGATTGGTTGGATAATTTATGATACGATGAAAATCCCTACGTAGGGGAAAATTTAAATAATTTAGGAGATATAAGATGATGGATCAACAAGGACAAGAAAAGTTTTTACAGTTCATTTTAGAACGAGTGCAAGAAGGAAAAGAAGAGGAAGCACGCGCAATACTTCTAGAAAACTTTAAAAAGCAAGATGAAGGTACATTCTCACAACAAGATATTCAAGAATTCGTTCCTAAAATGCTCCTTTTATTAAAACCAGAAAAATTACAAGAAGTTCAACTGATTGCACAACAATTTGCTAGTAAGTATGGTTACTAATAAAATACGCGTTTGAAATAGAAGATGAGATATCAGTGTAGAAACACCATCTCATATGAGCATAAGAAAAATCGGAATCGCGCCATAATGCGGTTCCGATTTTTTGTTTAGAACCCTAAAGAAGGAAGGGGAGTGTTATGTCTCATTCCACACTTTTTATATGTATCAAGTATAATAAATAGGAAAGGAGTGGAAATAGTGGATTTTAGAGAAAAGTTAGCAAAATATCTGACAATTTTTGCGCAAGTGGGTTTCCTACTATCATTTGCTTGTAAAGTATTCATTGGATTACAAGGAATACAATCGACAGTTGTGACAAGTGAACGGACATCAATCGCATGCTCTTTATTTATTTTCTTGTACGTTATAACAAAATTTATCATTAAACCAAAAACTAAAAATGATGTATTTGATTCAATACATTAAACATATATTTTTATCAATTAGTAAAGGGTGATTAAGTGTTCCATTATATTTTGAGGTAGAATAATTTTTTTAAAAGTTTAGTTTCTAGTGGAACAAAAAATAATATGATAGGGAATGGATAGGAAGAATAATTCACTTATAGCTATGTTATCTATTTACTATATAGATGATAAAGTTATAAAAATATATAGAAAGGACGGTGTGCTAATGGATATTGTGATTAAAGTGTTGAGTACATTAGTAGCTATTGAGTTTCTATTTATTATGTACCTAGAAACATTAGCAACTAGTTCAGATCGAACATCTAAAACATTTAATTTTACGAAGAAAGAATTAAGCAGCGATAAAATTAAGCTACTTATGAAAAATCAAGGTATTTATAACGGTCTTATTGGTTTAGTTATTTTATATGCAGCTTTTATCTCAGATAATGGACAGGAATTACTTATAATTAATATGATTTACATTGTTTTAGTGGCGTTATATGGTGCATATTCTAGTTCAAATATAAGCATATTTTTTAAACAAGGAACCTTAGCTTTGATTACGTTACTGGTTTTAGTTTTTTCTTAAAGTTTTTGATTGAATTTCATTCTAAAAAAGGGCTTCGACATATACAATGTCGAAGCTCTTTGGCTTTTAAATTGAATTTTATAGAATCCCTAAATGCTCGTCACGAATATCCGTTACAAACATATGTCCAGGTGCATGTGTAATCATTAAATCGGGTTTTACATGCATAGCAATTGCTTGAGGCGTAACACCACAAGCCCAAAATACAGGTACTTCGCCTTCTTTAATGGTTACTGCATCACCGAAGTCGGGTTTTGAAAGATCTTGAATACCGATTGTTTCAGGATTACCAATATGAAGCGGCGCACCATGAACAGAAGGGAAGCGTGAAGTTACTTGAACTGCACGTACTACGTCTGCTTCAGGAATCGGACGCATTGAAACAACGGTCGGACCTTCGAAAAGTCCAGCAGGTGTCGTAGCGATATTTGTTTTATACATCGGTACATTGCAGCCCTCTGAAATATGACGTACATCAATCTCGTTATTCAGTAGTGCATTTTCAAAAGAGAAACTACAACCGATTAAGAAGCAGACAAAATCATCTGACCAGTAATCATATAAATCCGTTACTTCTTCAACGAATACACCTTTTTTATAGACGCGATATTTTGGAATATCTGTACGAATATCTGCATCTTTAGCGATTCCTTTTGGTGCGACTTCACCAGGTTCGATTACATCTAAAATTGGACAGGCTTTTGGATTTCGTTGTGCAAATAAGAGAAAATCAAAAGCGTGTTCCTTTTTTAAAATAGCTAAATTTGCCTGTGCATAGCCAAGTGCATGACCAGCTGTTGGACCTGTAATCTGCTTTTCGCGAATTAACTTGCGAATTTCAGCAGGTGATAAGTTTGCGTAATCCATTCTCGTTCACTCCTTATTTCATTAGTAATTGAATTTGTTCAACCAATGTCATGTAGCCAAGTGTTCCCATTGATACGACAACAAGGATCCCTGTAATCGTTAGCCATTTTGGATGTTTATAATCGCCCACGATGGATTTTTTATGAACAGCAATTAATAATGTGCCAAGTGCGATTGGTAAGATTAGACCGTTTAATGCACCAGCTAATACAAGTACATTGACAGGTTTACCAACTGAGATGAAGACAAGAGCTGAAATCGCGATAAACGCAATAATAATCCAGTTTTCATACTTAGCAATATTTTTATGGAATGTTTTAATGAATGATACAGATGTGTAAGCAGCGCCGACAACTGAAGTAACAGCTGCAGCCCACATAATCACACCGAAAATACGGAAACCAGCAGTACCTAAAGCACTTTCGAATACAGAAGCAGCAGGGTTATCTGCAGCTAATTTAACCCCTTGTGATACAACACCTAATACAGCTAGGAATAGAAGAACACGCATAACACCTGTTACAGCAATCCCTGTAATCGAGCTTTTATTCACTTCTGGAATTGCGCTTGTGCCTTTTAATCCAGCATCTAGTAAACGGTGACCACCTGCGAATGTAATATAACCACCGACAGTACCACCCACCAATGTCACAATGGCAAAAATACTTAATTCCGTTGGTACGAATGTACGAATCACTGCCTCACCAACAGGCGGTGCTGTTGAAATCGCTACGTACATCATCAGAAGAATCATAATACCACCAGCTACTTGTGCAGCGCGGTCCATAATTTTGCTTGCCTCTTTGAATAAGAAAATAATAATGGCAAAAATCGCACTTAGTGCAGCGCCAGTTGTTACATCAAGTCCAAGCATTGCGTTCAGACCAAGACCAGCACCGGCGACGTTCCCGATATTAAAAGCAAGTCCACCAAAAACAATTAAGATGGCTAGAACGAATCCTAGACCAGGTAGTACTTTATTCGCAATCTCTTGCCCGCGCAAACCCGATACGACAATAATGCGCCAAACGTTCATTTGCGCAAAAACATCGAGTAAGAGAGAGATTAAAATAACGAAACCAAAGCTCGCGCGTAGTTGATCTGTGAAAATCGTTGTTTGTGTTAAAAATCCAGGACCGATTGATGATGTGGCCATTAAGAATGCGGCACCTAATAGGACACTAGCGCCAGCTTTCTTTTTTGTCGATGACTGTGTATGTAAGTCGACTTTTTCCATATGAAACTCCCCTTTGTTCTAACGGAACGGTGTAACTTGAATCCCACTCTCCGTTAATCGTTGATGAATGAATTGTGCAAATTGTAGTGCGTGTACGCCATCCCCATGGATACAAACGGTATTTGCGACAATTGGATAACTTGTTTGTTGAACGGTTTGAACCGTTCCTTTTGTAATCATGTTCAATACTTGTTCAACAGCTTGATGGTCATCTGTAATAAGTGCATTTGGTAATGTACGAGATGTTAACGAGCCATCAGCTTGATAGGTACGGTCCGAAAATACTTCACTCGCTGTTTTGAGACCGATTTTTTCACCTGCTTTAATGAGTTCACTTCCCGAAAGGCCATATAAGACAAATTCAGGATTCACTGCGTAAATCGCTTCTGCAATAGCAGTGGAAAGGCTTTCATCTTTTGCTGCTAAATTATACAGTGCGCCATGTGGTTTGACATGTTCTAATTTTCCACCGAAAGCAGTCGTCAAAGCTTGTAATGCCCCGATTTGGTACGTGACAATGTTGAAAACTTCGTGTGGTGATAGATGCATCGCATTGCGACCGAAACCTACTAAGTCTGGAAACCCAGGATGTGCCCCAATTTTGACGTTCTTTTCAAGTGCTAGCTCTACTGTTTTTCGCATGACATGTGGATCACCAGCGTGGAAACCACAGGCGATATTGGCTGACGTAACATAATCTAATATTAATTCGTCATTGCCCATTTTGTATGCGCCAAAGCTTTCACCTAAATCGCAGTTCAAGTCGACTTGAAACATGATATCAACTCCTTTATCCCCATTTTAGTCCGTAATTCAGTTTATTAGTTCCGTTTTAAGAAACTTATGTTTCGAATAATACCATAAAATAAAAAGTGTGTATAGCTTGAATAGTCCGATATTTTAAAAAATAATTGCGAAAATAATTGAATAATTCTATAATTATTCCTATATTCAGAATTAAAATTCCGAAATTCGGGAAAAGGGGTGACGACATGCGATTTAGTGAATACACAACAATATCGCCAATGGGAGATGCTGCAATTCGTATTGAATTTAACGAAGCGATGAGCGTTCAACAGTATCATATGATGCAATTATTGATTCAACATATAGAGGATGCGGAGTTACCGTATGAAGAAATCGTACCATCGTTTCAAGTGATTACGGTTTTGTTTAACCCACTAGATGTGAAGAAGAAAATACACAATCGACAAAATCCATATCAGTGGTTAGAAGAAAAAATCTGTATTATTCTACAGCAAGAAATAACTGTTACAGAACAGATGGAAGAGGTAGTTGAAATTCCTGTTTGCTATGGTGGTGAATTTGGACCTGATTTAGAAGAAGTCGCAAACTATCATGGCATCACGCCAGGAGAAGTGATTCAAAAACATACAGAACGTGATTATTTTGTTTATATGTTAGGGTTCGCACCAGGGTTCCCGTATTTAGGCGGACTAGACGAATCATTAGCAACACCAAGAAAACAAACACCACGTTTGAAAATTGAAGCAGGATCTGTTGGGATTGCAGGTTCACAAACAGGGGTGTATTCAATTGAAACACCGGGTGGTTGGCAAATCATCGGACGTACACCAACAGCTTTATTTACACCAGAAGCAGAAAATCCTACCTTATTACGAGCAGGTGTCTGGATTCGATTCTATCCTATTTCAATTGAAGAATATCATGCGCTGAAAGGAGAAAGTCTATGTCAATCACTTGCTTAAAAGCTGGCACACTTGCAACAATCCAAGATATTGGACGAATCGGCTATCAAAATATTGGCGTTATTGTAAGCGGGGCGATGGATTCTTTTGCACTTAAAATTGCTAATCGTTTATTAGGGAATCATCAGCACGAAGCGTGTATCGAAGTAACGATGCGCGGTACGGTATTTCATTTTTCAGAAGATACGTATATTGCGATTACAGGTGGTGACTTAACACCGACAATTCAGGGGATGGATGTACCACAGTGGCGACCTGTACTCGTTCGCGCTAATCAGACACTCCGCTTTAAAGGTGCAAAAAAAGGGTTGAGAAGTTATCTTGCTGTGCAACATGGTTTTTTAATAGAAGAAAAGCTTGGAAGTAAAAGTACATACTTGCGCGCAAATATGGGCGGTCTAAATGGAAGTGCGCTTCAAGAACAAGATGAAATACAGTTAATGAATACAAATTGGGATACACCTGTATTACCGATTGAAAACGGATATTTTAGTACAGTTTCGTGGCATGTCCGACCTGATTTTTATAAAAAAGCACGTAAAAGACATCGTATTCGTTTCGTCGAAGGGAACGAATATCAATGGTTCACAACAGCTACACAACAAAATTTTGAACGTGTTCATTTTGATGTTGCTATGTCATCTGACCGTATGGGGTATCGTTTAAAAGGATTTAAGCTTCAAAAAGATGTGCAACAAGAGATGGTTTCAGAAGCAGTAACGAATGGAACGATTCAAGTAGCGAATGATGGACAACCCATCATTTTATTAGCAGATCGTCAAACAACAGGTGGTTATCCTCGAATTGGGCAGGTGATTTCAGCTGACTTACATCGTTTCGGGCAAATGAAGCCAGGTGACCAAATTCGTTTTGAACGCGTGACACTTGATGAAGCATATGAAGCTTTATATGATTTAGAACAACAACTAAATCATATTGAAGTATCGATTCAATTGAAAAAATAAAAAGAAAGAATCGCACAATCGTAAGTGTGATTCTTTCTTGTATTTAGACTATTTCCACGTGAAGCCTTGTGAAGCAAGGAAATCTTTAATGAATGGACGTTGCTGGTTTACTAAGTAATCCGCCATTTGTTTCGTCCAGTTCGTTACTTTTTGATTAGCATTACGGTTTAAGTAGTACTCGCCAAGTTCTTTATCATATTGTGTTAATAGTGCGTCATATTTTTCTACGTCATAACCATTTTCATGTACAATTGCTTCCACTGGTAAACGTGGTTTTGTATCATTTGTTTTCGTTGGTTTGCCGATTGTCATCGCAAACATCGGGAAGACGTATTCAGGTAGGTTGAATAATTCGCTAATTTCTTTTGGATTATTACGTGCGCCACCAATATAACAAATACCGTAGCCTTCAGCTTCAGCTGCGATGACGAAGTTTTGAGCAAATAAGCTAACATCTGCTACACCGACTAAGACATTTTCAGCTGAATCAGCTGTAATATCAATATCGTATTTTTGACCAGCAATTTGAAGGCGCTTGAAGTCTACACAGAATAGGAAAGAAGCGCCAGCTGTTTTGAATTGGAAATCATTATTCGATAATTCGCCAAGTTTCGCTTTTTTCTCAGGATCTGTCACATGAATCACACTATATGCTTGTACAAAGTGTGATGTTGCAGCCATCTGTGCAGTTTCGATTAAATCATATACCACTTCTTTTGGAATTTCTTCGCCTGTATATTTACGGACAGAAGTATGACTACGTAATAATTCTTTTACTTGATTCATGATTCATTCAACTCCTATTGTCATTTGTATTCAAAGACTATGCTACCATAAATGCTCATCTTATTCGAAAACCTTTGATTCATTTTTTAATTTTTTTCTTCTATGTTACTTTTAAATAATTTTTGCATTTTAAAAGAATTAAATCAGTATAATAAAAATTTTCAGAAAAAAGATTGACGAATGAAAAATAGATGACTATACTAGATAGAAATTGATGGAAACATTATATGTTTAAAACCTTTATCAAGAGTGGCGGAGGGATAGGCCCTGCGATGCCCAGCAACCAGTTTCTTTTTTGAAACCAAGGTGCTAATTCCTACAGATTTTTTATCGGATCTGACAGATAAGGGGAGGACCATGTTCGATACAGCCCTCTTCTTACCTAAGAAGAGGGCTTTTTTTATAAAATCCTTCTCCTATAATTCCTTATTCCGATGTCCATCATCATAATTCATTTTAGGAGGAATCATATATGACAGAATTCAAAAAAGAAACATTAGCCGTACATGGCGGACAATCACCAGACCCCGTAACAGGAGCGATTGCAGTACCTATTTACCGTACAACTGCATATCAATTTAATGATTCAGAACATGCTCGTAAATTATTTGCTTTAGAAGAAGCAGGCAATATTTATTCACGCATTATGAATCCAACAGTTGATGTGTTTGAAAAACGTGTTGCCTTATTAGAAGGAGGAACAGCAGCAGTCGCTCTATCTTCAGGTATGGCTGCTATCTCATTTAGTATTTTAAATATTGCACGTGCAGGAGATCATATTGTAGCTGCGAATAGTTTATATGGTGGCACGTACAATTTATTTGCGAATACACTTCCACGTTACGGTATTACAACAACATTCGTTGATGAACGCGAGCCTGAGAAGTTTGCAGAAGCGATTCAAGAGAACACAAAAGCGCTATATGTTGAAACAATCGGAAATCCAAGTTTATCAGTAGTTGACTTAGAAGCATTTGCAAAAATTGCACACGAACATCAAATTCCACTCATCGTCGATAATACATTCGCTTCACCAATTGGCTGCAACCCGATTGAACATGGTGCAGATATTGTGATTCACTCGGCAACAAAGTGGATTGGTGGACATGGTACAACAATCGGTGGAATTGTAGTGGATGCAGGGAAGTTCGACTGGACACAGGGTAAATTCCCAGACTATACAGAACCAGATGCTTCTTATCATGGTATTCGCTATGGTGTGGATGCACCGAATGCAGCGTTTGCAACACGTTTACGCGTTCAATTATTACGTGACTTCGGTCCGACATTAAGTGCAGATGCAGCCTTTAACTTCTTACAAGGTTTAGAGACACTTCATTTACGTGTGCCACGTCATAATGAAAATGCACAAAAAGTAGCGACATTCTTACGCAACCATGAACAAGTGGAATGGGTACACTATAATGGGTTTGAAGATAGCGAGTATGCGCCACTCGTAGAAAAATATTTAAAAAATGGTGCAGGTTCTGTTTTAACATTTGGCATTAAAGGTGGGCGTGAAGCAGGTCGCAAGTTCATTGATGCGATTGAACTATTCTCACATGTAGCCAATGTAGGCGATGCGCGTTCATTAATTATTCATCCAGCTTCAACAACACATCAACAATTAAATGAAGAAGAACTTATTCAATCAGGTGTGCCAGAAGAACTCATTCGTTTATCAATCGGCCTTGAAAATGCAGAAGATCTAACTCATGCGTTAGAGCAAGCATTCCAACAAGTAACAGTGGTCGCAAAATAGGTTCTAAAACCAGTTATATATAATAGAAGGAACTGACTCAATCCGTTGTAGGCAGTTCCTTTTATTTTCTAAAATTCAGTATTTAGTGACCTCTTAGAAAAAACAATTGTCCTTCTGAAAAAGAATTTTCTTGAAATATGTCTTTAAATACGTTAGAATTTTCATTAAGTTGTGAAATGAACGTTCAAAATAAACAAATTAAATTTAATCATTGGAGGCGAACAATATGACAGCAGTGAAGGTGGCAATCCTAGGGTTCGGAACGGTAGGAGAAGGCATTTTTAACATTTTGAAAGAAAAGCGAAAGCAATTGAAAGAAACACTGGGTGTGGACATCGAAGTAGCAAAAATTTTAGTCCATAATGTTTCAAAAGAGCGCGAAGGTGTAGATGCGTCTTTATTAACGAATCGTTTTGAAGATATTTTAGCATTGCCGCAATTAGACGTTGTCTTTGAAGCAATTGTTGGAGAAGAACCAGCATATGGTTATTTAGATGCAGCAATTGAAAAAGGGGCGCACGTTATTACTGCAAATAAAGTCATGTTTGCTAAATTTGGTCAAGCGCTACAAGAGAAGGCGAAAAAATACGGTGTACAAGTAGGTTTTGAAGCAACTACTGCAGGTGGTGTACCGGTAATTAAAACAATGGAGACAATCTTACGTGTGAATGATGTATTACACATTCAAGGTATTTTAAATGGCACATCGAATTATATCTTAACGCAAATGCGTACAGAAGGTATTTCATTCGAAACAGCTCTAAAGAATGCACAAGACTTAGGATATGCAGAAGCAGATCCATACAATGATATTTCAGGACAAGACGCTTTCAAAAAGCTAATGATTTTAAGTGCGCTTGCATTCGGTAAACAACCGAACTGGGAAGATGTAAAAGTGGTAGGTATTTCTGAAATTACATTGGAACAAGTACAACAAGCAGATGCAAATGGCCAACGATATCGTCATATTGCAGAAGTTTCTATTGATGAAAACGGTAAAATTCATGCAGAAATTGGACCTCAACTTGTTGATGCAGCACATCCGTTATATGCAATTGATGGCGTCGATAATGCAGTCGCACTTGATACGAACTATATCGGTAAGATTACATTAGTAGGTCCTGGTGCAGGTATGTATCCAACTGCTTCTGTAATGGTAGAAGATTACGCGAGTATGCTATCGAAACAATCGGTTGTTGTACCCGTTTGAAAGTCATAGCAAAATATAAGAAAAGCCAGAATTACGCTTTATTACGTGATTCTGGCTTTTTGTTGTGAACTTGATTTAGTTAGCAGTTACTTCATCGATAAATGCTCTCATGAATTTTTCAAGTGAAACAAGAGCTTCTAATAATGTGCCATCTTCTTTAAATCCTTCAATAGCAGTAAGTGCAATATTAATCTCCCACAGTCCTTCATTACCTGAAAAGCTAGCTGAAGAAGCACCGAAAATTGAACGTAAATGAGTGTGTAAATATTCTTTAATCGCAGTAGCATATTTTTTCTGTAAACGTAAACCAAATAAAGCAGTATATGCATCGAACATCTCATCATATTCAAATACAACAGCATCCATCTTTAATTCTTCAAAAAGTGGTGATTCCATATATAAAAACTCTTGATCATGTTCTTTTAGAAAGTGAATAGGTGAAGCTAAAAAATCTGCACCTTCTGTAGCAATTAAATCATCTGTTTGTTTATGACAGCGTTCAATTTGTGTAATTTCCATGTAAAACACTCCGTTTCTCTGTTTGTTCTTTTTGTATTATAGCATGAAAGAGAGTAGACAGTTTTTTTCTGAAAAGAAGAGAAGTTAAAATTTTTTGAAAAAAAGATTGTTTTTTCTAATATTTTGAATATATAATCTTAATTAGGTCATCTGATGACCTAATGTTATATTGAATTTTTTCAAAATATCGAAAATTCAATACGTAACGATGTACATAAGGGGGAGAAAAAATGACATTCACGCAAAATTTCACCGCTGTAGGGGACAGCTTATGGTGGACGGCGCTTGTAGCTATTATTCCAATACTTTATTTTTTCTGGGCACTTGCCATTAAAAAGATGAAGGGGCATATCGCAGGTCTTACCACGTTATTAATCGCACTTATTCTAGCCGTTGTGGCATTTGACATGCCTGTTAAAACAGCCGTTATGTCAGCAAGTCAAGGTGCAGTCTATGGACTTGTGCCAATCGCTTGGATTATTGTCACATCTGTATTTTTATATAACATCACAGTAAGAGTAGGACAATTTGATATTATTCGTTCATCTGTACTTTCAATCACAGAAGACCGTCGTATTCAAGCATTATTGGTAGCGTTTTCTTTTGGTGCGTTTTTAGAAGGAGCAGCAGGATTTGGTGCGCCTGTAGCAATATCAGCTGCATTACTAGTCGGTTTAGGGTTTAATCCATTATATGCAGCAGGTTTATGTTTAATCGCAAATACGGCACCCGTAGCATTCGGAGCAATTGGGATTCCAATTATTGCGATGGAAGGACCAACAGGTATTCCAGCATTAGAAATTTCAAAAATGGTTGGACGACAGTTACCAATCTTATCAATCTTCATTCCATTCTTCCTTGTATTTATTATGACGGGATGGAAAAAAACAATCGAAGTATTACCAGCAGTTCTTGTATCAGGTATTACATTCGCAGTAACACAATTTTTATCTTCAAACTTCTTAGGACCTGAGTTACCAGACGTACTTTCTGCATTAGTGTCACTTGTAGCATTAGCAGTATTCATGAAGTTCTGGCAACCAAAAACAATTTATCGTTTTAAAAGTGAAGAGCAAACAGCAACATTACAAGTTGAAAAATATTCAGCAGGTAAAATCTTTAAAGCATGGTCACCATTTATCTTATTAACAGCTTTAATCTCGTTATGGGGTATTCCAACAATCAAAACAGCTTTAACAGGACATTATGAAGGAAGTAACGCAATTTTAAGCGCTGTTAATTCACTTGGTAAATTCCTAACATTCACACCTGAAGTACCTTTTGTAAATAATCAAATTATCGATGGTATGACAGAATTACCGATTGCGGCTGTTTATAAATTAGAGTTATTAGGCGCAGCAGGTACGGCCATCTTTATTGCGTGCTTCATTACAAAATTCATCTTTGGTATGAGCTTTAAAGTATGGGGGCAAACATTATTTTCAACATTAAATGAAATCAAGTTCCCAATCGTTACAATTTGTGCGGTAGTTGCTTATGCTTATGTAACGAATGCAGCAGGTATGATGACGACACTTGCACTTGTGTTAGCAAAAACAGGCGCATTATTCCCATTCTTCTCACCTGTACTTGGTTGGTTAGGCGTATTTATCACAGGTTCAGATACATCAGCGAACGTAATGTTTGCGAAGTTACAACAAGTAACAGCAGGGCATGTAGGAATGGATCCAGTATTAGCACTTGCAGCGAACTCATCTGGTGGTGTAACAGGTAAGATGATTTCACCACAATCCATTGCAGTTGCAGCAGCAGCTGTTGGATTAGTCGGACGTGAATCAGAGTTACTTCGTTTCACATTAAAATATAGTATTATTCTATTACTATGTATTTGTATCATTACGTTTTTACAAAGTAATGTATTAGGTTGGATGGTTCCTTAATAGTTAAACAATAAAAAAAGAGAAATCGTCGTGTGATTTGGCATGACGGTTTCTCTTTTTTGTATTAGTCTTCATCTTTTACATCGATATCTTCAGGAATCGGCGTATTTTTCCATACTTCAATCTCGTGTTTTACTTGTTCAAGTTGTTCAAAATATGTGTCAAATTGTTGTGTATTAATTAAAAAATCCTGTCCGTCATGAACCGAGTGAATGCGTCCTTCTAACACATAGCGCATGACTTGTGATTCGGGCATATTAATCTCTTTTGCGGTTTCGGCAATTGTTTTATACATTGAAACACCTACCTTCTATTGTAGTATAATGCAAAACATATCTTGCCTCAATAAAACTTTAATTGGTATATTTAAGTAGAATAGGGGATTGGAGGAATATATAATGAAGGCGATACCATACATACTCGTGTTGTGTGCAGCTGTTTTATGGGGAACAGTTGGTACAATACAAACATACTTAACAGAAGGCATTCATCCTGTTCCGATTGCGATGATGCGTTCATTAATTGGTGGAGGAATCTTATTAATCATCGCGATTCTTTTGAAAAAGATAGCATTTCGAACGTGGTCTTGGAAACAAACTTTTTTCGCTGCATTGTCGATGGCTTTGTTCCAACCACTTTTTTTTACATCTGTACATTTAACAGGTGTCGCAGTAGGAACAGTTGTGACGATTGGTAGTTCACCGATTTTTGCGGGCTTAATTGAATGGCTCTTTTTAAAAACAAGACCAACTAGAACATGGGCATTTGCGACATGCTTTGCGATTATCGGTTGTGTACTGTTATTTACAAGTAAAGGCGAAACAACAATTGTCCCAAGTGGCATTCTATGCGCTCTTTGCGCTGGAGTTGCATTTGCAACCTATACAAATGTTAGTAAAGTATTGTTAGAAAAAGAAGCAGCATTACCTTCTGTTGCGATGACATTTACGATGTGTGGCGTCATCTTGTTACCATTTTCACTCTTTTTAGGCGTCGAGTGGATTGGGATTCCGAGTAATTGGCTACCACTCTTTGTGATGGGTGTAGCAGGCACAAGTATTGCCTACTTATTATTTTTACGCGGGTTACATGCGATTTCATCTTCTGCAGCAGTTACACTATCACTGGGGGAACCATTAACTGCGGCATTATTAGGCGTCTTTTTAGTAGGTGAAAATTTAAGTCTTACCGCATGGGTTGGCGTAGCCTTTTTATTAGGTGGTATACTTGTTGTGACGTTAAAAGGAAAGCAGCCAGTGGAATCTTAAGAAAATCTTCATATATTTCCTAAGTAGATGTTAAGAAATAAACGATATAGTAAGAGTAAGCAAAAGAGCAGGAGGAATACAGATGGAATACACAATTTTAGTAGCAGATGATGATCAAGCCATTCGAGATGGTATTGAGATTTACTTAAAAAATGAAGGTTATCATGTACAAAAAGCAGCTGATGGTCAAGAAGCATTAGAGATTTTAAAACAACATGAAATTCATTTGATTATCATGGATGTGATGATGCCAAATTTAGATGGCATTGCTGCTACGTTTAAAATACGTGAAGACCAAAATATTCCGATTATTATGCTCAGTGCGAAAGTAGAGGAAACAGATAAAATACTTGGTTTATCTATGGGAGCAGACGACTATATCGGCAAGCCTTTTCATCCTTTAGAATTATTAGCACGTGTGAAGTCACAATTACGTCGTTACATGCGTTTTGGGTCATACGAACAAAAAGAGCAACGTTCAAACGAAATTGTTGTGGATGGTCTCGTATTAAATAATGACACTAAAACGATAACGGTCGATGGGGATGAGGTCAAACTCACACCAATCGAATTTAAAATTACACAACTATTAATGGAGCATGTAGGGCGTGTTTTTTCCATTGATGAAATTTATGAGCGAGTTTGGAAAGAAGCTGCTTATAATGCAGATAATATTGTGGCGGTACATATTCGAAAAATTCGAGAGAAAATAGAAGTCAATCCCAAAAACCCGAAATATGTGAAGGTGGTGTGGGGAGTTGGATACAAGATCGACAAGTCTTAAATCAGTGATTGCCTCTTTAGCGGCACTTAGTTTAGCGATTATTTGTTTGATTTATTGTTCTCAAATTTTCTTCCATGAATGGGGTAACCCGAATGTACTACTCGCGAAATTAAAAATGTTGGGAGAGAATGTGAATGGCTAAATGGATGAAACCGTTCATTTCATTAAGTATGGCACTTGCGATGGTTTCAATTTTCTTAATTGTCATCTTGCAGTCTACGTTATTTAAAAGTTATTTTGAATCGAATACATTCCAAGAGAAACTATCGAATTATAAGACGAGTCTGGCTTATTTTGAACTCGACTCGATGACAAAAGAACAGGCGATTAAAGATATTAATATTACGAATGAACAGATTGAAAATTATCGTACAGAGAACGGAACATTGAGCGATCAAATTCTGAGTATTCGTGATGAATATGTAGCGCGAATTCAAGAAGCAGAAGATATGGAGGCAACATCACTTTCTGATAAGTTGAAAAAAGAACGCGATGCAAAAATCAAAGAAGTGACGCGTGTATTTGAAGATCGTAATTATGTAAAAGAAAAATTAATTCAACAGCAGAAAAAAGAAATTACGCTTTATTATGAAAAACGTGACAAATATCGCGAATTACTTAAAAAACAATATCCTTACTTCTCATATGATTTAGAAAATGTTGATACAGGTGAAACATTTAAAAATGCAACAGAGGAAAAAAATCCACTATTTAAAATTGCTTTTCGCTCAACAGAATATGGTGCTTTTTACGATATTAAATCACTAGAAGATTTATCATATGTATCAGGATTTGAAGATCTACAAGAAACAAATGGTTTCATGATGACAGATATCCCAGTTTATACTGGGCAAATCTTTATTAATCAAGATGCGACAGGTGTTGCAGAATTACTGAAAGAAAAAGACAAATACGAAATCGTGCAGTATGCCTTTTATATTTTCTTTGGTATTTCAGGACTTTTCTTCATCATTGCGTGTATTTTATTAATTAAAAAACGCCATATGTATCGTGTATATCAAGCGCCTGCTGAAATTCAAATGCTTGCAGCGATTGCTTTCTTTATCATTGCGATGGGTCTATCCATTGAGATTGCTAATAACGCTAATAACTATTTGAATTATCAAGGGTACACTTCTATATTCGAAATGCTTGTGATGTGTATCTTAATCGGTTTAGTAATTTGGGTGTTAATGGACGTAACGATTAAATTCATTCTATCCGTATTCTATGCTTTTGCGGATAAGAAAAAATTATGGGAAACATCTGCGACGAAATGGGTCATTCATATTTTTAAGAATGGATTATTAAAGAGTCCCATCTTTATTAAAGTAACGCTGTATCTCATTATCATTTTTTTAGCTGGATTCGGCTTTATGGTTATGATTTCAAACTTTAATAGTGGATTTATTGTCTTGTTTTATGTTTTCCTCTATATTTTATTTGTTGTTCCGACTACGATTTACTTCTATAAGCAGATTGGGGATTTAAACAAGGTCATTACAACGACGGAGCGAATTGTAGAGCGTGGTAGTGATGAAAAAATTGAGCTAACACGCTACTCAGACTTCAAGGAACTTGCGGAATTGATTAATCAAATGCAAGTAGGTGTAGAAACATCACAGCAACAACAATATAAGAGTGAACGCTTAAAAACGGAGTTAATCACGAATGTTAGTCACGATTTACGCACACCACTAACATCGATTATTACGTACACAGAGTTATTGAAAAAAGAAAATCTTTCAACAGAAGAACGACTACAATATATTGATGTCGTCGACAAAAAATCACAACGTTTAAAAACATTAATTGATGACTTATTTGAAGTATCGAAGATGAGTTCAGGCAATATCGAATTGCATAAACAAGACGTTGATTTAGCACAGCTTGTCCAACAAGCGATTGGTGAACATGAAACGGACATTGAACAGTCTGGTTTACGTTTCCAAGTACAAATTCCAGACCATGCAGTGACGACACATATTGATGGTCAGCGTTACTGGCGTGTCATTGATAATTTAGTCGGGAATGCGATTAAGTACTCAATGGATGGAACGCGTGTATTTGTGACATTAGAAGACAATGACAAACAAACGGTACTAACTGTGAAGAACATCTCGAAATATGAAATTAGCGAAGATGTCGAAGAACTGTATGAACGCTTCAAACGAGCAGATGCTTCTCGACATACAGAAGGATCAGGTCTTGGATTAGCCATTGCACAATCCATTGTTGATTTACATGAAGGACGTATGGAGATTACGATTGACGGCGACTTATTCAAAGTAACCGTTACGCAACCGAAGAATGTATAAAAAATTAGCCAGTATGACAACTTGTCATACTGGCTTTTTCATTATAAGTCTTGCCAATAGTTTCTTCTTTGAATCGTGAGAGCAACTTCATTAGCTTTTTTATAGAGTTTAGCAGCGTCTTCAAACGACTGTTGTTCATAAAAGATATGACCGAAAGCAATGGCGTATTTTTGGACGAGAATTAATTCCTCACATTCTTCAAAGTATGTAATTGCTTCTTCAATGACATCAGGCTTTAGTGATTCGATATGATGCAACATTTGATAGAACCTAAATTGGAAATAGAAGGTTCGATAAAAAGGTGCGTTTAGATGTTCAGATACGAGTTGAATGCCTTTTTTACACCAATATTGAATGAATGTCGGTTGATTTAGTTTAGAATACTCTTTAATCATATGGTGAATTGCGGCTAATTTTGGTTCTACCGAAACTGTATGTTGCAAACTTTCACGATAGTATTGAATGGCTTCTTTTGATTCACCTGTCAGAGCAGCATGCTGACCTAATTGTTGAAGAATGGTACCATACAATTCTTTCTTTTCTAATTGAACAGCAAGGTGGTAAGCTGTTTGAAGTGCTTTTTTTGCATATTCAAATAAGCCGCTCCGATTATTACAAATGCCAATTTGGATATAACAATTAATAATAGGTGTTTGTAAATTTAGTTTTTCAAAAATCGTGAGCGCGAGATGTGCATGAGAGAAGGCAGCTGAATAGTGATGAATCGTGTACGTTAATTGACTTGAAATAAAATGAAAATTACCAATGAGCCACTCTGGAATCTCAGGTTCATAATCCTGGATGACTTTTTCAGCTTTACTCATAAACTTCATTGCATCCTTATATAATCGATTCTCTAAGCAATAATGGCATGAATTTACGTAGAAAATAAAAAGTTGTTCAGGATTTAAATTATTTAAAACAGAAGCGAATGCTTCTGAAATTTCATCTAAATCGAGAATGGGTTGTTTCGCAATAATGGCGATGCGTTGTAAATATAAATTACACTGATAAAAATTTTCACGTGTTGAAAACTCAATGTTGAATTCATTAAAGTGGTTCCAAACGATTTGTGCATGTTCAGCGCTATTTAAATGAATAGCATATTGAAATGCACGATGTAGTTCACGAAGGAATTCTTCTTCTTGTGACATTTTTAAATAATGCGTATTTAGATTTAGTTTTTTTAAGAGTGCTTCCCGAATGTGATCGCGTGGAATAACATGTTCTTTTTCGATCTTGCTTAAATAAGAGGTAGAGCAAATTCCTTTTGCCAAAGCCTGTTGCGTCATGTTCTGTTTAATACGTTCATTTTTAATAATTTGACTATAATTTAGCATGATGACCTTTCTAAAATAAAATTCTTATATTTATTATAGTATAAAATAAATGAAAAACGTCGAACAATTGTGAGCAATTGTTCGACATTTGTTTATTTTGGTACAAGATTATGTGAAAAGGCATAAACGACTGCTTGTGTACGGTCTTGAACATCTAACTTAGAAAGAATATTACTAACATGTGTTTTCACTGTCTTTAAGGCAATGAATAATGTGTCCGCAATTTGCTGGTTGGTCATCCCTTTTGCCATTAATAGTAATACTTCTTGTTCGCGTTCTGTTAAATCTTCATGTAAGGCACGATCTTGATTTGAACGCATGCGTTGCATCATTTTGTTTGTGACTTCAGGCTCTAAAACGGATGTTCCGCTGTATGTTTTACGAATTGCATCGGCAATTTGCTTCGCATTCGTCGTTTTTAAAAGGTAGCTAATCGCACCAGCCTCTAGCGCAGGATATACTTTATCATCTTCTAAAAAACTCGTCACAATCATAATTTTCGCTTCGGGCCATTGTTTTATAATTTCTGCTGTTGCTTCTGCACCTGTCATAATCGGCATAACCATGTCCATTAAAATAATATCAGGGCGATATTCTAAACTGCGCTCAACGGCTTGTTGACCATTTTCAGCTTCAGCTACGACTTCCATATCGGGTTGTGCCTGTAAGTATGCAGAGACACCGATTCGCACCATCTCATGGTCATCTGCTAATAATATACGAATCACTTTGTTTCCTCCTGTTCTACAGGGATTTGTACTTCGATAATTGTTCCTTGCTCTGGAATCGATACGACTTTACATGTTCCACCAATTTCAACAGCGCGTTCTTCTACATTGCGTAAACCATAAGAGCCGGCATGATCATCGTCTTGAATAGAGAAACCAACACCGTTATCTTGAAGACGGAATATGACAAGACCATTGCGTTCTACTAGAAGTAGTTGGACTTCAGTTGCTTTTGCATGGCGCAATGTATTCGATAATGTTTCCTGTGCAATTCTAAAGACATGATCTTCAGCACCTTTTGGGAGCGATACTTCTTCTAGTCTCTCTTGAATGTTAAAGTAAACTTTTTGACGTAGCTCATCGAGTAAATCTTGTAAACCTTGTGCTAGTGATTTATTTTTCAGTGCAATTGGTCGTAAATGAAGCAGTAATGCGCGCATCTCTAATTGTGCTTGTTGGACAATTTTTTCAGTTTGTTGAAGTTGTTTTTGATTTGCCTCAGGCAGTGTTTCACCAATTGTTTCATTCGTAGCCGATAGAAGCATAGACGCTGCGAATAATTGTTGTGATACGGAATCATGTAGTTCACGTGCGAGACGTTGGCGTTCCTGAATGAGACGCTCTTGTACTTCTTTTTCTTGAATATTTGCATGGTCATTCGTTAGACGTTGCAAGCTTTTCTTTTGTGTTTGAACTAAGTCATCAATCGCCTGCAACTTTTTGAAATTCTTTTTAGAGACCATACGCTTTTTCGTTGTTTGAAATTGACCTTCTAAAATAAGATTTAATTGTTTGGTTAGTTGATTCTCTTTTTGAATGGTTAGAGAATTTGACCACATGGCGATTAATAGACTAAATCCACCGAAGAAAATTAACATCCAAGCGCCATAGGGTAAGTTTGCATAGTTTTTTTCATAGAGCATTTCCCATTGTGTCGAATTTTCGCCCCACAACATATATAAAATCATCGCGAGTAAGGCGAAGGAGATGGTCGCTAAAAAAAGCGTTCGTAAAATTACTTTTGTCATTTTCTAAGCACCTCCAAATCGCCTGAGAAAGAAGAGGCAGCGATAATTAATTCACGTTCAGGGAGTTCATGTTCACGATAACCATCTTTGACAGCGAGTGATTCGTTCCAGAGGCGTGGGTATTTATGTTGCATGATAGTTGCCTCGCCCATTAAAGCATTGTAGTAAATACGTACAGGGATTTCATAAGGAACGACGACGGTTATTTTACCAATCCCTTGACGAATCGAGATAAGAGAAGCCCCTTTCGGTAAGATGGTATCGGTTGTATCAATCGTAATTTGTCCAACGAAATTTTGAACGTGGACATCTTCCCAAACATAAGAAGTGTTAAGTGTATCGTCAAATTGGAAGAAATTATTTTTCTTTTTTCGTTCAAGCGGACGTTCTTCTGTAGAAGAAGTATTCACATGAACAGTAGCGGGTGTGTCTTCACGCATTTTAAGGAGTATATAAATAACGGTTACAAACAATAGAATGCGTAAACTCCACATGGAGAGAACGGAAAGAATGAGTAAACCCAAACCGAGCCAAAAGAATAATTTTCGTTGTTTTTTCATGGATACATAAATGAGTCCAATACCAATCAGTGCAAAAATCATCATGTCACTTCCAAAAAGTATTCCCTCAGCAACGATGCAAAGTAGTGCAGCAAATAGCAAAGTTGTCATCGTATTTGTTTGAATGTGTTTCATCGCCGCTACCTCCATTTCTCGTCGTTCTTTTTTAATACAAAAGAACTGTCCTTCACATCATTTATTATACAGGAAGGACAGTCTATTTTCTTAATTGTACAATAAGCTACAAAGTTTTTTAAGCTTGTTTCTTTTCAAGTGCTTGTAAACGTTGTTCCATTGAAGTAACTTCATGCTCTTGTTCAATTTTTTGACCTAAACGTTCGATATATTGTTCCATTGTTTCGAATTTATCTAGACGTTGATTTTGTTGCCCAGTTGATTCAGGGTCTAATACGCGGTCCATTTGATGATGCGCACGTACAACATTTTCTTTGCCCATTAGTTGTAATTGACGTACACGCATGTCTTTGATTTTGTGTTTCATTTCTTCGAATTTACGCTCTAAGCCGAATAATTCGTTTGTTACTTGTTCAATACTTTGATCAAGTGCTGCGATACGATTTGCGTATGCATTTTTTTCTTGTTCAGCGAATTCAATTAAATCAACTTCGCCACTTGCTTGTGCTAATTCTAGTTGTGCTTGACGTTTTTCGAACATTTCAATTGCTTGAACACGTTCTTTCTCAAGCTTTTCTTTTAATTGACCTTGTCTTTCTAAATACTTACCTGTTTGTTCTGTTTGCTTTTCAGCTTCGCGAATATATTGATTTAACATCGCGATTGGATTTTTTTCCTCTTTTTTATCGAAAAATTGATGTAAGTCTGCCTCGATTGAATATTTTAAACGTTGTAGTAAACCCATTGTTCACTACCTCCTTTTGTCATTATTATTTTTGTAATTCGTTCCACTGTTTTTCAAAGTTTGTGAATGGATCATCTGATTTTTGTGTAAATACAGGTTGAGCTTCTTTTTGATTCCACTTCTTGTAGATGAAGTAACCGCCTGCTACTGCAACAAGTGCCACTAAACCAGGAATATTTGAGATACCTGATGTTAAACCGATGATTCCAACGATTACCCAGACAACTTTTGCAAATGTTGAGCGAGCCTTCAAATAGAAGTGAATACCTGCGTATAAAACAGCAGCAGATATTAATAAACCTGTTAGTGGTCCGAATAAACTCACCACTGTAATACCGATTACGATTCCTAAAAGTGTTAGCCATACTTTTCTCATGTGAAAAGTGCCTCCCTTCTGTTGATACCTTTATGATACGTGGATTTTTAAAGCTTTTTAACCGTCCTCAAAAGGATTTTCGACTAGGACTAGAGACCGAGAACCTATGCGACTTATAGATAGGAATTGTATTTCGCTGTTTAATTATGGCAAAATATAGACACTGAGGAGGAACAACATGAAAAAATATAGTGTATCTATTTTAGCTTTTCTACTATATAGTGCTGTCGTGTTTTATTTAGGTTGGAATGTTTATACATTCTTACATGATTGGTTTGGAGTTACATGGAAAATACCGTTCTATGTAATTTGGTATGTGATTGGATTTAGTATGTTAATCGGACGACTATCACATAAGTTAGATGTTTTCACAATTATTGGCTATTATTGGTTAGCATTTTTTCAATATGGTATATTGCTTTTCCCAATTACGAATCTCATTATTTGGTTAGCGCCAAATAGCTCGAGAGATCTTATTGAATTTTTTGTATGTCAGCTATTCATTCTTATTTTCTTATTTGGTAGTTATTATGCTTATACGCCTGTTACACGTATTAAAGAAATTATCATTAAGAATGACTTATTAGCAGATCAAACACTTCGTATTGTTTTAGGAAGTGATTTTCATTTAGGTCTTGTGATGCCAAAACGTCAATTGAAAAAATTTGTTCGTTTATCAAATGCAGAAGAACCGGATCTTGTTTTTTTAGCGGGAGATTTAGTAGATGATTTACCGTATTGGTATGAAAAGAATAATATGATGGAAGAGATGAAGAAATTAGAAGCAACACATGGAGTGTACGGTATTTTAGGAAACCATGAGTATTATGGTAATCAAATTGAAAAAACCGTTCAGTTAATGGAAGAATCACAAGTGAAAATGTTACTAGACGAGACGATTGTAATACAAGATGTCTGTGTTTTAACAGGACGAGAAGATGTAACGAATAAAAATCGTAAACCACTTGAATCGTTGAAAATGGATTCACCACTCCCATGGTTCATTATGGAACACACACCAAAAGACATTGAAACACCGGCAAAGCTAGGTGCGGACTTACAAGTTTCTGGACATACACATCGCGGTCAAATGTGGCCTAATCAATTACTTACGCGTTTATCATTTCCGTTAGATTATGGCTATAAAAAGGTTGAGCAGTTGCACGCAATTACTACATCTGGATTTGGCTTTTGGGGACCACCTATCCGTACAAATAGTCGAGCAGAATTATGGAGAATCGATATAAAATTTACAAAGTCGTAAAAAAAATAAAGGGTATGTCTGTGCTATCATTTGGGTAATAGTGCAAAGGATACCAAACTTTGCGGTAAAAGGAGCATACGCATGTGAGTGAAATTTTAAAAGCCATTATACTAGGCCTTGTAGAAGGTCTAACGGAGTTTGCACCCGTATCATCTACAGGGCATATGATTATTGTCGATGATATGTGGCTCAAGACAAAAGATTTTTTAGGTAGTTCTTCAGCGAATACATTCAAAATTGTGATTCAATTAGGGTCCATACTTGCTGTTGTTGTCGTCATGTGGAAGAGGCTACTAAGTTTGATTGGTCTTTATCATATTGAAGGACAAACGAAACACCATCGTTTTAACTTATTACATGTTATTGTAGGGATTATTCCTGCGGGTGTTCTAGGTGTGCTTGTTGAGGATTACATAGATGCGCATCTATTTAGTATTAAAACGGTTATTATCGGTTTATTCATCGGGGCCATCTTTATGATGATTGCAGATCGTTTTGCTTGGAAGAAGCCACGCGTCATGTCGCTGGACGATTTGACGTATAAACAGGCCTTCCAAGTGGGATTGGTTCAGTGCCTCTCACTATGGCCAGGGTTTTCGCGTTCAGGAGCTACCATATCAGGTGGTGTCCTTCTAGGTCTAGATTATCGTGTAGCAGCTGACTTTACGTTTATTATGGCTGTGCCGATTATGGCGGGTGCAAGTGGCCTATCTTTATTCAAACATTATCAAGATATTAATCCAGATGATTTGAATTTCTATATTGTTGGTTTTATTAGCGCATTCATCTTTGCATTGCTATCGATTAAATTCTTCTTAAAGCTAATCTCACGCATCAAGTTAATGCCATTTGCAATCTATCGTATTGTATTGGCAGCAGTATTAGCTTGGATTGTTTTCTTTTAGGAGAAGTGAGCTAGGATATAAGGGTACAAACAATAAGCATAAGAAAAACTGGAATCGCGTTGTGGCGCGGTTCCAGTTTTTCGTTGCAAACGCTAAAAGGAAAAGTGAAATGTTTTGTCCCAGCTTGTTTTATACATAAAAAAGGCTTGAATACAAAAAGTATCCAAGCCTTACTATAAATAAAGATTAGCCTTGTTCAGAGGCTTTTTTCGCTTCAAGTACTTTTTTTCTTTGCACGAAAGATAAAATAATGAGTGTGAAGGCGATCAATGAACCAATTAAAACAACGTATAATTTTCCAACAATCAAAGATGTGACGAATGTGATTAAAAAAATCATAATCGCAACAAATTGTATTCCGTAAAACGATGGCATTCTTTTTCACCTCAATTAGTTATATAGGATTAATAATAGTACAGCTTTTCCTCATGTGCAATTGAATGAACCAATTTATCGAAAAATGTTCACGATTATCGAAGCTTTCTTAAAAAGATAAAAAAGACGTAAAATGTATATTTTATAAGGAATGATAAAGATATGAGAAGAAGAAAAGTCAAGTAACTTTTCATTGTCGAATCCGTAACAAAAATGAAATTTCATCGATTCCTAAATGTATAGACTAGTTTAGCACGCTTAAATACTCTATAATAAGAAAGTTAGTCTTTGAATCAAATTTATTTTTTTGAAATAAATTTATTTCATATAAAAAAATAGTATAAATAACAAATAAAGTGTTTTTTTACAATAAAACGCTTTAAACAATTGAAAATATAGGTGAAATAAAAAAAGATTATTTTTTTAACAAAATAGTTCAAAATGCAAGTGTTTTTTATAGTGGATTTTCGACATATCAAAAAAGCGATATGAAAAAAAATGAAAATCCGTCTAAAGAATTTGTTTCTTTTGAGGGGACGAATTTTTGTAGGCCTTTTGCTATGATTTTCTTCAATTTCGACTTTAATCTTGAATCAACCTTTTCGATTATGTTAGATTAGATAAAGAAGAAAACACAAGATATTTGAAAAAAAAGTTGAGGAAACACAATATATTGTGTTGACAACGTTTTGGGCACATATTCACTAATAATCGCTCATTTATATTATTTTTTTTTGTTTAACTTCGTAAATTACAGGATAAAAAGAATTTTAATCATACATGTAATCAACACAACATGACGATTTTTCAGATGAAGAATGGATGCATGTCAAAATGGAACAGTGAATCATATTCTGCTGGATATGTCGTTTACTGTTATTTTATTTGCAGCTGTTTTGAGGAGTTCAATGGGAAAATAGTCAAAAAATAGAAGGAGTCGTGGTCTTATGGTACAAATGATGACACAAGGTAGAGAAGCTTTATTAAAAAAATTAGAAGAACAATATGGTCGTGAAGAAATTAGTCCACTACTACGCAAGCATGAGCGTTTCATGTCAAAACATCCAGATGCAGATGATGCAGAATGGACAAAAGCGTTAAGCTTAGATGCTTTAGGTATGTTGGATGAAGACGAGTCATTTTGGACATTTGTAGCTGCACGTCTCCTATTAGTAGAAACGTATAAAGAAGCGGCGGATAAACGTGGTGTTGCGAATATTGATGAGGTTTATACAGCATTCCCAGAACAAATCGAAAAATTAGTAGAACGTGGTTTATATCATTCGTTCCTAATCGAAAAATACACAGCAGAAGAGCGCCAAGCAATTGCGAACTTACTTAACCCAGAAAAAGATGAATTATTCACATATATTGGTTTAAAAACATTATTAGATCGTTATGTTGCACGTGATTTCGATAAAACACCTTTAGAACTTCCACAAGAGCGTTGGTTAGTCATTGCAATGACATTAATGCAAGATGAGAAAGTAGACCGTTTAAAGAAGATTGAAGAAGCTTACTGGGCTATGAGTAGCCTATACATGACAACTGCAACACCTACATTATCAAATGCGGGTAAAACACATGGTCAACTATCTTCTTGTTTCATTGATACAGTAGACGATTCGCTACAAGGTATCTACGATTCAAACACAGATGTTGCAACACTTTCTAAATTTGGTGGCGGTATTGGTATTTACATGGGTAAAGTACGTAGCCGTGGGTCATCAATTCGTGGATTCAAAGGGGCATCATCAGGTGTTATTCCTTGGATCAAACAATTAAACAACACAGCAGTATCAGTTGATCAATTAGGTCAACGTCAAGGTGCAATCGCTGTTTACTTAGATGTATGGCATAAAGATATCTTCCCATTCTTAGATTTAAAACTAAACAATGGTGACGAGCGTATGCGTGCACACGATATTTTCACTGGCGTATGTTTACCAGATATCTTCATGGAAGCTGTAGAAGCGCGTGAAGAATGGTACTTATTCGATCCACATGAAGTACGTACAGTAATGGGCTTTGATTTAGAAGATTCATACGATGAAAAACGTGGCGAAGGTTCATTCCGCGAAAAATACTTACAATGTGTAAACAACCCAATTCTTTCACGTGATACAGTGCAAGCAATTGATATTATGAAACGTATTATGCGTTCACAACTAGAGACAGGTGTACCATTCATGTTCTACCGTGATGAAGTAAACCGTCAAAATGCAAACAACCATGAAGGTATGATTTACTCGTCTAACTTATGTACAGAAATCATGCAAAACATGAGTGCAACAACATTTGAATCTGTAACATTAGAAGACGATGTGATTGTGACACGTCGTAAACCTGGAGATTTCGTTGTATGTAACTTATCTTCAATCAACTTAGGTCGTGCTGTACCAGAGGATGTTTTAGAGCGTCTGATTCCAATCCAAGTACGTATGCTAGATAACGTAATTGAGTTAAATACAATCCCTGTAGCACAAGCAGAGCGTACAAACTCTCGCTACCGTGGTATTGGCTTAGGAACATTCGGTTGGCATCACCTATTAGCGAAAAAAGGTATCGCTTGGGAGTCAGATGAATCAGTTGAATATGCGGATTCACTATATGAGCAAATTGCTTACTTAACAATTAAAGCATCACATGAATTAGCAAAAGAAAAAGGTTCATATCCTTTATTTGAAGGTTCTGACTGGGCAACAGGTGCTTACTTCGATAAGCATGGTTATGATAGCGAACAATGGAACGAATTACGTGCGAATATCGGTGAATTCGGTATGCGTAATGGTTATGTGATGGCAGTTGCACCAAACTCATCAACATCAATCATTGCAGGTTCAACAGCAAGTATCGATCCAATCTTCCAAAAGTCATACTCTGAAGAGAAGAAAGATTATAAGATTCCTGTAACGGTTCCGGATTTAGATGAAAAAACAACTTGGTACTACAAATCAGCATACTTCATCGACCAAAACTGGACGATTAAACAAAATGCTGCACGTGCGCGCCACATTGATCAAGGTATTTCACTAAACCTTTATGTTCAAAACACAGTAAAAGCAAAAGATTTATTAGCATTACACTTAAATGCTTGGAATAGCGGCATCAAAACAACCTACTATGTACGTTCTACTTCTGTAGAATTACTTGAATGTGAGTCATGCGCAAGCTAATGTAACGAAAATAGGGAGGAAGATTTGAATGACTGAGATTAAACGAAGAGCACTAATGGATAAGGAAGCACCAAACCGTTCTACAGCAATCGTGAACGGTCGATCTTCCAACATTTTAAACTGGGATGACGTGCGTTTTAGCTGGGCATACCCAAAATATAAAAAAATGCTTGGTAACTTCTGGACACCATTTGAAATTAATATGGGTACAGATGTAAAGCAATTTTTAGATTTAACAGATGAAGAGAAGAATACATTCAAAAAGATTATTGGTTTATTAGCGCTACTTGATAGTATTCAAACAGACTATGCTGGTAAAGTAGCCGACTACTTAACAGACTCTAGTTTGAATGCGTTAATGATTATTTTAGCGCAACAAGAAGTAATCCATAATCACTCGTATTCGTACATCTTATCAAGTCTTGTATCAAAAGATGAGCAAGATCGTATCTTTGATTTCTGGCGTACAGAGCCAGTTCTTGAGAAGCGTAATGACTTCGTATTAAAGGGTTATAAAAATTTCGCAGAGAATCCAACAATTGATAATATGTTAGATTCAATCGTGTACGATGTGATTTTAGAAGGCTTATTCTTCTACTCAGGATTTAGCTTCTTCTACCACTTAGCACGTAATCAAAAGATGGTTGCGACAAGTACAATGATTAACTACATTAATCGCGATGAGCAATTACACGTAGACTTATTCGTTAAAATTTATAAAGAGTTACTAACAGAGTATCCAGAATACGATACACCTGAACGCGCAGAACGTGTACAAAACATCTTCCGCGAAGCAGCAGCTCTTGAAATCGAATGGGCGAATGAAGTAATTGGTACGAAAATCGATGGTTTAGACGTAGAAGATGTAGAAGACTACATCTACTTCTATGCGAATGTTCGTTGTAACCAACTTGGTTATGAGCGTCCGTTTGAAGGCTACCGTAAAAACCCATTAAAATGGATCAAAGCGTACGAAGATGTTGACTTAGGTAAAACAGACTTCTTTGAACAAAAATCACGCCAATACGTGAAAGTAAACGTACAAGATAACGGTTTCGATGATTTATAAGATTTAAGTAAAAACCTCAGCATTTTCATGTGCTGAGGTCTTTTTTTGTGAAATAAACCTTATATTATATCAATATAAAATATGGGAAATACTTAAAAATTTGGGAAGGTATCTGAATTGTGATACAATTTAAAAAAAGAAAGAAATAAAGGGGTTTTGAGATTGAAGCCAATTCTTTGGATTACATGTAAATTACCAGAAGAGATCGTTGAGCCATTAAAATCATGGGCAGATGTACGTGAGTGGCCTACTGTTGAAGTCAATATGCCACACGAAAAACTAGAAGAAATTATTCAAGAGGCTGATATTTTATGGACAATTATGGATAATCGAGTTTCACGCGAGTTATTACAAACAGCTAAAAATTTAAAATTAATTTGCAACTTAGCTGTCGGTTATAACAACATCGATGTTGAAGCTGCAAAAGAATTGGGGATTGCTGTGACAAATACACCAGGTGTTTTAACGGAGACAACAGCAGATTTAGCATTTACACTAATGTTAATCACAGCTAGAAGAATAATCGAAGCAGCGGATGAGGTACGAAACGGTGATTGGACGTATTGGGGTGTAAATCATCTAGCAGGTCGCGATGTTCATGGTGCTACGCTCGGTATTATTGGAATGGGACGAATTGGTGAAGCCTTAGCACAACGCGCAAAGGGCTTTAACATGGAAGTGCTTTATCATAACCGTCGTCGTAAACCACAAGCGGAAGAAGCCTATGGTTTTAGCTATCGTGAATTAGATGCTTTACTACAAGAGTCAGATTATGTAGTTGTTTTAACACCGATGACACCTGAAACAAAGGGACTAATCGGTAAACGTGAACTACAGTTAATGAAAAATACGTCGATTTTAATTAATGTGGCACGAGGTGGAATCGTTCAAGAAGATGCACTATATGATGCATTAAAGAATGGCGAAATCTGGGCAGCAGGAACAGATGTGTTCGTTCAAGAGCCTGTACCAACATCACATCCACTCCTTACACTGAAAAATTTCGTTGCACTTCCGCATATTGGTAGTGCAACACTACGCACGCGTAAGGAAATGATGGAGATGAATATTGAATCCATGCACGATTATTTAGAAGGGAATCCGATTCGACACCGCGTTGTTTAGGGGGAGTCAATAATGAAGTTACCACCAGGTATTACAGGATTCTTTGATGGAAGTGCATCATTTCAAATGGTGGACTCAAAAAAGTTCCGTTCGATTTGCTATGAAGTTTCGATGCATCCAGCGATTAAATTATTAACCATTCAAGAAGCAACATATCCTGTCAATTATATGTGTGCCAAATTTGTTTTTTATAATGAACCCATTCAAGTTGTAATGAATGCTTATTATCCTTTATTCACAACAACGGTCATTGCAGAAGACGGACATTTTGTATTTTGTGATTTACCAGAGGAGTTTTGTCTATTTGAACAGCACTATCAATGTATTACGGTAGAAGATTTGGAACGAATGATTGAAGAACATTACTTGGAGCAACTATCCGAAGTAGAACGCGAGCAAGTCGCATTTTGGAAGCCTGAACGATTAGGTGAAGTTATATTTAATGCGTGGGATTAGCCCATAAAAAAAGGTCGATTCATCAATAAGATGGATGGACCTTTTTCTATGGATAATATTTTTCTAGGTTCATTAGAATTTCGTTTCTTAGCTGCGCTAACTCAGGATATTGATAGAAGAATAATACTTTTTCATCTGCGCGAGTATGGCTAGAGGGTTTAGTGGAAAGAATAAAATACATAAAAGATTCTGCAAAATCTTCAGTAGGATGACTTGTCGCATATTCTGTAACGAATTCATCAGCGTGGAGTGTGTAGAAGTGGGTTTGAACGGTAGGATCGGTTTCGATATTTTTTAATTGCTTCCAATGTTGCATGACATCATATTGCCAAAATTGCTGATAGAAATGATAGAGGTAGGCATCTTGTTTTAAACAACCTTCGCCGGGATCATAGGTTTTACACACATTATCATGCGAGTATTCAAAAGAATTAAGCGAAAATAGATGACCATATTCGTGAAGAATTGTTGCGTAAAGTCCATTTAAATTTTTAACATCACGATAATCAAGAGCCAGTGTCCATTTGTCTGGATAATCCATTTGTTGTACATAGCCGAGGGTATTATCTTCACCATCTGTGAAAATTTTAAAGTAGGCGACCATTTTTCGATTTTCTGATGGAATTAAATTTGCAAAACGTTTCCAAAGCTCATGTTGTTTTTGTTTATTCTCAATAATATTTTGATGCGCTCTTTTTTTTGAAGACTTTATCATATGAATTTGTTCGTCTTTAATTTCATACGTTAAAATATCTACTTCTTTTTGAGAGAAAGGTGCAGTCAAACTATCAATCTCTTCATAGAGTAAGTCGCCATGCTTTTTTTCGAGTTTTTTAACGATTTTGTCACCAAGCTTTGTATCAACTTGTCTCTGATGAATTTTTTTAATAGGAGGTGTGGCAGTATCTTGGAGTGTTTGAATAGCTTTTTGTGTGGGATGATTGATTAAACTAAAAATAATGACGATGAGCATGAGGCTCAGTAAGAGAGGCAAACCGAACTTTATATGCCGATTCACTAACGTACCTCCTTTCTATTTATAAGGTTCTTTTATCTAATTACCCGATTTAAAAATGTTTAGTATATTTTGATAAAGGAAAAACGTGTTGTAGAAAAAACTTTCTTCAAGAAGGATATTTTTGCTTTTTATAGAATTTGTTGATTAAGAGCGAAAATAGAAGATGGGGGTGTTTCGTTGGATATTAAACACTATGTAAACGGTCAATGGATCAAAGAAGAGTCAATGCATTGTATTCCAGTTTCAAACCCTGCCAATGGAGAAGTAATAACGAACGTACCGATGGCTTCAAAAGAATTAGTTCATGAAGCGATTCAACATGCAAAACATGCACAAAAAGAATGGGCAAAAGTACCAGCACCCAAAAGAGCCGACTATTTATATGCAATTGGTGAACGGTTGCGAGATGAAAAAGAACGACTAGCTAGAATTTTAACGATGGAAATGGGAAAAGTAATTGAAGAAGCACGTGGTGAAGTACAAGAAGCCATCGATATGGCATTTTATATGGCAGGTGAAGGAAGACGGTTATTTGGTCAAACGACGCCTTCTGAATTACCAAACAAATTTGCAATGAGCGTACGTGCTCCAATCGGTGTAGTGGGTCTCATTACACCATGGAATTTTCCAATTGCGATTGCGACGTGGAAGTCATTCCCAGCGATTGTCGCAGGTAATACCGTTGTTTGGAAGCCATCTACCGAAACACCACTTATGGCATATGAGTTAGCAAAAATTATCGAAGAAGTGGAATTACCAGATGGCGTCATCAATATTGTATTTGGAGGAGGTAGTGACGTAGGCTCTCTACTCGTAGAACACCCAGATGTACATGTTATTTCATTTACGGGTTCTACTGAGACAGGGCGAAAGATTGCGGAGCTTGGAGGCAAACACTTAAAAAAGGTCTCACTCGAAATGGGTGGGAAAAATGCCATTATCGTGATGGAAGATGCCGATTTAGATTTAGCTGTAGAAGGCATCATTTGGAGCGGATTTGGAACATCAGGTCAGCGCTGTACAGCTTGTAGTCGTGTCATCGTACATGAAGCTATAAAAGAAGAATTAGCTGACCGGTTAATCACTGCAATGGAGTCATTAAAGCTTGGTAATGGATTAGATGAAGGTGTGCAGATTGGCCCAGTTATTCATAAATCAGCCCTTCATAAAATTCATAGTTATATCCAATTAGGATTACAAGAAGGTGCAACTTTATTGAAAGGAGGTCGCATAGCTGATTTTGAATCAGGTCATTTTTACGAACCTACTTTATTTACAGATGTAAAGCCGCAATCGCGTCTCGCACAAGAAGAAATTTTTGGTCCAGTCATTTCAATGATTGCAGTTCAAAATTTAGAAGAGGCGATTGAAGTGAATAATTCAGTGAAATATGGTTTATCAAGTTCAATCTTTACACAAGATGTAACAAAGGTATTTCAAGCACAACGCGATTTAGATACAGGTATTGTTTATGTGAATGCAGGAACAACTGGAGCAGAAATTCATTTACCCTTTGGCGGAACAAAAGGAACAGGTAACGGACATCGTGATTCTGGCATCCAATCCTTAGATGTTTATACGGAATGGAAAAGTATTTATGTAGATTATAGTGGCACACTTCAACGTGCTCAAATCGACAATTAAGGGGGCATTCAAATGAAAGTGACAATTCTAGGCGCAGGTTTAATGGGAAAAGAAGTCGCACGTGATCTAGTGAATAGTTCGAATGTAGATAAAGTTTATTTAACTGATATTGATATCGAAAAGGTCCGTACGTTTGTGGAACAATTAAATAGCGATAAAATTGAACTTTTAACAGTTGATGCTTATGATGACGAACAGTTATGTGAAGTGATGGGAAAAGCAGATGTTGTGGTGAACGCACTATTCTATAAATTTAATGTACGCGTTGCAAAGTTAGCGATTGAACTTGGCGTTCATTTAGTTGATTTAGGTGGTCATATTGGCGGTATAACAGATGAAGTTTTAAAACTAGACGAGGAAGCGAAGAAAAAAGGCGTGACGATTATTCCAGATTTAGGTTTAGCACCTGGTATGACAAATATTTTAGCTGGATATGGTGCTTCTAAACTAGATCGTGTGAATGCAATTAAAATTTATGTAGGTGGCATCCCAGCTTCTCCAAAACCACCACTTGATTATAGCGTAGTGTATTCTTTAGACGGTGTATTCGATCATTATACAAAACCCTCTTTGATTGTACGAGATGGGATGATTCGTGAATTACCTTCTTTATCTGAAGTAGAAAATCTCTATTTCCCAGGCTTTATTGGTTTAGAGGCGTTCCATACGAGTGGCGGTCTTTCAACACTTGCACGAACATTTTCTAAATTACACACATTAGAATATAAAACGATTCGTTACGCAGGACATGCCGAACGCTTTAAATTACTTGTCGATTTAGGACTTACACAAAAAGGTAATGAAGTGGAAGTAGACAATGGTATTACCGTAGATATGCGTGAAGTGATGAAACAATATTTAGAGAATAAATTAAGTTTAGGCGACCAAGAGGATGTTGTATTACTTCGTGTAGAAGTACATGGTGAAGCAAATGAAGAGAGAGTTTCATTCGAATACGATATGGTAACCTACCGTGATAAAAATAGTGGTGAAACAGCGATGGCACGAACGACTGCTAACACAATTTCAGTTGTAGCGAAGTTAATTGGGGATGGTACGATTACAGAACGCGGTGTTATTCCACCAGAATTAGCAGTACCAGGAGAAAAGTATATGACGGAGATGAATCATCATGGCGTAACCATCACAGAAACCATGCTCATGTCGACAAATATTATTAAAGGATAGGGGAGATCGTCATGAATTTTCAATTCTCGGATGAACAAAATATGTTACGCCAGACAGTACGTCAATTTGTAGATGCAGAGATTATGCCTTATATTGCGGAGTGGGATGCGACAGGTGGATTTGATCCAGCTATTTGGAAAAAGCTAGCTGACCTAGGTTTACTCGGTATATGCATACCCGAAGCATACGGTGGAAGTGGCATGGATTATAATGCATTGGCGATTGCCTGTGAAGAACTGGAGAGAGGGGATACAGCTTTTCGGACAGCTGTATCTGTTCACGTAGGATTGAATAGCATGACTTTATTACAGTGGGGAACGGAAGAACAAAAACAAAAATATTTAGTTCCTCAAGCAAAAGGTGAAAAGATTGGTGCATTTGGTTTAACAGAACCGGGTGCAGGATCAGATGTAGCGAGCATGCAATCACATGCAACATTAGAAGGAGATGTGTATCGCTTAAATGGTCAAAAAACATGGATTTCACTTTGTGATATTGCTGATCACTTTATTGTATTTGCCTATACGAATCCAGCGTTAAAACATAAAGGAATTTCAGCATTTATTGTAGAGCGTGGTATGGTTGGTTTTTCTTCAAAAGCTATTAAAGGAAAGTATGGGATTCGTGCTGGTAATACAGGAGAATTATTCTTTGATGATGTTCTTATCCCAAAAGAGAATCTTCTTGGCCAAGAAGGAGAAGGTTTTAAAATTGCGATGGCAGCACTTGATAATGGACGTTTTACAGTAGCAGCCGGAGCAGTCGGGTTAATTGATGCGTGTATTGAAGCGAGCGTAAGTTATTGCCATGAACGTGAAACATTTGGACAAAAGATTGGTGAGCATCAATTAGTTAAACAGATGATTGCACGTATGGAAGCAGGCTATCAAATGAGTCGTTTACTTGTATATCGTGTAGGCGAGATGAAAAATAGCGGTGTACGTAACACGCGTGAAACGTCTCTTGCGAAGTGGCAAGCATGTGACTTTGCGAATTGTGCGGCAGATGATGCAGTTCAGATTCATGGCGCATATGGTTATTCAGATGAATATCCTGTTGCACGCTATTTACGTAATTCAAAAGCGCCTGTTATTTATGAAGGAACACGCGAAATTCATACACTCATGCAGGCAGACTATGTACTTGGTTATCGTGAAGACCATCCATTATCACATATGTTACTGAAGTGGGCAGGTACTAAAGAATAATGTAGAAAAGGATTGCACGATTGTGTAGTCCTTTTTTAATTTGTAAACAAACAAAAAAGAGAGAAGTCGGTTGAATGACCTGACTTCTCTCTTTCAGTTATTACTTTTTATAAACTCTTTTTTCAATGCTTAGCATTTCAGAAGCTGTTACAAATGTATAACCTTGTTGTTTTAAGTAACGAATCACTTGTGGCAATGCTTGAGCTGAACTTGCATGAATGTCATGCATTAAAACAGTTGTATATTGTGATTTTTGACTTTTCACATTCGCTAATGTTTGTTGTGGATTATGATGTTTCCAATCAAGTGTATCGACATTCCATAAAACAACTGGCATTTTTGCGATTTTTGAAACATTCGCATTGTAAGAGCCATAAGGTGGACGGAATACGGTTGGGTTTTTACCTGTTGCTTTTTTAATGGCCTGATTGGTTGTTTCAATTTCTTTTTTCACGTTTGCATTCGATAGTAATACTAGATTTGCATGTGTTAAGGAGTGATTACCAAGCTCATGTCCTTCATCTGCAATTTGTTTCACCATTTTAGGATTTGCGCGTGCTTGTGTACCTACCATGAAGAATGTTGCTTTAACCTTTTCGCGTTTTAAAGTAGCTAAAATACTCTTTGTAGATGTCGTATTTGGCCCATCATCAAATGTAAGAGCAACCGCTTTTTTCGGAATAGGTTTCTTTTTCTTTTGAATAATTTTCTTAACAGGTATTTGGAATTCTTTTGCTAAAGAAGAATTAATATTCTGAAGTGGTAAAGTAATTGTTATTGGCTGGTTAAATGAAGATGTAAAACTATCGGGATTTAAATAGAAGTATAAATTTTGATCATCGAGTGCAAAGTTTTCAAAATGACTAGCTTCTTGGTTGATTGCTAAGTCTTTTTGTTGACTTTTATTGAAATTTTGTACTTCTTTATGTTTTGCCAGTTCTTTTTGTGATAAATTCATAATATGTGTTAACTGCTCACCAGAAGGTATAACTTCCTTAATATCAATTAACTCATTCGCTGGCTGATCCACTGTAAACGTAATGAATTTTTGATCTTTTTTCTGTTTATCCTCTTGTAAACTTTGAGTTAAAACAAATGAATAAAGATCCTTATGTTTCAATGTCATGTACGTCACATGCATCTGTGCATCTTTTGCGTATTTCCCTTTGAAAAAGTCTGTTTTCATCTCTTTAACGGCATCACTGATAGCTGTATTCAGTTCAGAAGATCCTGTTTTTGGGTACTGAATTGTATAGCTACCTTGTTCTGTTTCATTTGTGACCGTCACCGTTTTAATAAATGGGTTGTCTGTTTCAGCTGTAGAGGTGTTTTCAGTTGAAGCGGCTAAACCCTTTTCAGAAGGACTTTTCAAGTTTAGCATGTATACTACAGCGAAAATAATAAGAGATAATAGTATACAAACAAGTAGTGAGTCAATTAATAATCTGTTTTTGAATGGTGAAGATTTCATTTTTTTTGTATACTCCTTTTCATAGTATTAGGTTAATATTACCATTATTTTACGGTGTATGGTCATATAAAGTAAGTAAATTTTATAACTTATAGAAAAATATATTTAATAGAGAGGACGTTTGAAAATATGCCTCATAATAAAGAGGAAGAATTAGCAATTAACTGCTTTTTACTTGCAGGACGTTTGCTAGTTCAATGTGGTGCGGAAACTTATCGTGCAGAGGATACAATGTTGCGCATGGCACAATCACAAGGTTATCCAGATGCACAAAGTTTTGTGACACCTACAGGAATCATTTTTTCTGCAGGACATGAACGACCTACAAGGATTGCTCAAATTCCTAGTAGAACAACTGATTTAGAAAAAATTGCACAAGTTAATAATGTTTCGCGAAATTTAACTGCACGAAATTATTCAATTGAAAAAGCTTATGAAGAATTACAGCGAATTGAAAAGACAAATTTCTTTTTTCCTACCTGGGTCCAAATTCTTGCGGCAGCCATTGCTAGTGCATGCTTTTTAATCTTATTTAGAGGTATATGGTCGGATATGCCGATTGCCTTCATTGCTGGCGGTGCAGGTTTTATCGTATTTATGGCGATTCACTCCTTAACCAAAGTTAAATTTTTTGCAGAGTTCACAGGTGCTCTTTTTGTAGGTGTTATTGCTTTCTATGCTGTGGAGTTCGGATATGGATCGCAACTCGATAAAATTATTATAGGGTCTGTTATGCCACTTGTACCAGGTGTACCAATTGCAAATGCAGTACGTGATTTAATGGCTGGACACTTCGTATCAGGTGTAGCAAAAGGTGTCGAAGCCTTTTTAACAGCTACAGCAATTGGTGCTGGTGTAGCACTTGTACTATTAACATTTTAAGGAGGCAAATCGATTGGAATATGTGATTCATATCATACTGAGCTTTATTGCAACTGCAACATTCGCAATTATTTTTAATGCACCAAAAAATACACTGTTTCACTGCGGTCTTGTTGGGGCCATTGGCTGGGGGATCTATTTAGTCTTCACCAATCATGGTGTAGATATTGTACCTGCATCATTTGCAGGAGCATTTGTTATTGCCATTGTAGCACACATTTATGCAAAACGTTTTAAAACCCCAATGTTAATTTTCAGTGTAGCAGGAATTATCCCACTTGTACCTGGTGGGATGGCTTATAATACAATGCGTCATGTAGTGGAAAAAGATTATACACAGAGTATTGAATTTGCAGTGAAGACGAGTTTAATAACAGGTGCGATTGTGATGGGATTAGTTTTTGCGGAAGTATTTATGCAATTAATTTTTACAGCACTACGACGTCGAAAAATACCTACGAAATAAAACGCATAGTGACTATTTTTATACGTACCCTTTTTTCTTCTATTGAGTATGTGTTTATTAAAAAGAAAAGAGGATGAGACATAAGTATGAAAATATCATCTTATATGAGCATAAGAAAAACCGGAATCGCGCCACAGCGCGATTCCGGTTTTTTGTTGCGAACTCTAAAAGGAAAATGAAATGTTTTTTCTCATCCTCGTCTTTTGTTTTAACTACATGAAGTAGTTATAGGCTCTTTTGATAGTGGTTCTAAATCAACTTCAAAACCTAAATCTTCAAGCATTTGTAAGTCGGATGATTCCTCTTGTCCACTCGTTGTTAAATAATCCCCGATAAAAATTGAGTTTGCTGCGTAAAGGCTAAATGGTTGTAAACTTCTTAAATTTACTTCACGCCCACCAGAAACACGAATTTCTTTTGTTGGATTAATCATACGGAAAAGTGCAAGGACACGTAGAGCATAAAGTGGTGTGACTTCTTTTGTTCCCTCTAAAGGTGTACCGTCTACTGCGTTTAAAAAGTTTACTGGAATTGAATCAGCATCTAATATACGTAAGCTTTTCGCCATCTGTACGACATCTTCTTTAGACTCTTTCATACCAATAATAACACCTGAACAAGGAGAAATACCCGCATTTTTCACTTTTTCAACAGTCCCCACACGATCTTCATATGTGTGCGATGTTGTAATATGTTCATGATGATTTTCTGATGTATTTAAGTTGTGATTGTAACGATCGACACCGGCTTCTTTTAATCGTTCTGCTTGCTCTGGTTTTAGAATACCAAGACATGCACAAACCGTCATATTTGGGTTTTCAGCTTTAATTTCTTTTACAGCATCTACTACAATATCCAATTCACGATTCGCAGGACCACGACCACTTGCTACGATACAATACGTACCAGCTTGAACAACGCTTGCTCGTCTCGCACCCTCTACAATTTCTTCTTGTTTCATCATGGCATACTTTTCAATCGGTGCTTTTGAAATAATAGACTGTGAGCAATAGCCACAGTTTTCTGGGCACAGACCAGATTTCGTATTAATAATCATATTTAATTTCACTTTATTACCATAGTAGTGATAGCGAATTTGATAACTCGCCTGCAATAACTTAAGTAAGTCTTGTTGTGGTGTTTCTAAAATAGCTAGAGCTTCTTCATCTGATAATAAATAGTTTTCCTCAATGATCTGTGTAGCTAATTGTTCATAATTCATGATTTACGAACTCCTTTCAAGACGAATTGCATGCGATAGGCAAAGAAGCCAGATAGTACAGATAGAATGATATCTTTTGGAAGCGGAGGCATCATCCACAACCAAGCAATTTGATATGTAAAGTTCTCAGGAGCTGCTGCCCATAGTTTATAAGCGAAGTACATCCAATTTGTTCCGAATACATAGTTGATGACCATAGCTACAAGTGCTGCAGCAACATACATCATTTTTGTATTTTTCATTTCAATCATTTTTCCTGCTACATAAGCTGCAAAAATGAATGACACGATGAAACCAAATGTCGGACTTAATACTTGGCTAAAACCACCGCTGAATCGTGCGAATACGGGTGCGCCGGCTAAACCGATTAGCATGTAGACTGTAACGGCGATAGCTCCTCGCTTACTTCCTAAAATTAATCCAGCTAAAATTGCGAAAAATGTTTGGAGTGTAATTGGAACACCACCAACGACCATGAACGGTGCAAATGATGTGATGTTCGCCCCAATCATCATCAATGTAGCAAACATAGCACAATAGACTAAATCTACAACGCGTAATTTCGTTTTCGACTTTGTCATCGTTGTTTGACTTGTTGTCATTTCTAAATCCCCCTCAAATGAGTAAAAATTGAACATGTAAGTTGTTCAATATCCAATTTAATACTTTTTCTGTTTTTGTGTCAACTTATTTTTAATTTAAGTTTACTTAAAAGTAGTTAAAAAAACACCTCAACCAATCCGTAAAGAACAGTTGAGGTGCTTATTTTATAATAATTCATTTGGTGTAAATAAAGTTTCGATATCTTGCGGAACTTTAGGGCGACTTAATTGATAACCTTGAATTGCATCGCAGCCAGCTTCTCGTAAAATCGCAATTTGTTCTTCTGATTCAACACCTTCTGCAACAACGCGCATGTGTAAAGAACGTCCAAATTGAATCATACCTTGAACTAAAGCACGCGTTTTCTCTTGGTAGACAATCGGTGCGATAAACGAGCGGTCAATTTTAAACTCTTCTAAAGGTAATAGTTGCATATAACGGAATGAAGCATAACCTGTTCCAAAATCATCTAATGAGAATTTAATCCCTTTAGCTTGTAATTTACGCATTTGGCTAACAATCGATTCTTCTGCTTCTGCTTCAAGCGCAAATTTTTCTGTAATCTCAATTTGCAGTAAATGTGGTGGACATTGTGTACGTTCTAATACTTTTAAAATCGTATCAACCATATTTTTATCGCGGAATTCACGAATCGATGTGTTAATACTAATGCGAATTGGTGTCCCTGCATTCGCCCATTCAACAGCTTGTTCACAAGCTTTTTCAAGCATGAAGCTGCCGATTTGATTAATTAAACCAGTTTCTTCTGCAATCGGAATTAAAATATCTGGCGGTACAATCCCAATTTCAGAGTCTTCCCAACGTACGAGCGCTTCAACAGTTGTGATTTCATCTGTTGTTAAATCTTGTTGTGGTTGATAAAGCACGCGTAAATCTTTTTGATTTAGTGCAATCAATAATCGTTTTTCAATAATTGAACGGGTACTTAAAGATTCATGGTCAGCCTTAGATAAGCTCATAATAAGATTTCCGCCCTCAGCTTGTACCTTTTGGATTACTGAGTTGGAAGCTTTGAATAAGTTACTAAATGTACTTTGGTCTTCAGGGAATTTTGTAATACCACCACTTACAGTTAAAGGAGTTGAAGTATGATCCAAGTAAATCGGGTGTTGTGTTAAGTAAGATAAGAACCCTTGGATAAACCATTCACCAAGTGGCGTTAATACAACAAACTCGTTGACACTAATACGGGCCATCGTACTATCTTGGAAATACATTTTCATGCGATTTGTGAACTCTGTTACGAGTACAGCTTCTGTTTGCTCATCATATATTTCTTTTAGTGAATAGAACTTGTCGATACTTAAAAAGACGAACGTGAAGTGATGACCTTCTTCAATCATCTCGTTGACGATTTGTTCTAGACGGTAACGGTTCATCAGTCCAGTCTCTTGATCGATGTAGGCGATTTGTTCTAAACGATTTTGTAACATCTTTTTATCGGTAATATCATTTTCTAAAAATAGATAAGAAGGTCGATTCTCTTTATTTTTAGCAATTGGAATAGCGGATAATTCTACCCAATAAGGTTGTCCATCTTTTGTGATTTGTTCAACTTCACCATGCCATGTACGGTTATTTTTCAGCGTAGACCAGATTTTATCCGCTTGTTTTGAGCCTTCATCTGTTTGTGGGAACATTTGCCATAATGTTTTCCCGATAATACGTTTTGGTGTCCATTTACTATATTTTAAAAAGTTCGAATTGGCTGCTTCAATTAAACCATTCTCATCAATTGACAACATCATGAAGGAATCTTCTAAACCGGATCTTAAATAAGATAACTGTTCTTCAAAATTTGCATCAGAAATGTTACGATCGGATGGTGTCAAACTAATGACTAAATAAGGCTGATCTTGAATTGTCCAAACAGTAAAGAATGTTTTACATAATATGCGCGTTTGATCTTTTGTTATATATGCAAGGTAGCCCATGTCACGTACTTCGGGTTTGTCAATTAATTGTTCAAAAATTAGTTCGTTTGTAGCGAGTTGACTTTGTTCAGCGAAAGGTACTGGGTAACCAAGTGCGTCATTCGTATCGTAACCTAAATATTTCTCCGCTGTATGGTTCCATAGAATGATTTCTCCGTCTTTATTGACAAGGAGAAAAGGCTGGGGTAACTGGTTAATTAATTCTTGTGAAGATGGTAATAAGATTTCACTTTCTTTCATTTTATACAACGACTCCTTGAATTTACGGTATAGTTTCTATTATAGAGAAAAAAAGTATATAAGTCATTAGTAACAGACTATGAAATAAAAATAATTTATTTTACCTAATTTTGATTTGCGTTTAAGAAAATATTATTCAAAGGAATAAAAATACAAAAAAAATCGAAAAAAATAAGCAAAAAGATGTGAAGAGGGGGTCTTAAAAATGAATCATACGACTAAGAGATTAAAAGGAATCATCATGATTATAATTGGTTCAATGCTTTGGGGAGCGACAGGACCTATGATGGAATGGGTATTATCGTCTAGTCATATGAGTGTATCATTTATGCTAACAATACGCCTTTTATTGGCAGGTTTTCTCATATTATGCTTTTTAGTTGTGACTAAAAGAGATATATATGCTATTTGGAAACAACCTTATTGGTGGATTAAACTTGTGATTTTTAGTGTGTTTGGGATGCTCGGCGTACAATATACGTTTGTTGCTGCGATTCATGCAAGTAATGCAGTTTTAGCAACATTATTGCAATTTTTAGCACCTATTTTTGTTGTGCTATATGTGTCATTCTCACAAAAGATGTTTCCACCGAGATATCAAATATTCGGTATCTTAGGGACATTAATCGGCTTGTTCCTATTGCTAACAAATGGTTCTATATCAAACCTATTAGTAAGTCCTGTAGCGCTTCTTTGGGGATTAGGTGTAGGTTTGACATTTGCTTTTTATACACTATACCCCACTTCTGTCATGAATGAATGGGGTGTACTCGTTGTAATTGGATGGAGCATGTTAATAGGTGGTTTGCTTCTTGGGTTCTCAAAAGGTTTTTGGGAATTTAAACAATATGCGCTACTTGCAGAAAGTGATACGAATCTAATGTTATTAGCGATTATTTTCTTTGGTACAATCGCTTTTATCCTATTTTTAAGTAGTATGAAATATATTTCACCTGTTGAAACGAGTATCTTATCGAGTTTCGAACCATTAACTGCAATGTTTATATCGGTTATTTGGTTGGGAAGTGTACTCGCGGGCGTTCAAATCATCGGAATTATTCTTATGATTTTATGTGTTGTCTGGTTATCAATTGAAGGAAATCGACAATCAGTGAAGATGAAGGAAGAATAGAGAGGGAGTGGGTGAACCATTCCTTCTTTTTGTATATAAAGATATAAATAGTTTAGTTTAAAGTGATTTTTAAATCATGACGATAACTATTTTTGAATGCGAAACATTTATCTAGAGAAATGAAGTGAGAATATGTCATAATAAACAAATCAATGAAGTCGGGAAGGTGTCTTATGCGAAAAGTTTTTTCTTATATAGGCCCTTATAAATGGGCAGCCTTAGTGGCCTTCATGCTGATGTTAGTCGAGTTAGCAGTTGAATTAGTACAACCACTCATCATGGCAAAAATTATCGATGAGGGTGTAGTCGCAGGGAATTTACATACGGTTATTTTATGGGGAAGTATCATGCTTGGACTCGGTGTACTTGCTTTTATAGCAGGGATTTCAAATGGTTTCTTCTCAGGACATGCAGCACAAAGTTTTGCGTATGACTTACGAGTTGCGCTATTTAAAAAAGTACAATCTTATTCAATGCATAGCTTTTTAAAGATTCCTACATCGAGCATGATTACACGTATTACGAATGACGTGACGCAAGTACAAAATATTTTCTTCATGTCATTACGTTTTATGATGCGTGCGCCTCTTGTTGTGATTGGTAGTCTAGTTATGGCCTTTTTAGTGAATGCTAAGTTGGCAATTTTTTTAGTGATTGGGATTCCATTTTTACTTATTTTCTTATGGTTCATGGTGCGAAAAGGTGCGAAAAACTTTGGGAAAGTTCAAAGACGTGTCGACCAAGTGAATCGTAATATTCAAGAAAACTTACAAGCGACACGTTTAATCAAAGCGTATATGCGCGGTGTCTATGAATCGACTAAATTTAATCAATTAGCAGCCGCATTAAAAACAGATACGATGAAGGCACTTCGTTTAATGGAACGTATCCAACCTGTTTTATTAATTGTCATGAATGGTGCTTTACTCGTTATTTTATGGCTTGGTGCAAAAGAGATTCAAGCAGATCGCATGCCTGTCGGTGATTTAGTCGCAATCTTCAACTACACGATGCGCATCACAGGAAACTTTAGCATGTTTGCGATGATTATTACGTTTTTCTCGCGCGCTTCTGCTTCAGCCAATCGCATGAATGAAATTTTATCGATGGATGAAGTACAAACCGTTCAGGAAAATAAAGAATATAGTCCATATTATGTCGAAGCACGTCATATTACATTTAAGTATGATGAAGAAGGAAAGTCTATTTTACATGATGTATCGTTCGCAGCGAATCGTGGTGATACGATTGCAGTTATGGGTGCTACAGGTTCAGGGAAGTCCTCGTTACTCCAATTATTACCTCGTCTGTATGATGCAACGGAAGGTACGATATTTGTAGAAGGAAAAGACGTGAAAAGTTATGATCCGCATGATTTACGTCAAAAAATCGGTTATGTACCACAACGTTCTCTATTATTTACAGGAACGATTTTTGAAAATATTACATGGGGGAATGAACATGCGACGCTAGAAGAAGTAGAGCATGTATGTAAGATTGCACAAATCCACGAGACCATTATGCGTTTTCCAGATGGTTATGAAACACGCGTAGGACAAAAAGGTGTGAATTTATCTGGCGGGCAGAAACAACGTATTGCGATTGCGCGTGCCTTGATTCGTCAACCAGAACTCTTTATTTTCGATGATAGTATGAGTGCGCTCGATTTAACGACTGAAGCGAAGTTATGGCAGGCATTAAATGAATATGAAGACGCAACACGTTTTGTAGTGACACAAAAGATCGCAACAGCGAAAAGTGCCACATGTATTTTATTAATGGATCAAGGTGAGGTAGTTGCACAAGGAACGCATGAGGAGCTTCTTGAAAATAGTGCACTTTACCGAGAGATTGTCGCTTCACAGCAGGAGGTGAATACGAATGTTTAAAGCATTTCAATATAAACCGATTTTAACAAAAGAAGATATTCAGTCACATCAAAAGAAAAAACGAGCGAAGACATCGAATATGAAAGGGACGATTGGTCGTATTTGGCAGCTTGTAGACGAACAGCGTATTCTACTACTTGTTGTATTAGCAATGGTCTTCTTAAGCTCTGTCGGAATGTTGCTAGGACCTTTATTAATTGGTCGTATGATTGATGAACAAATTTTACCGAAGAATTTAATTGGTATTGGTCCAACACTCATACTATTGGCGGGAATTTATATTATGGTGTCAATTACGTTATTTTTACAAAACTACTGGATGATTGGCATTGCCCAACAAACTGTTTACCGATTACGTACACAATTGTTTGAAAAGTATCAGCGCCTGCCGATTTCATTCTTTGACCGTAAACAACATGGTGATTTAATGAGTCGTATGACGAATGATTTAGATAATGTGAGTTCTACATTAAATAGTACATTCATTGAAGTATTTTCAAGTGCACTCATTTTAACAGGAACATTCACATTTATGATGATTTTGAGCCCACTTTTAACCATTGTGACGATGATTATTATTCCGATGATGTTTTTAGCGACGAAGTGGATTACACGTCGCACAGGTCCATTATTTAAAAAGCAACAAGCGACACTTGGTGCATTGAACGGTATGGTAGAAGAAACAATCTCAGGACAATATGTTGTTAAAGCTTATTCGCAAGAAGAACGCATGATTCGCCAATTCGAGGAGAATGGTCAACGTTTACGTCGCACAGGTTACTGGGCGAATGTCTACTCAGGTGGTATTCCGAAAGTGATGAACTTCTTAAATAATGTCAGCTTTGCGATTGTTGCAGGATTTGGCGGTTACTTAGCTTACAAAGGGCATGTCACAATTGGGATTGTCGTGATTTTCGTTGAGTATGCTCGTCAATTTACACGTCCACTGAATGAATTAGCGAATCAATTTAATAACGTGTTATCTGCCATCGCAGGTGCAGAACGTATTTTTGAGATACTGGATGAGCCAGAGGAAGTAGAAGAAGGAACGAAGTCTTTAACGAAAAGACTGGCGGGGAATATTACGTTTGATCACGTTGATTTTAAATATGATCCACAAAAAGAACCGTACATTTTACAAAATGTGAACTTTAATATTCACTCAGGTGAAACGGTGGCGCTCGTCGGTGCGACAGGAGCAGGGAAGACAACCATTATGCAATTAATGGCTCGCTTTTATGAAACAACTTCAGGACAAATTCGAATCGATAACCAACCGATTGAACAGATTTCGCGAGAAGATTTACGCAATCAGATGGCATTTGTTCTTCAAGATCCGTTCCTGTTTGAAGCATCTATTTTAGAAAATATTCGTTATGGTCGATTAAATGCCACAGATGAAGAAATCATTGAAGCATGTAAACAGGCGAATGCCCATGCTTTTATCGAACAATTAGAAGATGGTTATCATCATGTGTTAAAACCTGAAGCGAGTGATTTAAGTCAGGGGCAGAAGCAGTTATTATCCATTGCGCGAGCGCTTATTGCAGACCCTGCGATTCTGTTATTAGATGAGGCAACTTCAAGTATTGATACCGTAACGGAACTGCATATTCAACGTGCATTAAATCATTTGATGAAGGGCCGTACAAGTGTTGTTATTGCGCATCGTCTCAATACAGTGAAAAATGCAGATCGAATTTTTGTTATGGAACAAGGACAATTAGTCGAACAAGGTACGCCAGAAGAGTTAATCGAGAAGCAGGGAATTTATTACGGTATGTTACAACAAGGGAAAGCAATTGAATAAAAGATATGAGGAGAATCGAAAATTATCCGATTCTCCTTTTCCATTTTCTTGAAAGTTGAACGAAAGGCGAATAGGACTTACAATAGGAGATATTCTATAAGGTAACGGTGATAAAATGAATGTATTTGCGATGAAGGCAACGTATCCACTTGATACATTGACACAACAAGAGCTAACTCAATTATGTGAAGATGCAGCGCTAACTGATGGTGTGAATTATTTGGAATGGATGCATGAACAAGATTGGAATGAGTGGGATACACGTGGTTTTTTTGTTTTTATCTATGACGAGGACCATGACCGCTTAGTAGCAGCATTGAGCGCTTTTGATGCATTTGGTTTACATGCATACGAATGGTCGATGGTCATTGAACCTTTATATCGTTCAATTGGTTTAGAAGAAGTATTAATTGATGGATTAAAACATGGACTAGAAGAAAGACAAGCGACAGGTGAAATGGCAGTTGTCGATCAGCGTCAAGAGATGAAACAAGTTCTTGAACAACAAGGATATGTATATAGTTCATCAAAGCTTCAAATGATGACTACCGCGCAACAAGAAAATGACGTGGAATTCAATGTACGTCCGTATCAACCAGATGATTTGCAAGTTGTTCAACAAATGATGTCAGATGGTTTTGGTGACTTACCTGAAGAAACAGAAGAATTTATTGCGCTCATGGATGGGGAATCGAGTAGTCACGTTTTTGTGGCAACACAACAAGATGAAGTCGTTGCGATGGTTACAACAGCAGTGTTGGAACGACAATTATGGATTACATCTTTTACAACACTAGCTTCCAAACGTCGTCAGGGAATCGCTTCAAATTTAGTGAAGTGGGTAAAGAATGAAGCATATAGACAACAACTTGAAAGTGTTAGATTAGAAGTAGAAACTGAAAATATCGAAGCACTTACTTTTTATAAACAAGCTGGTTTTGAAGTAGTGGAACAAGTCGATTATTACATTGTGAAATAAGCAGCAAAGAAGGGTGACATATGAAAATAGTTTGTTTTGGCGATAGTTTAACTGCTCGAAAAGAAGGTTATCCTAAGCCAATGTTGACGATGATGTTATCGGAAAAGGTAAAAGGGCATATATATGTGAATATCGGACTTCCTGGGAATACGACGGTGTCTGCGCGAGAGCATTTAAAGTCAGAAGTTTTGGAAGAGCATCCAGATGTCGTAACGATTCTTTTTGGGTCGAATGATTGTTCTGAAACGAAACAAATCCCTTTATCCATTTATGAAGAAAATCTCGCATTTTTTGTGAAAAAAATCGGTCCTAAAAAAGTCATTTTGATTACGCCACCTCCTGTAGACGAGCATAAACAAAAATATCGTACGAATGCACGCATTCACGAATATGCAGATGCGGTACAACGCGTAGCCGCACAGTATCAATGTACATGTATTGATTTTTTTGAACATGTTTATACACAACCGGATTATGAAAAATTACTCGTTGGAAAAAGTGACGATGGCTTACACTTCGGTGAAAAACTCTATGATCAACTCAGTGACTTAATTGCAGATGAGCTGAGAAAACGTGAACGTGAAGCAGAAAAATCACTTTGGCGAAAAATGATGGATAAGTTGTAAAAATAGATTACTAAAAGTAAAAGGAATCGTGCCACAAATAGCGCGATTCCTTCTTTTAATTTAATCCAATAAAAAATATTGTTTCGTCGGTGCTACAAGATGTAATTCGTGCATGGCACGCGTTAATGCAACATAGAGTAATTTACGTTCTAGTGGTGTATCTTCAAAAGCTTCTTCACTCGCTACGAGAATTACTGCATCGAACTCAAGTCCTTTTGCGAGGTGACTTGGTACGACAAGGATAGCATCTTGGTCAATTTCCGATGTTTCATCTAGTAGTAATGCAGCAACTTCAGCTTGTTGTAACTTCTGTGTTAGTATTTTTGCTTCTTTTGTCGATTTACAAATACATGCGATTGAGCGATGTCCATTGGCGCGAATTTGTTCATTTATTGTATGAATCAACTGTGGATCAATTCCATGCATTTCATGGAATTCAGGAATAAGTCCATGACGTACAACCGGTTCGACAAGTGTTAAATCTTCCTTCATTCCTTGAAGAATTGTATTCGCAACGTCCATAATTTCAATCGTTGTACGATAGCTTTTTTGAAGTGTCTTATAAGAAGCACGAGGGAATAGTTCACGTACAGGTTCCCAATTCGTAAGTGAACGATAACTATGAATACCCTGTGCTAAATCACCAACCATCGTGAATAAATCTGTATCGAGTCCATCTCTTAAAGCTGCTAATTGGAAAAGACTATAATCTTGTACTTCATCAATGAAGATAGCGCGCATTTTCCATTCATCTGAAATTCCTTTAATTTTCGCATGCAAGTAATAAAGTGCTGCTAAATCTTCTGTCGCATAACGCTCTTTTTGATGGAATTTTAAAAATGTATGACGTTCTTCTTCTGACCAATTGGGTGTTAATTTAGCTAGAAGTATGTCATCAGTTAAAAGTTGTCGATAGATCTTTTTAATATTTTGTTTTGAGAAAGGCTTCATGTAACGTGTAACAAGTGTTTTTGCTTCTTTTTCAATTGCGGGGATACGCATATCACGTTCATCAATCCAGCGCGTTACTTCTGCTTTTCGCTTTACTGGGTCAATGATGTTTAGCGCACGTCCTAAAATATCGTCATATTTGCGGTTCAAATCATACAAAATCTTCTTCTTTTTCATCTGTACGGTACGTTGTACAACAGCTTTGATTTTTTGAATTCGCTTTTCAATTGGTAAGTAGGCATACTCCGTACGGAATAGTTTTAATAATTTTGTGCCACGTAGTAGACGGTATTTTTCAAGAACGACATCTGTAAAGTGTTGTTCATATTGCGCATTCATTTCAGCAATTAATCCGTCCATTAAATCACGATATTCGAGTGAACCTTTTAACTTGGTAATCCAGAGTACATCATCTTTTGCTTTTTGTTCGATAAGTGATTCAAGTAATTCATTCGGAGCAGTTAGTTTTAAAGAGAGTCCAATTGCTTTTTGTACATATTCTTCATATGTTGTTTGACAAATTGCGCCGACACCAAGTTCTGGAAGTACATCCGAGATATAATCGATAAAAAGTTTATTCGGTGCTAAAATCATTAATTTTTCTGCTTCGAAATGTTCACCCAGTGTGTAAAGGAAGTAGGAGATTCTGTGAAGGGCAATCGTCGTCTTCCCAGATCCAGCCGCTCCTTGTACGATAATCGGTTGTTTTAAATGCGCACGAATAATTTCATTTTGTTCAGCTTGAATGGTTGAAACAATTTCAGTTAATCGAACGTCAGCTTTCCCAGCAAGTGCATCTTGTAGTAGCGCATCATTCGTCGTTAAGTCAATGTCTCGTACATCAAGTAGTTCACCATCTTCAATTTTATATTGGCGTTTAGAATAGAGGTGACCTTTGTTTTCGATGTCATTCACCATATACGTTAAGTCGCCTAAACGTCCATCGTAATAGACATTTGCGACTGGTGAGCGCCAATCGACAATGACGGGTTCTTGCGTTTCTTTATCGAATAGTGAGGTTTTCCCGATATAGAGTTTTTCATCGGGCTCGCCTTCTTTTTCAAAGTGAATACGCGCAAAATAAGGCTTCGATTTAATTGCTTCGAGCCCTTCTTGTTGATTACTCGCCATATCAAAAAAGCGAGTATTCGTTAAAATATTTAAGTATCCTAAGCTGGAATCTAAGTAGTCGAGGTCTGCAATGGAGTTTCGAATGATTTCTTGTGCATTAGCTAAATCTTCTTCTGATTCATGCAGTAATTTTTCCATAAAGTTTTTCACATAGGTGAGATGTTGTGCTTCCTGTTGAAAATCAGGATGTTGTTCAGACATAAAAAATCCTCCCATCGAAATATCGTTTTTGAAACGTAATGGAATGCTTGACACGGCCCTTCATACTGCTTCAATCCCTTTAATAAAAGGACAAAAACGGCTTTCTTTGGTAGAGTGACAAATACTATCATACGTTTTTTAAAAAAGATTTGCAAAAACGAGGAATACCTTTCATGATGTAATGGAAGATAGGAGAGAAAAGATATGAAAATTTTTGCCCATCGAGGTTTCTCAGGTGATTATCCTGAAAATACATTACCAGCTTTTGAAGCAGCATCAAAACTTCCCGTAGAAGGAGTTGAATTTGACGTCCAACGTACAAAAGATGGTGTACTTGTCGTTCACCATGATGAAAAACTTCATCGCACATCGAATGGTAAAGGACATTTGAAAGACTATACATTTTCAGAGCTTCGTGAGCTTGATTTTGGTAGTTGGAAAGATAAAAAATTTAAAGGGACACAAATTCCGACACTTGGAGAAGTATTACGTGTATTCAAAGATACACATCATCTCTTAAATATTGAGATTAAAACAGATGTGGTGGATTATCCTGAAATTGAACAAGCGATTATGGAACAAGTCGATTACTTAGATATGACAGATCGTGTCATCTATTCATCATTTGACCATGTGATGGTCGAAAAATTATTGCGTGTGGCACCGAATAATACAACAGCTGCGCTATTTGAAAAAATTTTAGTGAACCTACATGAATATGGTGAAAAAATTGGCACGAAGCATTTACACATTTCATTGAATGCAGCTAAAAGAGGTGTAATTCGTGAAGATATTCAAAAGGGTAGTATATTCCGCGTATACACTGTTAATAAAATAGAAGATTACGATACAATGGAGAAATTAGGGGTGGAGGCTGTATTTACAGATGTCCCAGATGTGTTATTAAAGCATCGGAAAAATAAATCATAATAAAAGAGTCACACTGTTTTTAAAATTCAGTGTGGCTCTTCATATATATTACCATTTCGCTTTATGCACTTCTGAAGCACCGAGCATTTGTCGAATCGGAAGAATTTGTCCATTTTCAAACTTAACGAAGCCTTCAAAGTATCCGAATAGTTGGTGGACAGTTGATTGGACAAGTTTGGCATCGGATTTTGCAACACGTTCAAAAAACGGTTTGAACGTTAAGCGTACGTCATTTGAAAACTTGGTTTGAATCGTCCACGGCTTCATCAAGTCTTGCTCATCATATTTGAAAATGACATCTTCATGTATTTTAGTCATTTTTCCGTCAAAGAAAAAAGCATTCTCTGTCATACCTGTGCCATCTGTCCATTGTCCACCAAAGTTTAGCCCAACACGATGATTACGACAGCGCTGTGATGCCATCGCCCAGTTCCAAGTAGATTCTCTAGGCCATACACCGCGACCGTAGTCGAGTACAGCATAAGAATCGCGACAATCGAACGCATAGCGACGATCACCAATTTTCACATAACCTTCTGTTGGTAATGTATGATGTTTTGCGGTGAATTGGAATGTTTGGCGATTCCAAGGAATGACAACATTGAGTGATTCATCTTCCTCTAAATGGTGAATGGTCAAATCAGCATGCAGTAGCTCACCATCAAAATCAGGAATTGTAACGGTTACTTGTGTTTCTTGATAGCCATCATAGAGAAACTGAATTTTCATTTCACTATGATTGCAAATCGTTGTATCGAGTACGTGTTCAGACATCTTTGGTTTTTTACCGAGTGGTGACATCGTAATTGTTTTTTCGAAAAAACGTTGCGTTTCATAATCTAATACATAAACAAAGCAAACGGTTGCATAATCAAGGTGACTAATAGCTGCTGAGAACATTAAATCATCCCCGTACACACACCAATAATTCCACTTTTTCTTACGCATGAAGTGGCCCTTTAAATTACTTTGAATTAAAGGTTTTCGTGCATAACCAATCGCAGCAGGATTTAAATTTCCTTTTGCGTCACATAATTTAATTGTGTCTAAGATTTCATTCTCTGCATGCTGAACCACTTCATAACATCCTTTCCTAAAAAATTATTCCGTACAATTTAGTTGTTACTTGTATTGTATCAAAAATTAATTAAAAAAAATGATTTCATGAAAAAAATAAAGGAATTTTTTTCAATTATTTGCTACTATGAACGCCATTCCAGAAAAATGTTGTAATTTCATGTGCAGTTTCCTCAAGAGAGTTGAAAAAACCTTGCCCATTTGAATCGGTAAACTTGCTTAAATTAAGCAATGATAAAAATAAATGTGCCATAAACTTCGTACTCTTATTCGGGAGAACACCATTTTCTACTTCTTTTGCAAAACAAGCTTCAATTGCGTCATGCATGGCATCTTCAGAGGCTTGAATTCTTTTTAATTGGTCTTCTGATAGGCTAGATGATGCTTCGCGAATAAATGTGTGAATATCGATATCGACAGTTGCGCGTGTAAAAACAATAATTAGTTGTTCAAGTCGCTCTTGAAAGGGTATATGTTGAGATAGAATCTTTACTGAACTTTGACGTACCGTCGTCATTAAAGATTCAACAGAAGCTGTAAATAATTCAGCTTTTGTTTTGAAATAATAGTAAACTGTCGCTTTTGTAATATTACATTTGAGTGCTACTTCATCCATTGATGTATTTTTATAACTATATTGTAAAAAAAGTTGGATTGCCGTATTTAAAATATGCGTTTTTGTAGGGATTACACGATCTTCTTGCTTAGGGCGACCTAAATTTTTAGGTGAAACTGACATAGTGAAGCCCTCACTTTCTAATAGAATTTAGAGGTTATTATATCATATTTTAAAATTTTATTTGATTAATTAACTCTCGAGTATATATAATGAGAGAGAATAAAAAAGGAGTGAGAAAATATGCGAAAGCATCCATTAGAACAATGGGGCGCGTTAGTAGCAGGTAAAAAAGGACGCTGGATTACATTAGCTTTTTGGGTTCTACTCGTAGCGGTATTATCATTTACACTTCCCCAAATTAATAGCGTAGAAAGCAACAACGCAGAAAATTTACCTTCAAACGCAGCTTCAAAAGAAGCGGAAAAAGTTATTAAAGAACAATTTCCAAATGATTCAGGTATTCCATTATTACTTGTTTGGCACCGCGAGGGTGGTTTAAATCAAGAGGATTACGCAAAAATTCAAAAATTATATAAAGATTTGGAGAGCAACCCTGTACCTCATCAGGCAACAATTCCTCCATTTGGTAAATTACCACCACAAGCTTTAATGAAATCAGCTTCAGAGAATGGGTCTACACTTGTTACACCTGTATTCTTTGATCAAAAATCAACAACGGAGCAATTACAAGTTGGTTTAGATGACATTAAAAAGCAAGTAAAAGATTTAGATGTTAAAACAACAGGTAGTTATGACAATAAAGACGAACTAAACCTTCGTTACTCAGGTCCTGTTGGAATTGCTATTGACGCAACAGGTCTATTCAAAAATGCAGACTTTAAATTATTAGCAGCAACTGTATTACTTGTATTAGTATTATTAATTTTAATTTATCGTTCCCCATTATTAGCGATTATTCCATTAATTGCAGTAGGTCTAGCATATGGTGTGATTTCACCATTACTTGGACTGATGGCGGAGCAGGGATGGATTGATAAGGACGATCAAGCAGTGTCCATCATGACCGTTCTATTATTCGGGGCAGGAACCGATTACTGTTTATTCCTGATTTCAAAATATCGTGAAGTATTATTAAAAGTAGAAAATCGTTTTGAAGCGATGAAGATTTCGATGAAGGAATCGGGCGGCGCGATTATGATGAGTGCTTTAACAGTTGTAATCGGTCTTGCAACATTAGGTTTAGCACACTATGGTTCATTCCATCGATTCGCTGTACCATTTAGTTTTGGCGTTCTAATCATGGGAATTACAGCACTAGTTGTACTACCAGCCATCTTAGTAATCATTGGTCGTGTGGCATTCTTCCCATTCATTCCGCGTACAGAGAAAATGGCGCAGGAAGTAGCAGCGAAAAAAGGCAAAGCACCAAAGCAACATGCACCACAACACCGTATCGGTAAGAAGGTTGCGCATCTTGTTACAGGTAAACCATGGGCAATCATTATTATCACAGTTGTATTCTTAGGTGGTCTTGCAGCATTCACACCAAAGATTAACTATACGTTCGATTTACTATCATCATTCCCAGATGATACAAACTCACGTGAAGGCTTTAAATTAATTGAGGATAACTTCTCAGCTGGTGAACTTGCACCAATGAAAGTCGTTGTCGATACAAAAGGCAAAGACGTTAACTTAAAAGAGGATCTTGAAAAATTAAGTTACGTTGGTGAAGTAGCAGCACCACAACAAAGTGAAAAAGATAAAAACATTCAATTATATGAGGTAAGTTTAAAAGATAATCCTTACTCAGCAGAAGCTCTAGAAACTGTACCGAAGATTACAAAAGCAACAGAAGGTTTCTTAAAAGATGCAAAAGTAGAAGACGGTAAAGTATGGGTAGGCGGCGAAACAGCTTCACAATATGATGAGAAAGAAACAATCTCTCGCGATGAATCTGTGATTCTACCAACGATGATTGCATTAATCGCATTACTATTACTTGTATATCTTCGTTCGATTACAGCAACAATCTACCTTGTCGGAACCGTTGTATTATCATTCGTTGCAGCGCTTGGTGCAGGTTGGATTGTTCTACACTATGTTTTAGGTTTCGATGCAATCTCTGGTTCAATTCCGTTATATGCATTCGTATTCTTAGTAGCACTCGGGGAAGACTATAATATCTTCATGATTTCTGAAATTTGGAAGAATCGTAAAGAGGGTAAACCACATAAGTTGGCCATCCAAGAAGGTGTTATTCATACAGGAAGCGTTATTACATCAGCAGGTTTAATCTTAGCTGGTACGTTCGCAGTATTAGGTACATTACCAATTCAAGTACTTGTACAGTTTGGTATTGTAACAGCTATCGGTATTCTAATGGATACATTCATTATCCGTCCATTACTTGTACCAGCACTAACAACAGTTATGGGACGTTACGCTTACTGGCCAGGAAAGTTATTTAAGAAACAATAAATAGTAGGGTAGCTAGGGGGAATATTATATTTGAACCTAGCTGCTTTTCTAATTTACAACGATTTTACATAATGGTTATCATATGCAACTTCTTATTTTTTTCAGCATATGATACAGTTAAATTACATGAAAGTGAAGGAGTTGGACATTATTCTTACTGTTAAAGAAGTTATTCGTAATCGTCGTTCAATTAAATTATTCAATGGTAAACCTGTTTCAAAAGAAGCACTATTAACCATTTTTGATGATGCTAAATGGGCTCCAAACCATGGTAACCGTCAACCGTGGCGTATTGTATTAGCTACAGAAGATGGATTACAACGATTAAATACGGTTATTCGTGATGTTGTTGTACCAAACTGGGAAGAACTATCTGTAGAAGAACTAGCGAAAAAGATGGTGAAGTTTACAACACCAGGTGCTGTCGCTTTTGTCATCATGCCAGAAGATTTGCGTCAAAAAGAACGCCTAGAGGATTTTGCGGCAGCAAGTAGCTTTATTCAAAACATTCAATTGCTTGCGTGGGATGAAGGAATTGGTTGTTGCTGGAAAACACCAGGTTGGTTAGAGAAACCGGAGTTCTTGAATAAATTAGGTGTAGAAGCAGGCGAAAGACCGATTGCGATGTTGCAATTTGGTTACTTTGATACAATTCCTGCTGAAAAACCAAAAAAATCTATTGAGGAATTTGTGACATTCTTTTAATAAAAATCTTGTGAATTTGAAGTTATTTCTAAAGTAGAACGAATATTTTCCGAATGTATAAGTAGGAAGATACAACGTCTATGGAGGAAATAGCTTCCTTTTTTTATATCTATATACTCGTTTTCTACTTGTAAAAGAACATTTGTTCGTATAGTATAAAAATAAGGAGATGAGAAGGATGATTCAATTGAAGTCAATTTGCGAGATTCGTACGAATAATTTCCATGATCCGGATATGGCGATGAAGTTCGACCAATTATGGAATGAGGCTACACCTTACAAGCTAGATGGCACTGTTCTTTATGGTGTATATAGTCAATATGAGAGTAATTATAAAGGTGATTATACAGTAGGTGTATATCGCGAAAGCCAAATTGGTGACTTGAATATTGATGTCAATACAGCCTATAAAAGCTATGTAGTGGATCATCATGATCCGATGGGTGTATTCAAAACATGGCAAAAGATTTGGCAAGAAGAAGATGATGGCGTCATTAATCGTGCTTATACATACGACTTTGAAAAATACGAAGCAGATGGTACGATTACAATCCATATTGCGATTGATACATGTTTATAATGATAAAAAAGAAACAGCCCGTTAGAATCGAGCTGTTTCTTTTTTTATTTATTTTTTGTAATCTTTGATTTCGTGGAAGTAATCACTTACGACACGTAGACCTTTATCAAAGTTTTCTAAGTGGAAGTGTTCGTTAGGTGCGTGAATGTTTTCTGTTGATAGTGCGAAGCCCATCATAACAACAGGTGCGCCTAAAATTTCATCAAATGTTGAGACGATTGGAATCGAACCACCTTCACGTACATAAGCTGTTTTTGCGTCATATTGCGTTTCATATGAACGACCAGCTGCTTGAATGAGTGGGTGATCCATCGGTGTGATGAACGGTTTACCTTTATCAAATTCAGCTACTTCAACGTCTACACCAGCAGGTTTGTTCGCTTCAATATGTTTACGAAGAAGACGAACGATTTCGTCTGGATCTTGGTCTGGAACAAGACGACATGTAATTTTTGCGCCAGCTTGAGCAGGAAGAACTGTCTTAATTCCTTCACCTGAGAAGCCACCGAATACACCGTTTACTTCAAGTGTTGGACGTGCAGAAGTTTGTTCTAAATAGGAGAAGCCTTCCTCACCGAATAATTCTTTTACGCCTGTTTCTTCTTTAATATCTTCTTCAGAGAAGTCTAGTTCTGCATAAGTTGCGCGTTCTTCATCTGTTAATGGACGAACAGAATCGTAGAAACCTTCTACAGAAATCGTACCATGCTCATCATGGAATGAAGATAATAAATCAGCTAATGCATGGATTGGGTTTTGTACACCGCCACCATAAACACCAGAGTGTAAGTCGCGTTTTGAACCTTTTACTGTAATTTCGATACCTGCTAAACCACGAAGTGCATAACATACAGCTGGTTTACCAGGACCGTATAGTGCTGTATCTGAAATTAATACAACATCTGTTGCTAATTCTTCTTTATGGTCAGCGATGAATTGATCTAAATGAACGCTACCGATTTCTTCTTCACCTTCGAAGATGACTTTCACATTAACAGGTAATTTTCCTTCTGTTTGTAATAAAGCTTCAAGTACTTTGACATGCATGAATACTTGACCTTTATCATCACTTGAACCACGTGCATATATCTTGTTGTCACGAATTTCAGGTTTAAATGGTTCTGTATCCCATAGTTCAATTGGGTCAACAGGTTGTACGTCATAGTGACCGTAAACAAGAACGGTTGGACGACCTTCAGCGTGTAACCATTCAGCAGTTACAACAGGATGTCCTGGTGTTGGTTGTACTTGTACATTTTCCATACCTGCTTTTTCAAGCAAGTTTGCTAAATAATCAGCAGCTGTTTGCATATCTGGCTTATGCTCAGAAAGTGAACTAATACTTGGAATGGCTAAAAATTCTTTCATTTCTTCTAAATGCTTTTCACGATGATTTGTAAAATATTGATCGACTTGTTGTAATTGATCCATTTAAAATCCCTCATTTCTAACGTAATTAGCTCTAGTATAGCATATGTTTCGATAGACGGAATATTTTGAACGTTCATAGATATAATTGGAATACTGTTTAAGTTAAAAAGTATAATAAAAAAGGGAAAAGTTAGTTGGGGGTGGAAGAAATGGTCATGACCGTTCAGAATTTTTTAGAATTACCGATTACAAAGGATTTTGAGGTTGTAGCAGGGGAAGATTTTCTACACAAAAAGATGAAAAACGTTGAAATTTTAGACTTTGAGTTTATTAAGGGGTTTGAAGGAACGCGTGAAAAGATGTTCACAGAAAATAGTCTTGTGTTAACAAGTTTGCTATTTGCACAACATGAACCGGAACTACTGATGGATATGGTAGAACGATTTGCGGACCTACATATTAGTGCATTCGCTTATAAGCCAGTGATTTATAAAGATTTACCATCTGAAGTTTTAGAATTAGCAGTGGAAAAAGAGATTCCTGTTTTAAAATTCGGCGGGGATGAGTTTTTTGAAGATATTATTTTTCAGGCGATGAATTATCGTACACGTGCTTCACAAGTCGAATTTTTAGAGACAACGGTTGCTCGTTTAATTGAAGATGATTTAGACCGCGAAACACAATCTACACTTATGCGCCAATTGAACCGACCTTTTGAGACATATGCATATGTAGTGAGTATTTCAAGTCCGCACATTGCTTCATATAATTTATTTCGTTTAGAACCTTTTTTACGTACAGGATTAATTACCCGTTATAAACAGCAAATGATTATGGTCATGACGAATCATAGTTCATCAGCGCCTTTTCATGAACGGATGATGGAGATTTTACAAATTTGTAAAAAGGAATTAGCACCAATCCAAATTGGTATGAGTAATGTTCATGAAACAGAGCAAAATTTAGCAAAAGCATTACAAGAAGCGTGTTACGCTAATATTTTTGCGAATCTTTATAACCAAGCAATTTTTTCATACGATACATTGAAAACAGAGAAATTATTAATTGAATTAATGAAAAAACAACCTTCTTTCGTCAAAAAATATATAGATGAATGGATTGAACCGTTAGAGGAGTGGGATCACTTTTTAGAAACAGCCATCTCATATGTTTTACAAGAAGGGAATATTAAAGCTGTTGCGGAGTTACACTATTGCCACCCGAATACGATTCGTTATCGTATTACAAAGATGAAGACGATTTTATCGCCAGAAGTAAATGAAATGCAGTTTTTTGAGCAATTATCTGTTGCAATTAAGTTATATCTGTTAAAAAAACATTTAGATTTGTAAAAAATACAAAAATAATTTAATTTTTTTAGAAAATACATGAAACATTTTGTTCTATTTACATGATATGCTTACAAAAGCTAAAAGGAGGAGAACAAATGAAACAACATATAGGTGTACTTATGTTGATGGTAACAGCAGTTGTTTGGGGCAGTGGATTTGTTGTCACAGATATCGGTTTGGATTACCTCAACGCCTATCAATTAATGGCTGGGCGATTCATATTAGCCGCCATTCTACTAATTATTTTATTTGGTTATAAATTTAAAAAAATAACGAAACGTGTCATTTGGAAGGGAGCGATTTTAGGCGCTATTCTTTATACAGGTTTCGTGTTACAAACAGTGGGTCTTGAATATACAACACCATCTAAAAATGCTTTTTTAACAGCTGTGAACGTATTAGTTGTTCCGTTAATTGCCTATGCAGTGTACAAGCGTAAAGTTGATCGTTTCGAAGTGATTGGGGCAGTTACAGCATTAATCGGGATTGCGCTACTCTCATTGCAAAGTTCATTCACAATGAATATTGGCGATATTTTAACGCTATTATGTGCGGTTGCTTTCGCGTTTGATATTTTTTATACGAATAAATTTGTTCAAAATGAAGATGCTATTTTATTAACGATTATTCAATTTATTTCAGCAGCAGTAATTAGTGCTTTATTCGTTCTAGTAAGAGGTGATATCCCAACAAGTATAGAAAGTATCGGAACAGGCGGTTTATTCTCGATTGTTTATCTCGCTGTATTCTCTACAATCGTGGCATACTTATTCCAAAACATTGCTTTCAAATATACGTCTGCAACACAGGGAGCCATCATTTTATCGATGGAATCATTCTTTGGTATGGTTTTCTCAGTCGTATTTTTACATGAAGTATTAACAGGACGTATGGTAATCGGCGCTGCGCTTATTTTAGCAGCTATTATTTTCTCAGAAGTAAAACCGACATTCGGTAAAAGACAGCCAAAATTATTAAAGCCAGATTAGTTATGAAGAAATCTCGTTATACGGGATTTCTTTTTTTATTGTAAAAATAAGGGGCTTTGCATGGTGTAGTTCGTCACAATCTACTAAACTAAAAAGAGAGGAAAAGATAAGGGGCGATTGTATGCGTGATTTAGTCACACATTTAAAGAAAAAAGTAGCGCAACATGAACCGATTATTGCAGCGGCAGTTGGTGGTGGACTTGTTGCTAAAAGTGCAGTAAAAGGTGGCATTGACTTTTTATTAGCACTAAGTGCAGGGAAGTATCGGCAAATGGGTGTAGGTTCTCTTGGCAGTTTTTTAGCCTATGATAATAGCAATGAACTTGTCATGGAATTTGCGACGCGTGAGCTACAAAAAGTAGCGCAGAATATTCCGGTCGTTTTAGGTGTTCAAGCAACCGATCCTACAATTAATTTACATGCGTATATAGATAAAGTAGCGGCACGAGGCTTTCAAGGAATTAATAACTTTCCAAGTGTTGGCTTAATTGATGGGCAGTTTGCGGAAGCTTTAGAAGAAGCAGGTATGAGTTATGAACAAGAAGTTGAAGCGATTCGTTACGCACATGAGAAGGGGTTATTCACAGTCGCGTTCGTTTTTAATGAACAGCAAGCGATGGAGATGTTGGCTGTCGGTGCAGATATTATTTGTGTTCATCTTGGTTTAACGGTCGGTGGACATCTCGGCGCAAAGCGAATTCAAAATTTACAAAGCGCTAAACAGATGGCACAGCGTATTTTTGAACGTGTAATCGAACAAAAACCACATGTGATTCGCATGATTTATGGAGGGATTATTAATAAGCCCATCGACGCGCAGTTTATGATGACAGACCACTTAATTCAAGGCTATATTGGCGGCTCTACATTTGAACGTATTCCAACCGAATACATTGTAGAGGAAATTACAACTTCTTTTAAACAGTTACAAGACTTCCAATATGATGATGTCACACAGAAAGTAATTGATGGTATTAATCATGCGCATGACTATGTAAATACAGCGAAGAAGTATATTGCACTCTACTATGCACAACCCATTACGCTCGAAAGAATGGCACAGCAATTGAACATTAGTAGCACACATTTAAGTAAACAATTTAAAAAAGTGGTCGGCATCTCCTTTCAGCGATATTTAATCGAATACCGTATGAATCGTGCAGTTGATTTAATGAAAGACCCACAACTTCCGTTATTCTTAATTGCCGAAATGGTTGGTTATACGGATTATGCTCAATTTAGTAAAATGTTTAAAAAAGTAAAAGGAATAGCACCAAAGGAATATATAAAGACAACTTTGTGATTGATAAACACATGTAGTTGTCTTTTTTCTTTCGATATAATCAAGATAACAACAATGAAAGTGCTTACATCTCGAAGGGGGATATCCAAATGAAAACAATTGCTTTAATTGGAACATTTGATACAAAGGGAAAAGAATTTTTATTTGTCAAAGAGTTAATCGAGTCACTGGGTTTTAACACATATACGATTCATACAGGTGTTTTTGAACCTACATTTACACCGGATTGCTCCAATTGTACAGTGATGGAATATGCAGGAGAACAATTGGAAAAGGTTCAACAAAAGAATGACCGCGCATTTGCAACAGAGGTTTTAGCGAATGGAATGGAAAAGCTCTTACCACAATTATTTAAAGAAGGAAAATTCGATGGTGTTTTATCATTTGGTGGATCGGGTGGCACATCGATTGCAACACCAGGTATGCGTCAACTACCAATCGGTGTACCTAAAGTGATGGTATCAACCGTTGCATCAGGCAATACAGAGCCTTATGTCGGTACAAGCGATATTATGATGCTACCTTCTATTGTCGACGTAGCTGGATTAAATTCCATCTCAACAAAAATTTTCACGAATGCTGTTTTTGCGATTGCAGGTATGTTGCAATTTGAAAATAAAGTGGAATTAGAACAAAAACCATTAGTCGCGACAACGATGTTCGGTGTTACAACACCATGTGTACAATTTGCAACAAGTTACTTAGAGGAACGTGGCTATGAAGTATTAATTTTCCACGCAACAGGTGTCGGTGGTCGCACGATGGAACAATTAATTGAAGATGGTTACATTGAAGGGGTATTGGATTTCACAACAACAGAGTGGGCAGACGAACTCGTTGGTGGTGTACTGAATGCTGGACCGAACCGACTTGAGGCAGCAGGTAGAAAGGGGATTCCACAAGTTGTTTCTCTAGGCGCGCTTGATATGGTGAACTTTGGACCAGTCGATCAAGTGCCAACGAAATTTGAAGGACGTAAATTTTATCGCCATAATCCAACGGTGACATTAATGCGTACAACAATTGAAGAAAATGAGCAGTTAGGTAAAATCATCGCAGAAAAATTGAATCTTGCAACAGGTCCAACAACTTTAATGATTCCGCTACAGGGAGTTTCGGCACTCGACGCAGTCGGACAAGATTTCCATGGACCTTGTGAAGATCGTACATTATTTGAGGCAGTAAAGCATGGAGTCAATCCACAACAAGTTACCATCTATGAAGAAAACCTTCATATTAATGAACAAGCATTTGCAGAAAAAGCTGCAGAACAATTAATTCAAATCATGAAAAAATAAAAGGAGTGTTTCAAATGAATCAACAATCACGTCAAGAAATTATGGAACAATTCAAGCAAGAACTAGCAAACGGGAATGTGTTACTGGGAGTAGGTGCAGGCACAGGGATTACAGCGAAAAGTAGTGAAGCAGGCGGAGCAGATATGCTAATTGTCTACAATTCAGGTCGTTACCGCATGGCGGGTCGCGGTTCTTTAGCAGGCTTACTTTCTTACGGTGACGCGAATCAAATCGTTGTTGAGATGGGACAAGAAGTGTTACCTGTCGTTAAAGACATTCCAGTATTAGCAGGTGTGAACGGTACAGATCCATTCCGCGTAATGGATGTATTTTTAAAACAATTAAAAGATCAAGGCTTCAAAGGTGTACAAAACTTCCCAACAGTAGGTCTAATTGATGGCGTCTTCCGTCAAAATTTAGAAGAGACAGGTATGGGGTATGATTTAGAAGTTGAGATGATTAAAAAAGCACACGAATTAGATTTACTCACAACACCCTATGTATTTAATGAAGAACAAGCGGCTGCGATGGCAAAAGCAGGAGCAGATATATTAGTAGCGCATATGGGACTTACAACAAAAGGTGCAATTGGCGCAAAGACAGCTTTAACATTAGATGACTGTGTTGAGCGTATTGAAAAAATTGTTCAAGCAGGTCGAAGTGTGAACCCGGACATTTTAGTTATTTGTCATGGTGGTCCAATTGCAGAACCTGAAGACGCAGCGTATGTTATTGAGCGTGTAGAAGGCGTATGTGGCTTCTTCGGAGCATCAAGTATCGAACGCTTTGCTGCTGAAGTAGGTATTCGTGAACAAGCGAAAGCATTTAAGTCAATTTAAAAATCGAATCGATTCTATAAAAATAAACGAACCTCTGATGTAAAATCGGGGGTTCGTTTTTTGGTTATACAAGGAGTAAGTTCTTATTCTTACATAAATTGCACAAAAACCTTACACGTTTGTAATGAAAGTGAAAGCAAAACCGATAGAGCGTAAGGTTGTTTTCACAGATAATAAGAGTATAACAAAGAAAGCAATATCTGGAGGTTTTAAAAATGACAATTCAACTTGAAGAAGTTTATGAAGAATATAATCGCTACATATATCATTTATGTTTAAAATTAACACGTAATAAAGCAGAAGCAGAAGACTTAATGCAGGAAGTATGGGTGAAAGTTGTCCGCTATGAATCATACGTTGCACAAGTCGACCACTTAAAAGCATGGTTAACAACAATTTGCATGAATACATTCCGCGACCGCTATCGCAAAAATGTACGTCGTAGCAAATACATGATGAACCAACCTGATACATTAGACGTACCTGTTTTAGATTTGGTTCCCAACAATGAACCAACAACAGAAGAATTAATTGAGCAAGAAGATGTAGCGCAATTAGTACAAGCAAAAATCAATCAACTAGACGGTATTTACCGCAATACACTACTTTACTTCTATGTAAAACAATACTCATTAGTTGAGATTGCAGAATTAATGAAAGTATCAATCGGTACAGTAAAATCACGTCTTTTCCGTGCAAAACAACGTCTAAAAGAAATGATGTTACAAGATGATACAACTGCTACAGCAATCCTACCAGCATAATTAATATAAAATATTGTATAAAACTGTCCCCCTAATCTCACAATCGTCATTGTGAGTTCATATAGATTGGAATCGTATATAAACAGATATACGATTCCTCTACATATAAAAAAAAGCCATCTTAAACATGTAAAAACCCACATCTTAAAATGTGGAAGGCATGTAAAAGATGGCTTTTGAACATGACTGTGTTCAATTAACCAAGTAAGAGTTTAGAGAATATTTTGCGAAGTGTATCCACTTCATCTTCTGTAAGCATACCGAACATACGCTGAACCATTAACTCAATATGCGCATAGGCATTATCGAGCAACTCGATTCCTTCATCAGTAATTTCAATCTGATAAGCGCGTCGGTCGGCTGCATTCTTTGTTTTTTTGATATAACCTGCGTTGATGAGCTTCGTAGTTAGAACGGTTACACCGCCAGTCGTGACATGTAGCTTTTCAGCTAAATCAGATGGGCGAACAGGGCCATTCGATTCTAAAAGATCGAGTAATAAAATATGGGTTTTTGAAAGGCCCATATTATTATGGCTATTCCATTCGTTTGCCCATTTTCTTTCAAGAGCTGCAGCAATCTCGAAAAGAGACGAGATGCTGTGCTCTTTTTCTTTATTATTCATCATAGGGTAACTCATCTCCAACGTGATTCATTTAGAAATCATTTGATAAGCGTTGCATTTCAAATAATTCATATGCACGTACTTTACGCGGAATAAAACGACGAATATCCATCTCGTTATATCCAACTTGTAGGCGCTTGTCGTCAATTAAAATCGGGCTACGCAACATTTTTGGGTGGTCTTTAATAATACTATAAAGTTCTTGAATTGATAACTGATTAATATCGCAATTTAAGTTTTTATAGTCTTTTGAATTCGTTGAAATAATTTCATCTGTACCGTCTTCAGTCATACTTAGAACCTGTTTAAATTCAGCAAGTGTTAACGGATCGGATGTAATACGTTTTTCTACATATGGAATTTCGTTCTCCTCTAACCATTGTAGAGCCTTCTTAGATGATGTACAGCTAGTTTGTGTATAAATTGTAACAGTCATGTTCATTACCTCTTTCTCTCTTGTTAATATATTTATATCTTACCAATAAGATATTTATAAGTCAATTACATTTTCGTGACAAAAAGATGAAAAAACGAGCATTAAATAGAAATATTACACAATTGTAAGGTTTATTTACGAAACCGTTAACTGTATTAATGCGTAATGCAATCTGTTTCATTTCTATTACAATATATGACGAGAATGTAACGGAAAAGTTCGTTAATCAAGCAAGAAAAATATAAATTCGAACTATTTGTAAAACAATTTAAGTGTTTGTATGGAGAATAAGCTGGGTAAATAATTTAGGTAAGTCAATTTTTAAAGAATAAGTTTTAAATACCTTGGTTATAGGCTGGAGGTTAAAAAATGAATATGGGCTTGAGATGGATTTTTGGTATCTATGCTTTATTAACATTTTTACTATCACTTGGCATCATTCTTATGCTGACAGAAGTATATGATTCAGTAGCATATGTACTTGAATTCCCAAAGAATGGCTCTTTCTTCATTGTAGTCATTTCACTTGTATCATTTCTTGCATTGGTGTCGCTTATTTTATTCTTTAGTAGTTTTAAGTCGTCACCTAGTACACGAAAAGATTTAAATATTGATACAAGTTTAGGTGAAATCAGTATCTCTAAAAAGTCAATTGAATCCATGGCGTATAATATTGCGAAAAAATTTGATGGCATTCGTTCACTTGAAGTCGGAGCTGATATTTTTTCAAAAGCTGAAAAAATTAAACTTACTGTTACATTTTCAGTTTTTAAAAATAGTGCCGTACAACAAACAGCGAAAGAGATGCAGCAGAGGTTGAAAGATGATTTAGAGAGAATGTTAGAAGTACAAGTAAGTGAAGTACAAATTTATGTAATTGATTTAGAAGGCAAAACAAGCAAAAAACAACGCGTCGTATAAGGAGGAGCGTCATGAATAATAAAGAAGTATTCATACGCTATCGTGGGCGTATAGTAGGCTTAATTGCAGCAATCATTTTTAGTGTGTTATTTTTAACAGTTGGTTTTGGATATGCAGTTATGGTTTTAGTATTTCTACTTATTGGGTATCTCATTGGTAAGTGGGCAGACCATGACTTGGATATTGCATCTTACATTGATGCACTATTTAATAGAAGATCATAAAAAATGGGAGTGATTTCATGTCAAATCAAAATGTACGTTCAACAGAAAAAACACCAGAGGAAGTAGAATTAGAAAAAAAAGAACAGGAAGAACAACATAAAAGTCATCTAACATATGATGATGAAGTAATTAAAAAAATTGCAGCACTTGCAACAACGGATGTAAAAGGGATTCTAGGAATGAGTGGTAATCTATTCCAAGGTCTACAAAAAACATTAACAGGCAATGAAAATTTAACAGCAGGTATTCAAGCCGATATTGGTGAGAAACAAGTTGCAATTGATGTTTCAGTCTATGTTGAATATGGATTGAGCGTGCCAGAAATTTATCGCACTGCTTATCAAAATGTAAAAGCGAATATTTCGCAAATGACAGGACTTGATGTAGTAGAATTCAACATGCATGTAGACGATGTTTACACACGTGAGGAATTTGTTGAGTCTAACAAATCAAAAGCTAAAACAAGTTCATCAAATAGTCGTGTAGAGTAAATCGAAAAAAGAATCACGCCAACCGGCGTGATTCTTTTTTGTATTATTGTTGTCCTTTAGAGAACCATTCTGCAACGTCCCAAACTTTTGTTACAAGACCTTCGTAGAATTCAGGTTCATGGCTGACAAGAACGATTGTGCCTTTATATTCTTTCATTGCACGTTTTAATTCTTCTTTTGCATCCACGTCTAAGTGGTTAGTCGGTTCATCGAATAGCATCCAGTTCGATTCATCCATCATTAGACGACATAGACGTACTTTTGCTTGTTCGCCACCTGATAAATGAGCCATTGGACGTGAAATATGTTCATTCTTTAAGCCTGTTTTCGCTAGTAATGCACGAACAGTTGCTTGTTCTAATGAAGGGAACGCATTCCAAATGACATCGATTGGTGTTTCATTACCGCCTTTTACTTCTTGTTCGAAGTAAGAAGGGAATAGGAAGTCACCACGTTGTACATCGCCGCCAAGTGCAGGAATTTTACCAAGCATGGTTTTTAGAAGTGTTGATTTACCAACACCGTTCATTCCAACTAAAGCAATCTTTTCACCGCGTTCAATTTCGAAAGTAAGCGGTGGTAGAAGTGGTTTGTCATAACCAATTAATAAATCTTTTGCTTCTACTACATAGCGACTTGAACTACGTGATTCTTTAAAGCTGAATTGTGGTTTCGCCGCTGTTTCAGGACGGTCAATTCGCTCCATACGATCCAATTGTTTTTGACGTGATTTCGCACGACCCGTTGTCGAGAAACGCGCCTTATTTTTTTGGATGAATGTCTCTTGTTTTTTAATGAACTCTTGTTGCTTTTCATACGCATCAATATGTTGGCGCTTATTAATTTCAGCTAACTCTAAAAACTTCTCATATGTTGCTGTATAGCGAGATAGTTTTGAGAATTCTAAGTGGAAGATAACGCCGACTACATCATTCATAAACTCTACATCATGTGAGATCAGAAGGAATGCATGCGGGTAGTCTTTTAAATAGTTTTTCAACCATGTGATATGTTCTTCATCTAAATAGTTAGTCGGCTCATCTAGTAATAATACTTTTGGCTTTTCAAGTAATAGTTTTGCTAGTAAAAGCTTTGTACGTTGACCACCTGAAAGAGCGGTTACATCACGATCTAAACCAATTGCATCTAGTCCAAGACCACGTGCTACTTCATCGATTTTCATATCGAGTGTGTAGAAATCACCTGCATCAAGTGCATCTTGAATTTCAGCCATTTCTTCAAGTAATTCTTCTAATTCTTCAGGTGACGCTTCCGCCATTTTCCCTGTAATTTCATTTAATTGTTCTTCTTTTTTATAAAGTGGAAGGAACGCATCACTTAATGTTTCACGCATTGAACGACCAGGTGTCAATACAGCGTGTTGATCTAAATAACCGTAATGTGTGTTTGGTAACCATTCTACGCGACCTTCATCATGGATGAGTTGACCTGTTAGAATGCTCATCATTGTTGATTTACCAACACCATTTGCACCTACAAGACCTACGTGTTCTCCCTCTACAATACGAAACGACACATCTTTGAAAAGGATACGGTCTCCGAAAGAATGACCGAGCTTTTCGACTGTTAAAATTGCCATAAAAATAGTTTCCTCCTGCTTAAAAATAAAAGGTTCTCAAAATAACCTTTTGCCAGATGATTAAAATTTCGCTAATTCTGCGTTCAATTGGGCAAGTTGTGTTTCCATATCTTTTAGACGCTGTTCAGCCTGTTCAATCTTTTGTGGATAGCCAGTTGCCTCTAACTTTTCGATATCACCTTGTTGACGGATATAGTCGCTTTTTAGCTCAAGAATTTGATACTCAATTTCTGCTTTTGTCGCCATTATATATACGCTCCTTTATTGAAAAATGCATTAGCATTTCATTTTAATACTCATAGAGAATATTGTAACATAGGAAGTCACTCCTAGAAAGAAAGCAAATTCCGCTTTCCGTCGAAAGACTGATTTGTCTAAAAATGAAGTAGAGTTGCTATTGAAAGGGTATGGTGTTTGTTACAATGAGTTTGTAGAAGTAGATAAATGGAGGTCACGTGAGATGAAGATTTTATTAGTAGATGGAACAGTTTTAGGTCGAAAAACAGGTGCGATTTTAGAAGAAATTCAAGGATACATTGAGCAGTTCGATGGTACGCTTGATTTAGAGCTTGTACGTTTTTCAGATTATGAACATCAAATTGTAGATGGTCGTCCATTCAATCAATATAATACAGGCATGCAAGAGTTAGTTCGCAAATTAGAATCTGCAGATGGCTATATTTTTGCAACACCTATTTTCCAAGGTTCGATTCCAGGCGTCTTAAAAAATGCGCTCGACTTTTTAAATCCGAAAGCATTACGCTATAAACCCGTATCAATTGTTGCAAACGGTGGAACACATCAACATCATTTAGTAGTAGAAAATCAATTCAAACCAATTTTAGATTATTTCCGTGCATTAGTGACACCAAACTATGTGTATACACATACAAGCCACTTTGACGACCAAAATAACATTATCGACGAAAATGTGCATGAACGCTTACAAGAATTAGCACGCGTCTTCGTAAAATATTGCGAGTTAAGCGCAAACTTACCGAAACAACCATTAGATTAAACACAAAAAAGCAAACGACTTTGGAGTTTATTTAAAAATCCAACATCGTTTGCTTTTATTTATTTTGGTATATGAATTTTCTCGATTTTTTAAAATCTATATTAAGGTCTTTCTTTTTATATAAATTATAATTTATAGGCCTTTAATTTACTTTTATAAACAAAAATGTTATATTATAACTAATAAAATAAGGAGTGATTATATTGAATAACAAATTCAAACTAACATCTATGATTTTTGCAAGTACTATATTATTAACAACGTTTTCAACTACAGATGTAAAGGCTAAAAATAACGATTCTTTGCTTATTTCTACTCATCCCAAAATAGATTATAATAACTTTCAAGTATATAATAGCGATGGATCAATTACTGTATATGATAATTTACAAGATATGCAAAGAGACTTAAATTTTAATAACAGATTTTTAACTGCTAAAGCATTTGCACCAGGTGAAAAATTGGTATCTACTCAAAAAAAAGATAAAGTTTTTTTAGGCTACTCCAAATATACAAAAACGTGGACAAAAGCATCTTCTTATACGCTATTAAAATCTGAAACATTTTCAACTGGATTCACTACAAAATGGGATAGCAAAGTAAATATTTCCTATAGCATATCTTCAGGAATTAACACAACCATTCCTGCAAATAAAAAAAAATTTAGTAAGGTTGCTGGATATGCTGACATTACAGTAAAGCGTTATAAAGTTACACAACCAAACTTATCCTCAAGCTTTTATAAAAATAAAGTAACTTATCGAGATAGATATACAAAAGTAAAATATAAAAAATAAATTTAAAGACTGAAACAAAAATAAAAAACAGACTAAGATTAGTAGTCCAGACCAAGATCATGATTTTTTCTACTAATCTTAGTCTGTTTTAAATCATTATTCTACTTCTTTCAGCATTTTTTCTACTGCACTTAACCTTGTATTTAATTCATATAGCTGTTTAGCATTCTCTTTCTCAAATACTAATCTTTCCAAATGCTGTTTTTCACTTTTTTTAAGTATTTTTGAGATCATAAACCAAGCAATCAGTGAAATTATAATTATAGGAATTAATTGTAATGTGAGTTGAAAAAGTAAACCTTGAAATAAAATATTCGTCATTTATATACCCCATATCATTATTTATTTTTATGCGTCAAAGTAGGAACTAATCTCGATATTAACTGTTCATTTAGTGATACATCAAACTGATTAAGTTTATAATATTTCGCAGCTTTTCCGCTTTCTAATAACTCCATACTACTTGTAACAATTTTCGCCTCCTCTAGTTTTTGTAAGTGTAAATAAAGTAATGGTCTACTGATACTAAGTTCTCTTGCTAATTGACTAACATATTGCTTTTCAACAGACAGAATACTAATAATTCGCATTCTATGAGGATTTGATAAAGCTTCCAAAAATAAAAGTAATTCATCTCCGCTATTAATATGTTTCATATGAAATAATTTTATTACACATGAATGTTTTTGTAAACATAAACATTAATATAAATTATTACCAATTAAAATAAATATCAATATTTTTTGCGAAAAAACTGATAATTTGCTATAATAGTCATTAACTAATTTGAACGGAGGTGAAGGAAATGAAAAAATCAGTAACGGTGACAGGTGTACAACTTGATACAGCAACGTATTTAACACGTGTCATTACTTTCGATTTACAAGCTAACGGGACAGGTCTGTCTATTTTTAAGTCAATCGAAAATATGAACCGTAGCTGATTAACCATTCCTTCACAGAAGAATTTGTAGGGGACTGCTCGTTAATGAGTAGTCCTTTTTGTTTTCTCAGCTACTTAAATGGAGGAAACAACAATGTATATTAAAGCAGAAAAAATCACGAAAAATTTTGGTGGGCATCCACTATTTCAAGAGTTAACAGTCGATATTCACGCAGGAGAACATGTCGCAATTGTTGGAAATAATGGTTGTGGTAAGACGACATTACTAAAAATTATGGCGGAAGAAGAAGCAGTAGATACGGGAAGAATCATTAAGGCAAAGGGGAGCCGCGTTGGTTTTCTTCATCAGATTCCGAATTATCCTGATATGACTGTATATGATGTGATGTATGAAGCATTCGACAAGCTGAATCACATTCAAAAGAACATGAAGCAGCTGGAACAACAGATGGCGACAAGCGATGATTTGGAGTCACTGTTAAAAAAATATGGCACGCTACAAGAACAATTCGAAGCGAATGATGGCTATATTTTAGATTCGAAAATTTCGTATGTATCAACAGGTCTAGGCATTGCCCATCTTGTAGAAGAAAATTTTGAACAACTGAGTGGTGGCGAAAAAACGAAGGTCACACTGTGCAAAATTCTCTTACAAGAGCCTGATATTTTACTGCTAGATGAACCAACGAACCACCTTGATTTACACGCAATTGAGTGGCTCGAAAAATATTTACAGCAGTTTAAAGGAACGGTCATTGTTGTATCACATGATCGTCAGTTTATGAATCATGTCGTAACGAAAGTTATTGAAATTGAGGACGGACAAGCTTGGGTATCGCATGGAAATTACGATGCTTTCTTACAAGCAAAAGAAGATAAATATGCACGCGAGTTCTCACAATATCAAGAACAACAAAAGAAAATTAAAAAGATTCGAGATGCGATTCGTCGATTACGTCAATGGGCGAATGAGGCAAGTCCACCGAACCCTGATTTATACCGAAAAGCAAAAGTCATGGAGCGTATGTTAGAGCGCATGGAGAAAGTAAAAAAACCACGTGTTCAAAAGAAAATGAAGTTACAACTAACAGCTTCAGAGCGCAGCGGAAAAGAAGTCGCGCAATTTTATGATGTGGCAAAGGGCTATGACCGTTTATTATTCAAAGAAGTAACATTTGATGTGTATTGGCAAGATACGCTTGCGATTATTGGCGAAAATGGAGCGGGTAAGTCAACATTATTGAAGATGTTATTAGGTGAGGAACAGCCAGATGAAGGCATTGTGGAGTTAGGGAGTTCTGTGAAAATCGGTTATTTAGCACAACATTTAATTGAAGCAGACCCAGAAGCCCGTTTAATTGATGTCTTTCGTTCAGAGTTGATGATGACAGAGCCTGAAGCACGCCATATTCTAGCACAGTTCTTATTTTACGGTGCAGATGTCTTTAAAAAGTTTAAAAATATGAGTGGTGGCGAGCGTATGCGATTAAAATTAGCGCAGCTCATGCAGCAAGAAATTAATCTACTTATTTTAGATGAACCGACGAACCATTTAGACATAGAATCACGTGAAGTGTTAGAAGAAAACTTAGAACAGTTTGAAGGAACGATTATTGCGATTAGCCATGACCGTTATTTCTTACAAAAGTTATTTGATCGTATTGTATGGATTGAAAAACAGCGCGCGATTGTTCATGAGGGAGATTATGCTTTTGCAAAAGAGAAGCAGGCGATGATGATGGAGTTGTCACAATAGCGTATTTGTATGTCTGTTCATCTATCCCTTATAATAGAAGGAGATTGAGAGGAGCGGAATTATGTCAAAATCATTAGTTATTGCTGAAAAACCATCCGTTGCACGCGATATTGCGCGCGTTCTAAAATGTACGAAAAAAGGTAACGGATCTTTGGAAGGCGACAAATATATCGTGACGTGGGCGTTAGGTCATTTAGTCACACATGCAGATCCAGAACAATATGATGTGAAATATAAAGAATGGAAGATGGAAGATTTACCGATTATCCCAGACCCATTCAAGTTAGTACCAATTCGTCAAACGACGAAACAATTCAATGCGGTCAAAACATTATTGAATCGTCAAGATGTGAATGAAGTCATTATCGCGACAGATGCTGGGCGTGAGGGAGAACTTGTAGCACGTTGGATTTTAGCGAAAGCGAAGTCTCGTAAACCAATCAAACGTTTATGGATTTCTTCTGTAACAGACCAAGCGATTCGTGAGGGATTCAATAATTTAAAAGACGGTCGTAAATATGATCATTTATATGAAGCAGCAGTTGCACGTGCAGAAGCGGATTGGGTTGTCGGGATCAATGCGACGCGTGCATTAACAGTTAAATATAATGCGCAGTTATCGACAGGTCGTGTACAAACACCGACGCTTGCGATGATTGCGAATCGTGAACAACAAATTAAAAACTTCAAACCGAAGACGTATTATGGTTTGCAAGCTTTAACGAATACAGTGACCTTCACATGGCATGAAAAAGGAACGAATCAAACACAATCGTTCCAAAAAGAGAAGATGGAACAGTTATTAAAATCACTCGATTCGGCGAAAACAGGTGAAGTTATAGACGTGAAAACAACACCAAAACGTACGCCAGCACCACATCTATTCGATTTAACAGAACTACAAAAAGAGGCGCATAAACGCTATGGTTGGTCAGCGAAAGAAACACTTTCTACGCTGCAAAATCTATATGAACGCCATAAAATTGTGACGTACCCACGTACGGATTCAAAACATTTAACATCGGATATGAAGAGTACATTCACAGACCGTATTAAAGCATCGGCTGTTGGTGATTATCGTGCAGCTGCTAATAAAATTTTAAGTAAGGGAACACCGCAAGCTCAAAAAGGTGTTGTCAATGATGCGCTTGTGTCGGATCACCATGCGATTATCCCAACAGAAGAAGTCGTAAATTTACGTGCATTATCGGATAAAGAATATAAATTGTATGATTTAATCGTTAAACGATTTTTAGCTGTATTTTACGGTGCATATGAGTATGACCAAACGGTTGTCACATTAAAAGTAGGGAATGAAACATTCACTGCAAAGGGAAATACAGTACGCGATGAAGGTTGGAAAGCTGTTTACTTACAAGAAGACGAGCAGTCGAATGAGCGTACACTGCCTGTATTTAAAAAAGGTGAACAAGTCAATCTACGTGGCATTGCCTTAACAGAAGGTCAAACAAAACCACCAACTCGTTTTAATGAAGGAACATTACTTGCGGCAATGGAAAATCCATCACAATTTATGGGTGACGAGTCGAAAGAATTAGTTAAAACATTAAAAGAAACAGGCGGTATCGGTACAGTTGCGACACGCGCAGATATTATTGAAAAGCTATTCAAGTCATTTGTAATTGAGAAAAAAGGTAATGATTTATATACCACGTCAAAAGGTCGCCAATTATTAGATTTAGCACCAGCCGATTTAAAGTCGCCAGCTCTAACAGCTGAATGGGAGACACAATTGACAAAGATTGCAAAAGGACAGGCGAAAAAAGCTGACTTCATGCGTCAAATGATTGAGTTTACACAAAAATCAATTTCAGATATTAAGAAAAGTGACCAGAAATTCAAACATGATAATATTTCTGGGAAAGTATGTAGCGAATGTGGCAAGCCAATGCTTGAAGTAAACGGTAAACGCGGCAAAATGCTCGTATGTTCAGATCGTACATGCGGCAACAAGAAAAAAGTATCTACAATTACAAATGCGCGCTGCCCTGTATGTCATAAAAAATTAGAATTACGCGGCGAAGGAGAAGGACGTATTTTCGCATGTAAATGTGGACATCGTGAAAAACTCTCAGCTTTTGAAAAGCGTAAAAAACAATCAGGTAATCAAAAAGTTTCAAAACGTGACGTTCAAAAATATATGAAAACACAACAAAAAGAAGAACCTGAAAACACAGCGATGGCAGACGCTCTTGCAAAGTTATTTGGGAATAAAGAAGAATAAAGTGAAATGATATGAACCATTAGACTAGAACAAGTATGATTTTGTTCTAGTCTATTCTTTTTGTCTTACTTTCATCATCTTTTTTTGAAAAACACCCATATCGAAAGACCTTTATAAGAAATATACTCTTTTACATCTTTTGATTCTTTCGTATGAATATTCTGATTATAAGAGCTATTTTCTAAATATAGGTAGATATTTACCGAAATAAAGGGTAAATAGTTCGAGGGAAAGTGTGTCAAAAAAGTAGTATTTTGAATAGTGATTCTAGTTATTTCAGCGTTTATGTGATAGGTTTTTTAGTCACAAAGAAGTGCCGAAATCCGAATTTTAAGATGTGTATTTAGTTGGTTTTGACTGAATTGGATACATGATACACTAAATATAACAATATCATGTGGAGAGGAGGAAGGAATATGAGACTAGCATCCTTATTAAATAATCGTTTTACAGATTTTGAAGCACGCAAAAAATTAGTGACATTGAAAAATGCAGATGATGCGTATAAAAAACAAGCTAAATATTTCACACCAACGGCAAACCCGAGTTTGGAAGAGTTGGTGAATTTATTGACAGGTAAAAAGGAAAAAGAAGATCATTCGAATTTACAGGAATCTTTACAGCATCTTCAACAACGTGCGACAATAGAAGAAAATCAAGGTACGACACAATCACCAACAGAGATGATGTTGCAAGGTGATGTTACGGTTCACCTTCTTCCTGAAACAGGATTACCAAAACCGTTACCTGTTCAATTAAAAGATGCAAAACAGATGACGAAAGAGCGTTTAACCGAAAAAGCACTTGCGACGTATCAGTTCCAAATGTCGATGGCACGCGGTGGCTTCAAAGTATTAGAGCCGATGATTTATTGTACCGCATAAGGAAGTGGCGAAATGGCGAAGAAAGTTCAAAAGACGAATGCAGTTCGTTTGTTGGATCAACAAAAAATTCCGTATACATTAAAAGAGTATGATGTACATGAAGAACATTTAGATGGCGTTACAGCAGCACAAGAAATTGGCGAGCCTGTTGAAAAAGTCTTTAAAACGTTAGTTGCGACAACAGCAAAAAAACAGCTCTATGTGTTTGTGATTCCTGTAGCAGAAGAACTCGATTTAAAAGCAGCAGCGAAATTCGTAGGCGAGAAGAAAATCGACCTTTTACCTGTCAAAGAACTACTAGCACATACAGGATATATTCGTGGTGGTTGTTCACCAATCGGCATGAAAAAGCTATATCCAACAGTGATTGATGAAGCCGCAACAGTACAATCGGAAATCTTCGTAAGTGCAGGAAAACGCGGTATGCAAATTTGCATTCAACCACAATTATTAGCACAAGTCGTACAAGCAAAGTTTGGAACAATCACTTGTTAATAACTTAAATTGTTTGTTACAATGAATTTTGTCTGAACTCGGAAATATGCAATCATTTTAAATTCAAGCATATGAAAAAAAGAACCTGAACAGACGGGTTCTTTTTTGCGTTGTGCTGATAGACGGAGGCAATAATGAAAAATCATTACACATTACGCTGGATGTTTTTTATCGGTGGACTTGCGATTTTAGCTTGTGGTGTCGCGCTAACGATTAAAGGACAGAGTTATGGTGTCGGTTCATGGGATGTTTTACATGTCGGATTATATCAAAGTCTCGGCTTAACAATTGGTACATGGTCAATTCTTTTAGGTTTACTCATTATTATTCTAAGCGCAATCGTATTAAAAGAGTTACCGAAGATTGGTACGATTATGAATATGGCATTAACAGGATTATTCATCGACTTTTTCAATGCGATTATTCCAGATGTACATACAGCAGTTGGTCAACTGATCTGCTTCGTATCGGGTGTCATCATTTTAGGGATTGGAGATGCGATTTATATTACTGCGAACTTAGGCGCTGGTCCTCGCGATAGCTTAATGCTCATTGCGGTAGAACGCCTGAAATTAAGTATTACTGTCGCAAGAACAGCGATGGAATTCTTAGTGGCAGTGACAGGTTATTTAATTGGCGGTCCAATTGGTCTTGGAACAGTCATCATGGTATTTGTACTCGGTCCTGTTATTCAAATTTCTTTCAAATATACAGAGCGCTTGTATCAATATCTTACAAAAGAAAAAGTGGTAGTCGTTGTAGAAGAAGAAGTGAAGCAGAATGTGTAAATCACATTCTGTTTTTTTATTGCATACAAACAAATGTGTTTTTGAGTTGTACAGTATGTTTGGAATACTTCTAAATCCTTTTAAATCAACGGTTTGCGTTCTTTTCCAATGCACAATATGAAACGACTTATGGTACAATGACAGTAACATCAATAGAGGGGATGATTCAATTGTCTAAAGTTTTAAATGCATTTGTAGATGAGAATTTACAACAACTTCGTACACAAGGTTTATATAATGAAATCGACTCAGTAGAAGGTCCTAATGGTCCAATCATTACAATCAGAGGACAACAACTGATTAATTTATCATCAAATAACTATTTAGGTTTAGCAACGAACGATACATTAAAAGAAGTAGCCAAAAAAGCAATCGACAAATACGGTGTTGGCGCAGGGGCTGTGCGTACAATTAACGGTACACTGGATTTGCATGTGAAGTTAGAAGAGAAATTAGCTGAGTTCAAAGGGACGGAAGCTGCTATTTCATATCAATCTGGCTTTAACTGTAATATGGCGGCGATTTCAGCTGTTATGGATAAAAATGATGCGATTCTTTCAGATCAACTGAATCATGCATCAATTATCGACGGTTGTCGCTTATCGAAAGCAAAAATTATCGCTTACAACCATTCAGATATGAATGATTTACGTGAAAAAGCAAAAGCCGCAAAAGAATCAGGCTTATATAATAAAATTATGGTCATTACAGACGGCGTATTTTCAATGGATGGTGATATTGCAAAACTACCTGAAATTGTGGAAATCGCAAAAGAATTTGATTTAATTACGTATGTAGATGACGCGCATGGTTCAGGCGTTACAGGTAAAGGGAAGGGAACGGTAAAACATTTTGGACTTCAAAATGAAATCGACTTCCAAATCGGTACATTATCAAAAGCAATCGGTGTTGTCGGTGGTTATGTAGCTGGTAAACAAAATGTCATTGACTGGTTAAAAGTGCGCTCACGTCCATTCCTATTCTCAACAGCGCTACCACCAGCAGATGTAGCAGCTATTACGGAAGCAGTACAAATGATTATGGATTCAACCGAGTTACATGATCGTCTGTGGGAAAATGGAGACTACTTAAAAGCAGGATTACAAAAGTTAGGCTTCAACATCGGTCATTCTGAAACACCAATTACACCATGTATTATTGGGGATGAAACATTAACACAACAATTCTCAAAACGCTTAATTGAAGAAGGCGTCTATGCAAAATCAATCGTCTTCCCAACCGTTCCTAAAGGTACAGGTCGCGTACGTAATATGCCAACTGCCGCACATACAAAAGAAATGTTAGATGATGCACTCGCAATCTACGAAAAAGTAGGAAAAGAGCTAGACATTATTAAATAATAAATTGATTCATGAAGGCTTCGGATTTTTCGAAGCCTTTTTTGTTTGAGTGGGCGAGTGGGAGCGAGTGCCCCATTTTCGCCCTCGAATGTCCTGGTTGGACGGGTGAATGTCCCGAATCGAGCAGCGAGTGCCCCATTTTCGCCCTCGAATGTCCCGAATCGAGCAGCGAATGCCCCGAATCGAGCAACGAGTGACCCAAATCGACACCCGAATGTCCCAAACCTCATTTTCAATCTTCATCTCAAAACATACAAAAAGCCGAAATCAATTGATTTCGGCTTTGAACCCTTTGTAAAAATGAAGCGCTAATCTCTTTTTAAATGGGCTGACCATTTATTCCCGATAGTTTGTAATACTTGAACGAGTAAGATTAACAAGATAACGACAACATACATTAATGGTGTTTCATATTGTTGGAAACCGTAGCGATAAGCGATGTCGCCCAAACCGCCGCCACCAACAAGACCAGCCATAGCTGTTGCGCCAATTAAGCTCACTGTCGCAAGTGTTAAACCTAAAATAATCGACGGACGTGCTTCACGTAATAATACGTGCCAAATAATTTGTCCACGTTTCATACCCATAGCTTTATAAGCTTCAATGACACCATGATCCACTTCTAATAAAGCTGTTTCCATTAGACGTGCGATATAAGGAGCTGTATAAAGAACAAGTGGTACGATAATTCCTTCTACACCAATCGTTGTACCAACAATGAATTTTGTAAATGGAATGATGAAGAATAATAAAATGATAAATGGAATTGAACGTACAATATTAATGATAATATTTAAAACTTGATAGAAAAAACGATTTGCTAGAAGTTGTCCAGGACGTGTTAACACGACTGCTACACCGAGTGGGATACCAATTAAGATGGCAATAATAAGTGAGATACTTGTCATTTGGAAGGTTTGAATCGCACCTTCCCATAAAATATCGCCCCATTGATCAATAAATTCACGCATAGACAAGACCTCCTAACTGTTCCACTTGAATTCCTGATTGCTCAAGATATTGTAATGCCTGTTCTCGTGCTGCATCATCGCCTTCTAAATGAACGGTAATGTTACCGACAATGCCATTTTTAAGTTCGATAATATTTGCAGCTAAAATGTTTGGTGTGACTGCAAAACGTTTACTAATTTCAGCAAGTGCAGGTTGTCCTGTGCTCGCACCAACGAATGTAAGACGCGTCACATCACCTGTTACATGAAGGGAATCAATAAGTGAATCACTTAATTGACGTTGTGAAATCGTATTTAAAAATTTACGCGTTGTCGCATGTTGGGGGTTTGTGAACAATTCAATTGTCGAGCCTTGTTCTACAACTGAACCATTCTCCATCACATAAACATGGTCGCAAATTTTTTGAATAACGTTCATTTCATGTGTAATTAATAAAATCGTAATGCCAAGTTCACGATTGATTTTTAGGAGTAAATCTAAAATTGAATCCGTCGTTTCTGGGTCAAGTGCTGAAGTCGCTTCATCGCTTAATAAAATAGTCGGTTCAAGTGATAGGGCGCGTGCAATCGCGACACGTTGTTTCTGCCCGCCAGAAAGTTGAGCAGGATAGTTCGTTGCGCGGTCTTCTAAACCAACAATTTGTAGGTATTTTTGTACACGTGCATCTAATTCTTTTTTCGGTACACCCGCTAGCTTTAATGGAATCGCGATATTTTCATACACTGTGACTGTTTTTAATAAGTTAAAGTGTTGGAAAATCATACCGACTTTACTGCGTACTTTACGCAAACCAGATGCCGATAACTTCGTTAAATCTTTCCCATCGATTAGAACTTGTCCTTTTGATGGTTGTTCAAGTAGATTCACACAACGAATTAATGTACTTTTACCAGCACCACTATAGCCAATAACACCATGAATTTCTCCAGCAGGTACTGTAAGATTGACATCTCTTACAGCAGTTACGACTTTTTTATTTGAAACGAAATTTTTCTCAATATTTTTCAGCTCAATCATAGATGACTCCTCCTTTTCAATCTAACCGTTTACTTATCGAATACAGGGATTACTGCACCGTCAAATTCATCTTCAATGAATTTTTTCACTGTCTCTGAGTGATAAGCTTTAACGAATTTTTTCACATCTGCGTCATTTTTATGTGATTCTTCTACAACAATTGCGTTAATATGTGGTGAATCTGTATTTTCACGTAGTAGCGCTGTTTTTGGATCAATGCCTGCTTCTAAAACGAAGTTCGTATTAATCATTGCTGCATCTACTTCGTCTAATTGACGTGGTAATTGTGAAGCTTCTAGTTCTACAAATTTAAATTTATTTTTGTTTTCTGCAATATCTTTCGGTGTTGCCAATTTATCGCCCGTATCTTTTAGAGAAATAACTTTTTTACTTGCTAGTACTTGTAAGGCACGATCACCATTCGCCGCATCATTTGGAATTGCGATTGTTGAACCCGCTTTTAAATCTTCTAATTTCTTCACTTTTTTCGAATATAAACCCATTGGCGTTAAAATTGTTGTACCAACTGATACAAGGTTTTCATTTTTCTCTTTGTTGAAGTTCGCTAAGAAAGTTAGTGTTTGGAAACTGTTTGCATCCAAGTCGCCTTCTACAAGAGAAGTATTCGGTAATACATAATCAGAGAATGCTTTAATCTCAACATCTAAACCATCTTTTTTCGCTACTTCGGCTGCTTTTTTTGCGATTTCTTCGTGTGGTCCGCCCGTTACACCTAATACTAATTTGTTATCTTCGGCTGCTGCTTGGCTATCTTCTGTCTTCTTCCCACATGCTGCTAAAACTGATGCTGATAATACAAGTGATAATACGATTCCTGTTGCTTTTTTCATAAATAAAACGCTCCTTTTTGTATGTAGCATATAAAAAAACCTCTCTTAACAAAAAGAGAGGTGAAAGTGTTGGTTTTACCTCTCTTATCTATCAAGATTGTGTCATCTTGCTGGAATTAGCACCTTTCACAATACCGATGTATTGGAAGGTTGCCGAGCTTCATAGGGCCAGTCCCTCAGCTACTCTTGATAAGAGATTTTATATTTTTATATAACTATTTGATATATTCAATCTATAGCTAATTTTCAGTAAAGTCAAACATTATTTTCTTGAGAAAACAAAATTAATGCACTTTCGAGCGGAAAACAGTCGAAAATTCAGGTAGATGTGCAATACGTTCTACAGCTTCAACTAATCGTTCAGGCGATACGAGTAAACCAACGCGAACGTAACCCTCGCCATGTAGACCGAATCCGTTACCTGCTGCAACTGCAACAGAAGCTTTCTCTAAGAGAAGATCTGCAAAAGCTTCACTCGTATAACCTTCAGGCACTTTTAACCAAGCAAAAAAACTACCTGCAGGTGCAGTGACAGACCATCCAACCTTTGAACATGCTTGAATCAGTGCTTCACGACGAGCTTCATATACAGCCAATTGTTCTTCTACACAATCTTGTGGACCTGTTAATGCATGTGCTGCGGCAACTTGAATCGCTGGGAAAATGCTGCAATAAAGATGATCTTGTAGCAAATTAAGTCCTGCAATCACTTCTTTATTCCCGACAGCAAAGCCAACACGCCATCCTGCCATATTATACGTTTTCGATAAGGTATAAAATTCAACACCGATCTCTTTTGCACCCTCTGTTTGTAAAAAGCTAGATGGTTTTACATCATCAAAACCAAGCGCTCCATAAGCGAAGTCATGCATAACAACGAAGTCATGTTGTTTTGCAAGCTGTACCGTTTCTTCAAAAAATGCAGGTGTCGCTGTAGCACCTGTAGGATTATTCGGGTAATTCAAATACATCAATTTTGCACGTTCTAAAATATCAGGTGCAATTTCCGCATAATCAGGTAAAAACTGATTTTCAGCAAGAAGTGGCATCGTTTCAAAGTTTACATGACTAAGTGCGACACCTGATAAATAGTCGGGATAGCCAGGATCAGGAAGTAACATGGTATCGCCAGCATTTAAGAGTGTCATCGGCAGTTCTACTAGACCAGCTTTCGCACCGAATAGCACAGCGACTTCTGTTTCAGCATCGAGTGTTACATCATATTCACGTTTATAAAATGTCACAATCGCCTCTTTTAATTCATCAATTCCACGAAACGGTGAATATTTATGATTCGCGACATCGGCTGTTGCCTCTTGCATCGCCTTGACGATATGAGGAGGTGTCGGGCGGTCTGGATTTCCCTGACCTAAATTAATAATATCGTGACCTTCTGCAACTTTTTCGGCTACACGTTTTGCGAGTTTCGCGAAAAATTGTTCAGGTAATTGTTTGAGTAAATCAGAATAAGGCATTTGGTTGCCTCCTTTGGCTTTTTTGTTATGATAGAGAAAGAAATATTCTGAATAGTAGAAGTTTTATCGTGAATCATAATACTTTTCAGAAAAAAAGTCTAGGTGGTGGAGAGATGAAATTAGGTTGTATTCAGCTACAAGTTGCTTTTGGCGATGTTGAAAAAAATTTTTCTCGTGTGGAAGAATTAATTCGAGAAGCTGCAAATAAAGGGGCGGAAATTGTCATTCTACCAGAGATGTGGAATACGAGTTATGCACTTGAAAAACTTGAAGGTCTTGCGGATGTTGACGGAGAAAGAACAAAAGCCTTTTTATCACAATTAGCAAAAGAATTGCATGTTCATATTGTGGGCGGTTCAGTCGCAACGAAAAAGGGCGACAAATTCTATAATACGATGCTCGTCTACAATAATGAGGGTGAGCTAGTAGGCGAATACGATAAAGCACACTTATTCCGCTTGATGGATGAACACTTGCATCTATCTTCTGGTAACACACAAAATAATTTCAAACTGGGTGATTTAGATGCGGCAGGTGTGATTTGCTACGATATTCGTTTCCCAGAATGGTTACGTCTACACGCATTAAACGGCGCAAAAGTATTATTCGTTTCAGCGCAGTGGCCAACTGCACGAATTGATCATTGGAAAACATTATTACAAGCACGTGCAATTGAAAATCAATGTTTTGTAGTAGCAGTCAATCGCATTAGTCGCAATAAAGATAACTTTAACGGACAGTCGATGGTAATCGAACCATGGGGTGAAATTTTATGGACTGGTGGAGAAGATGAGGAATTAGCGATTGTCGACGTTGATTTTTCAAAAGTTGATGAAGTGCGCACACGTATTCCAGTCTATGATGATCGCAGACCAGAATTGTATCAAGATGTATTGAAATAAAAAATGAAGCTAGGGCTGATACGTCCTAGCTTTTTCTTTTGAAAGAGGGAGATATGAACATGAAAGAAGTAAAGCTTTTAAAGGCGATTGAATTAAGGAAGTTAGGACAGAAAGAGGAGTCAAATCAGATTTTGCAAAAACTAGCTGATGAATACCCAGCAGATGCAATCATTCAATACCAGTGTGCATGGAGTTTTGATGTTCTGGGACAAGAAATAGCAGCAGTTCCTTTTTATGAAAAAGCGATTGCACTTGGATTACCCGAGGAAGATTTACAAGGTGCTTACATCGGTCTAGGTAGTACGTATCGTACACTCGGGGAATATGAAAAATCACATCATACTTTTTTAAAAGGATTACAGTTATTTCCACGAAATCAAGCAATTCATGTATTCCATGCGATGACTTTATATAATTTAGAACGCCATGAAGAAGCAATGAATCGCTTATTAACAAGTTTAGTAGAGACAACGAATGATGAAGAAATAAAAAGTTATGAAAAAGCGATTCGATTTTATAGCCAACAATTGAATCGCATATGGTCATAACGCGCTACTTAGAGATTCGATTTTGTTTATTTTCTTGTATTTTGTTCGTTACATCGAGTAGTCTTTTCGCTAGTTTTGGCTCGATAATCTCATAAACTGTATCAGTATCTTGTGTTGGGATTGTTATGTAGCTATTTTCATAAATGAAAAGTTGAAAAGAGCCACCAACACCTGAGAATGAAATACTTGTGTAGTTTTTAGGGTCTTTGATTTTTGCTTTTTTTACAGACATTGATTCTACTAAAGAAAGTAGCGCGGAAGAATCATTTGAAGTAATTTGATAAATTTGATCTTCAGGTGAAATGAGTGTATTTGCTTTTACTTTAGAGAGTTGAATGTTATTTAGAATATCGTGTTGTAAGGATTGTTCTTTCGGTGTTTTGGCTACGACCACATAGGCAGTTAAGCTAACACATAAAAGAATTAGGATGAAAAATATTTTTTTCATATTTTGACACCTCCTATTATAAAATACCATAAAAAGGAATCTCGCTGAAATTTCAGCGAGATTCCTTTTTTATACACTCAAACAAAATGGTAAATTAAATGTTTTGCTTGGCTTTAATTTTTCAAAGAGATGATAGAGCATATAGTATTCAATACCGCGCGTTCTTTTCAGTGCATTGGAAGAGCGACGTGTAAATTCATCGAGTTGTTGTTTAGAGAATGCTTGCAATGCGAGAAGTGTATCTCTGCGCCATTTACTTTGAAGGCGATGGATATAATCACTCGCTTTCGCGTGATTCCCACGTTCGATTTCAATTTGTGCCAAAGTATAATAACGAATTTCTGCTTTTTGAATTTTCTCTGCTTCAAAAAAAGCTGCATCATAGCGTTTTTCTAACAGTAATAACAGTGATTTGAAATAAGGATATTCTTGTTCATACACAGGGTTTTGTAATAATTGTTCGAGGATTTTTTTCTGTTGAGGAGCACCATCGTGAATAGCGATATAAAAATGTGAGTAGAGAGAAGAAGTTTGTTTTTGTGATAAAAAACGATCGATTTTTTGTATATTTCGCGTACCGAAAATAGTATATATTTGCGGTAGCATTGTAAATAAAAAAAGATAAAACATCATAATCAAGACGAGAACAAATGGATGTAATCCGAAATCATTTAAAAAACTACACAGTAAGAAAGCGCCTAAAAAAATAAAAATAAGGTGTAAACGTTGCATCGCTTTTTCCTCCTTTAATGTAGTAACTATAAAATACCCCTTCATGTAGAATGCAAACTGTTCTCTTGAAAAAAACAATTTGTTGAATTTTAGAAATAGAACGCTTATAATGATTTTACTAAGAAATATTGATTTTAAAGGGTTTTGGGAACGTGTTAAATGTCCTTTCTGAAAATTCAAATGTATGCTCGGGAAAGATGTCCTTTGGAAAAACACAAATGTAAACGCAACGAGGAGGAAAAAAGATGAAGAAAATAATGATTACAGGCGCGTGCGGTCAAATCGGCTCAGAGTTAGTGGAGAAATTACGAAAAGAATACGGACGTGATAATATTTTAGCGACAGATATTCGTAAACCTGCACAATCGACAGGTCCTTTTGAAATATTAGATGTGATGGATGCGGAAAAGATGTTACAATTAGCAACTGATTTCCAAGCAGACACATTGATGCACATGGCAGCTTTATTATCAGCAACAGCTGAAAACAACCCCGTATTTGCATGGAACTTAAATATGGGTGGGCTAATGAATGCACTTGAAGTAGCACGTAAATTAGATCTTCAATTCTTTACTCCAAGTTCAATTGGTGCATTTGGTCCAACAACACAAAAAGAAAATACACCACAAGATACATTACAACGTCCAACAACGATGTATGGCGTAAATAAAGTAGCTGGGGAATTACTATGTGACTATTACTATACAAAGTTTGGTGTTGATACACGTGGTGTTCGTTTCCCAGGATTAATTTCAAATGTGACGCCTCCTGGTGGTGGTACGACCGATTACGCAGTGGATATTTACTATAAAGCAGTTACAGAAGGCAAGTACACATCATATATTGCAGAAGGAACATACATGGATATGATGTATATGCCAGATGCGCTTGATGCCATTGTTCAATTGATGGAAGCAGATGCAGACAAATTAGTACATCGTAATGCATTCAATATTACAGCGATGAGTTTTGAACCGAGCGAGATTGCGGCATCGATTAAAAAGTACATTCCTTCATTTGAAATGGACTATGATGTAGATCCTGCACGTCAAGCGATTGCAGATAGCTGGCCAGATTCACTCGATTGTTCAGCTGCAAAAGAAGAATGGGGTTTCCAAGCAAAATACGATTTAGACCGTATGACACAAGACATGCTGGAAAAACTAACGAAAAAATTGCAAAATGAAGCTTCGTAAATAGAGAAAGAGATTGCTACTCAAGCAGTCTCTTTTTATTTTATTTATTATAAAAAATTACTATTTTTCTTTATAAATATTGCTCATAAGGTTGTTTCGTTAGTACATATTGCTTAAAATAAAACTTAATGGCTAAAATTTGGAGGAGAAATATGAAAAACAAATGGAAATTTTTCATTGCAAGTGGCACATTTGCTTTATTGTTAGCTGGTTGTGGTAAAGAAAGTACAAATCAAAAAACACAAGTATCTGAAACAGCGGAACAAACATTTATGATGTACAAACAACAACATATGAATGAGGATAGTTTAGGTAGCGGAGATTTATATATACATAAAATAGGACAAAAAGAAGATGAAAAAATTGCAAGTGACGTATTAGAACAGAACTTCCACTATAACGTAGAAAAAGACTATGTTTTATACCTATCTGATGATTATGACTTATATAAGGTTGCTTCAGGAACGTCAAAAGAAAAATTAGCAAAAAATGTTGTGACATTTGAACAGCTAAATAATAGTGATATTATTTTTTACCGTGATCAAGACGAGAATCTATATAGTATCGATTTAGGTCAAAAAGAAGTAGTTACTGAAAAAATTGGGAACGGTGTGTCGCAGTATACACTAAAAGACAAACAAATTTATTATGTAAGTAAAGATCAGGACCTTCTTGTTTATAATTTAGAAACACGTGAAGAAAAAACTATAGCAGAACAAGTGAATGCTTTTAAATTTAATGGAGAAGAACTATTTTATACAAATGAAGATAACATGTTATTTTACAAAGAAAATGAAGATAAAGAGGGCGTAAAAATAACTGGTGACAGTGTCGGGCTGTATATGGTTGAAAAGGATGCAAATGATATTTATTTTGTTTCAAATGAAAATGAAGATAATAGTCTTAAAGTAAGCGATATGAAGGATCAAAATCGTACATCAAAAATTGCAGATGATGTAATTGATTATCAAGTGGTAGACCACGAGACAATTTATTTAACAGGTGATGGTGATTTATTCACAACAGCTAAGGATCGTGACACATCGAAAAAGTTAGCAACAGATATTTCGAATTTCTCTGTACACAATGGTGAAGTATATATGCAAGATGAAGACGAAACATTGTATGTACTAAAAGATGAAAAACAGCAAAAAATTGCTTCAAATGTAGAAGAATCGTATATTTCAAAAACAGGTGAAGTTGCTTATTTAACTAAAGACCATGATTTAATGGTAGACCATCAAAAAATTGAATCAGATGTACAGAGTATGGCGAATATGAATGGTACAGTTGCGTATGCAACGGATGAGAATAAATTATATTATATGAATTTGGGTAATGTTGACGATGTGAAATTAGTCTCAGATGAACTTAATCATTATTCAACAGTTAGTTATTTGAATAAAGAAATCTATCGTAATACACTTTCTTTTAAAGATATCGCAGGCTATTGGAAGGCAACAGATAGTAAAGAACCAAATTATGTTGTCATTAAAGAAAATGGTGATTTTTCAACGATGTATAGCGAAAAGCCAATTCGTTTGAAAATCGAAAAAGATAGTGCTTCATTTATGAACTTTGTAGCAGTTGGTAAGACAAGTGGTGAAGATTTAGCGGCAGATTTCACATTAGAAGACGATGAATTAACAATTCATTATTCATCATCAGAAGATGGACAAAAATTTGAACGTGTAGCAGAAGCATCTGCTAAAGCAGCTATGAAAAAATATCAACAAGAACAAACAGCGCAAGAAAAACGTGAGCAAGAACACGAATTAGCAATTGAAGAAGAAGAGATTACAAATGAGATGGATCAAACGGTTAGAAGTTATCTATCAGAATTTAGTTATGCAATGAATTCTGGTGATACAAGTAGTTTATCAAGCTATATTTCACCAAGTTCTAGTTTTTATAAAAGCCAAAAACAATATATTGAAAATAGCTTCGATAAAGGTAATGGTGTAAATGAAAATAATACAACAATTGTGAATCATGAGAAAATAAATGACAGTAAGTATCATGTAAGTGTTGATGAAGATTACACAATTTATAAAGAAGATGGTTCTTCGAAAGATGCTGTATATACAAATGTTTATACGGTAGAACGATTTGATAATGGTTGGTATATTACAGGATTAAATGAATAAAAATAAAAACGAGGGTGGAGTGAAATCCATACCTCGTTTTTAAAGTTGTTAAAACTGAATTACCATTCATAAAAATACAATTCAATTCTTTAAAAGGTTAAAATATAATATTTTCTATAATAATCAATTATTTTCTCTTAAAAAGCTATTTTTTGTTAGATTTTTCTTTCCCTTTTTTGTACAATGACATGTAGTAATACAAAAAATGGAATTCGACGAAGGGGAGAATGATTCGTATGATGGATACACCTTTAGTATTGACGAGTTTTTTCAAAAGGGCAGAAACGTATTTTAAGCACAAACCGATTATTTCGCGCACATCGGATACAATGATACACCGATTAACGTACGCTGATTTTGCAGTTCGTACAAAAAAGTTAGCTGCTGTACTCGAAGATTTTGGTTTACAGAGAGGAATGAAAATCGGTTCATTCGCTTGGAATCATCATCGTCATTTAGAAGCATATTTTGCAGTTCCTTGTTCAGGTGCAGTGCTTCATATGGTGAATATTCGTTTAGCGCCAGAGCATCTCATCTATATTATCAATCATGCAAAAGACGAGATTCTATTGGTGGATGACGATTTATTACCGATTATTGAAGAAATCTATACAGAGTTGAAAACAGTTCGTGCTGTCATCGTCATGGGGGATGATGTTGATGTGTCACAGTCTACGATTCCAAATATTTTTGTGTATGAAGATTTATTAAAAGAAGCGCGTATAGACTTTGAATTTCCAGAAGATTTAGACGAAAAGATGCCAGCAGGTATGTGCTATACGAGTGCGACAACGGGATTCCCAAAAGGTGTCGTGTATACGCATCGTAGTCTTGTTTTACATGCGCTATCGCTTGGTCTTGTGGAAACATTTGGATTACAAGAGAGAGATGTCGTTATGCCTGTTGTTCCAATGTTCCACGTAAATGCATGGGGCTTACCGTTCGCAGGTGTGAACTTTGGTGCGACACAGGTGTTACCGGGACCACATTTTACACCGAAGATTTTGCTTGATTTAATCGAATCAGAGCGCGTTACATTATCGGCAGGTGTTCCGACTATTTGGCTTGGCATGATGCAAGAGTTAGAAAAATCAGAAGTGCCAAGAGATATTGCGTCGCTAACACGTCTTGTAAGCGGTGGTTCATCATCGCCAAAAGGATTGATTAAGGCGTTTGAACAAAAGTATGGTGTGAATTTCTTAGTCGGTTATGGTATGACCGAGACGAGTCCGATTGTATCCGTTTCGAATTATAGTTCTGAAATGGACGACTGGGATTACGAAGATAAATTAGAAGCGCGTAGTACACAGGGCATGACGGTCTCTCTAATCGAAACGCGTATTATTAATGAAAATGGTGAAGTTCCGTGGGACGGTAAAACAATGGGTGAACTTATGATACGTGGTCCATGGGTGGCAGATGAATATTACGAAGATGAGCGTACAGCAGATGCCTTTCGAGATGGCTGGTTGTACACAGGTGATATCGCAGTTCGTACACCACAAGGCTATATTAAAATTACGGATCGTACAAAAGATTTAATTAAGAGTGGTGGAGAATGGATTTCTTCTGTTGATTTAGAGAATGCGCTCATGACACATGATGCCGTATTTGAAGCAGCAGTGATAGCAGTCCCTCATCCGAAATGGCAAGAACGACCACTTGCTTGTGTTGTAACGCATGAAAAACCAGCAGATGAAGCAGTTTTAAAAGCCCAGTTGTTGGCTTATTTAGAACAAGATTTTGCGAAATGGTGGCTTCCAGATGATGTTTTATTCTTAGATGAAATTCCAAAAACATCGGTAGGTAAATTCCTAAAAGCAAAATTACGTGACGAAATTAACGAATATATTTAAGCATGAAAAAATACCACGCTGTCTTATAGACACTGTGGTATTTTTTCATTTACGCATCCATTAACTTTTTAAAATAAACGCGTTTGTTTATAAGTAACATGATTGGAATCGCGATCAGCATAACGATAGCTTCACCAATTGCGACTGTTAACCAAGTATAGCCGAATGGTAAATCGAAAATGATGTTTAATTCCCATGCGATGAGCCACATCATGAATGAGAAGACAACCGTATTAAAAATCATACGTGCCACAATTGATTTGATGAATTTTGCGGATAGGATTGTAATACCTAATGATAAAGCAGTCTGCCCTACGCCGAATAATAAATCAATCGGTCCATTCGGTGAAAAGAGGTTAGTAATAAACACACCAATCACGATGGCATAAAAATATTTTTTATTAAACACAATTAATTGATTTAAAATCTCACTAAAGCGTAATTGAATCGCTCCAAATGAGAGTGGTGCAAGAAGAAGTGATACCGCAATGTAGACAGCTGCGATAATACCACTTGTCGCAAAAAATTTCGTTTTCATATTCATTTCTCCTTAGTTTTTTTTCGTGGGATGGTTACGAACCACGTTGAACATACTTCATCATAAACACATCAAAAAACAATGTAAAGAATTATTTCATAGGCAAATAATTCAGAAAAATTAATTTTGGACAAATTCTTTAAAACATTGATGCACCAACGCTTTAACGCATTAAACCTCAACGATTTAGTGTATAAAATTTTCGAAACATTCATAATCTTATTGACTATTCAATTTTACGACTGTAATATAACAATAATTAAGGTAGAAAGCTACATATATTAGGAGGGTTTATAGATGAAGAAAAAGAGTATGTTGTTGTTACTCGTAACAGCAGCCATCATGCTAGTCTTAGCTGCTTGCGGTAAAAAGGACGAAACGCAAGACGAAAAGGCAAATGCAGATGAGAAAACGTATAAAGTTGGTATTTTACAATATGTAGAACATCCATCTTTGAATGAAGCAACAAAGGGTTTCAAAGCGGCACTGAAAGAATCAGGGTTAAAGGTAGAATATGACGAACAAAATGCACAAGGTGATCCAGCGAACAATACAACAGCTGCGAATAATTTAGTTGGTGCAGGAAATGACCTAATTTTCGCTAATGCGACACCTTCAGCACAAGCAGTTCAAACAGCAACAGCTGATATTCCTGTGCTATTTACATCTGTAACAGATGCAGTGGGTGCAGAATTGATTCAATCAATGGAAAAACCAGGAGCGAACGTAACAGGAACAGTAGATACACATCCTGAAGCGATTCCGAACACAGTGAAGTTCATTGCAAATGAATTAAAAGCAAAAAAATTAGGTATGGTGTATAACGCAGGTGAGCAAAACTCACGCGCACAAGTTGATATCGTGAAAAAAGAAGCGAAAAAATATGGTGTAGAAGTAGTAGAAGCTTCTGCGAATACATCAGCAGACGTAAAACAAGCAACAGAATCATTAGTAAGTAAAGTAGATGCTTATTACATCATTACAGATAACACAGTGGTTTCAGCACTTGATTCTGTATTAGATGTAGCAACAGATAAAAAGATTCCAGTTATGGTTGGGGAACTTGATTCAGTGAAACGTGGCGGTTTTGGCGCATACGGTTTCAGCTATTATGATATCGGTTATGAAGCAGGTCAAATGGCTGTTCAAATCTTAAAAGATGGTAAGAAGCCAGCTGATATTCCAGCAGCATACCCAGCTAACTTAAAATTCGAAGTAAATAAAGAAACTGCTGATAAATTAGGCATTAAAATCAACAAAGAGTGGAACGCAGAAGAAGTAAAATAAGAGGAGATGATTCTACATGTTTGTAGCGGTATTTGGCTCTGTAGAGCAGGGAATCATCTATGCAATTATGGCGCTCGGAGTGTATCTTACATTCCGAGTTTTAGATTTTCCTGACTTAACAGTAGACGGTAGCTTTGTAACAGGGGGCGCGACAGCTGCGACGATGATTACACTTGGATATGATCCAATCATCGCAACACTGTGTGCAATTTTAGCAGGTTTTATTGCAGGAAGTATTACAGGTATTTTGCATACAAAAGCAAAAATCAATGCACTATTAGCAGGGATTTTAATGATGATTGCATTGTATTCGATTAACTTGCGTATTATGGGTTCGACACTTGAAAATGGAATTGGGCGACCAAATATTCCATTATCAAATGCGACAACACTTTTCACAGAGATTAGTGCATTTTGGAAGAGCTTAGGTATTGATGATGCCATTAATAATATGTTGCGTGGAATTGGATTTGAACAAACACCGAATACATGGGGGACAGTATTCTTCATGGTGATTGTGACCTTTGCGATTAAATTTGCGGCAGATTGGTTCTTGAAAACTGAAAGTGGTCTCGCATTACGTGCTACAGGTGATAATAAGAAGATGATTCGTAGTTTTTCAGCGAATACAGATACATTGATTATTTTAGGTTTAGGGCTATCAAATGCTTTAGTTGCGCTATCAGGTGCATTAATTGCACAGTATAGTCGTTTTGCAGACGTACAAGCAGGTGTTGGGATGATTGTGAGTGGTCTCGCTTCTGTTATTATCGGTGAAGCGATTTTTGGTACAAAGAGTGTTATGCGTACAACATTAGCTGTTGTATGTGGTGCAGTCATTTACCGTATTGTGATTGCACTTGCCATGCAAATCAAAATCTTCGATACAGGAGATTTAAAATTATTAACAGCTGTCATTGTAATTATCGCACTTGTATTACCGCGCGTAATTGATAAGCGTAAAGAACAGAAACGAAAAGCAAAACGAAAAGCCGAGAAGTTGGCGATGCTAGCGCAGGCGAAAAAGGAAGGTGAGACCATTGCTTAAATTAGAGCACATTAATAAGATTTTTAATGAAGGTACACCAGATGAAAAAGTAGCACTACAAGATATTCAATTAAGTTTAGAACCAGGTGATTTCGTAACGATTATTGGGAGTAATGGGGCAGGTAAGTCGACAATGATGAACATGATTTCAGGGACATTAACACCCGATTTAGGTTCGATTCATATTAATCATCAAGATGTGACGCGTTTACCAGAATATAAGCGCTCACGCTATATTGGGCGTGTCTTCCAAGATCCAATGGCGGGTACTGCACCGAATATGACGATTGAAGAAAACTTGGCGATTGCCTATTCACGTAATAAATCGCGTGGTTTACGCATTGGCGTAAATCGTAAAAGAAAACAACTGTTTAAAGAAGCACTTGCTTCACTTGGACTTAATTTAGAAAATCGTCTATCTGCAAAAGTAGGTTTATTATCAGGTGGGGAGCGACAGGCACTATCATTATTAATGGCGACCTTTACAAAACCAGATATTCTCTTGTTAGATGAACATACAGCGGCACTTGATCCATCACGTGCGGCACTTATTACGAACTTAACAAAAGAACTAGTTCATAAAGATAACTTAACGACATTGATGATTACACATGATATGCAGCAAGCCATTGATTTAGGGAATCGACTTATTATGATGGATAAGGGACAAATTATTTTAGAAGTGAGTCCAGAAGATAAAGTGAATTTAACGATTCCAGATTTAATGGAACAATTCCAAAAGATTCGCGGCGAAAAGATGGTATCAGACCGCGTACTGTTGGCGACTTAAATCCATATATAAAAGGAGGATGGGACAGAACATCTCATTTTCCTTTTTTAGAGTTCACAACGAAAAACTGGAACCGCACAATAGCGCGATTCCAGTTTTTCTTATGCTCATGTAGGATAGTGTTTTTACACGTATGTCCCATCCTCCTCTTTTTGTGTTTTTTTAAACCAACAACGAGAATAATGTGCTATCGTTATTGACTTCCATATATTCAAAACCGTTCGATTGGAAGCGTTCAATGAGTGATGCGTAATCGTTCGGACGTTTTAGTTCGATGCCGACAAGTGCAGGCCCACTCTCTTTATTGTTCTTCTTCGTATATTCAAAGGTCGTGATGTCATCTTCAGGCCCTAATACTTCTGTTAGGAATTGACGTAATGCTCCTGCTCGTTGAGGGAAGCTGACGATAAAGTAGTAGAGTAATCCTTCATGAATTAACGACTTTTCTTTAATTTCTTGCATACGACTAATATCATTATTTCCGCCACTAATAATACATACAACTGATTTTCCTTTGATTTCATCTTTATAGAAATCAAGCGCAGCAACCGATAATGCGCCAGCAGGTTCAGCGACAACTGCTAATTTATTGTATAGCTCTAAAATATGTGTACATACTTTTCCTTCAGGCACTGCTACGATATCATCCATGAATTGTTGGCAGATTTGATAAGTGAACTGACCAACGCACTGAACAGCCGCACCGTCTACAAACTTATCAATTTTTGGCAAGTGAACAGGATTCGCCTCTTTAAAAGCAGCCTTCATGCTCGCAGCGCCAGCAGGTTCTACACCGATGACTTTTGTATTCGGCGATAAGTTTTTAATGTAAGTAGATACGCCAGCCATTAAGCCACCGCCACCAATACTCCCGAAAATATAATCAATTGGACGTTCAATATCATTCATAATCTCAACGGCAACGGTGCCTTGTCCAGCGATAATGTCAACATCATCGAATGGGTGAATGAAGATATGGTTCTCTGTTTCTGAAAAAGCTTGTGCGCTTTTCGCAGAGTCGTCAAATGTATCGCCAGATAAAATGACCTCGACAAATTCGCGGCCAAACATTTTCACCTGGTTAATTTTCTGTTTTGGAGTCGTTGTCGGCATGAAAATATGCCCGAAGATGCCTAATTGCGCACAGGCGTAAGCAACACCTTGTGCATGATTCCCTGCACTCGCACAGACCACACCGAATTCGCGTGCTTCTTCTTCGATGGATTTAATCTTATAGTACGCACCGCGTAATTTGAACGAGCGAACATGTTGTAAGTCTTCTCGTTTTAAATAGACGGTAGCTCCATATTTTTCGGATAGATAATCATTTTTTTGTAGTGGTGTGTGTGCGACGACATCCTTTAAAAATTGATGGGCGATCAACACATTTTCCACTGTGACGGTTTTTGCTTCTGATACAGTCATATTATTTTTCCTCCTAATGTCTAAAATATATTGTTTCATTGTAACATAAGAAAGTCTAAAATAATCAGTCAATTCAAAAGATTTAGCTTATTCCGAAAATGTAAGCGTTTTTATTTTAAACAAAGAAAAAACAAGAAATGTTACAATAGAAGAAGTGAATAAAAAAGGAGAATGACGAATGAACTTTTTCGAACGTATGAAGCAGCTGACAGGCGTCAGTCTCAATAATGTACAAAAACAAGCAGTGCGCTTTCATGAAGGGCCACTATTATTATTAGCATCACCTGGATCCGGTAAAACGACTACTTTGAATATGAAAATTGGTTATTTAATGCTCGTTAAAAAAGTGCCAGCCAAGCGTATTTTAGCGATTACGTTTAGTAAAGCATCAGCACGTGATATGGAAGAACGCTTTGAGCAATTTTTCGGACGTTTGACGAATGAGCGCGTAGCTTTTTCAACGATTCATAGTTTTGCTTATAAGGTTGTACGCGAATATTTTTATAAAAATCAAATAGACTATACATTAATTGAAGGAAATGTGAGTGAAAACTTGCATAAGAAAGTCATCTTGCGGAATCTATTTTCAGAACAGGTCAAACAAGCACCGACTGAAGATGAGATGGATGAATTAGTGACATATATTAGTTTTGTGAAAAATCGTATGGTGGCGACAGATGAGGCACTTAAAAAAGTAAACTGCTCCATCGGTAGCGCCGCGAAAATCTTTCGAGCATATGAAGATTTTAAAAAGCAAAACGCTAAGCATGTCTTACTCGATTTTGATGATATGCTAACGTATTGCCTCGATATTTTACAGCGAGATGAAGAAATTCGCACGAAGTATCAACATTTATATGAATATGTTCTAACAGATGAATCACAAGATAATTCCGTCGTCCAACATGAGATTGTAACGATTCTAGCCGCTCCACAAAATAATTTATGTGTTGTCGCAGATGATGACCAATCGATTTTCATGTGGCGTGGTGCAGATGTAACGAAGCTCTTATCTTTCCAACAGACGTATCCGATTGGGAAAGTTTTAACGATGGCTCAAAATTATCGTTCGACACCTGAAATTGTAGATACAGCGAATACATTCATAAAACGAAATCGCAATCGCTATGATAAGAAGATGTTTACGGAGAATCCAAAAGGTGAACCGATTACAATTCATAATATGCGACGTTATGATTTACAACTCAACTATGTCGTACAGGAAATTCAAAAATCACCAAATCCAAAAGAAGTTGTTGTCCTCTACCGTAATAATGCATCTGCCATTCGTCTCATTGATTTACTTGAGAAAAAAGACATTCCATTTTATATGAAAGATGTCGACGTAAAATTCTTTAAGCATTGGATTGTAGAAGATATTTTAAACTTTATGCGCCTTTCGTATAATGATCGTCGCGCAGATATTTTAGAGAAAATTTATACAAAAATGAATGCATATATTAAAAAAGCACAGATGCAAGTATTACTAAGAGATGGCGAAGATACTTCTTGTTTTGACCGCTTACAAAAAAATACTCATGCGCCGTATCAAGAACAAGCTTTAAGAAAAGCTAAAAAGAATATTCAGAAGATGAATACACTCCCGCCAGATGAAGCGATTCAGCTTATTAGACGCGATTTAGGATATGATAAAACGCTGAAAAATCGTGCAGAGCATTTAGGTTTTAATGAAGAAAATCTATTGAGTATCGTTAGTCAGCTAGAGCATATTGCTGAAGGACTGCCAACACTTGAAGCATTCGCAAAACGATTAAAAGAGTTAGAAGAAATTATGAAAACATCTCGTTTTAATAAAAATGAAAATGTCGCTACGCTATCAACGATGCATAGCTCAAAAGGACTCGAATTTGATACTGTCTACATGCTAGATTTAGTAGATGGTGTCATTCCGTCGAAAGATGATGTGAAGGCTTATAAAGCAGGCGACGTTGAAAAGATGGAAGAAGCTGTTCGATTATTCTATGTAGGTATGACACGTGCTAGAAAACATTTGGAATTACTTACGTATAATCAGAAAGACGAAGAAACAACACGTCCTTCAGCTTTCTTAGAAGATGTTAAAAAAATTCTTCTTGGTGAAGAAGTAGGCGAATTACAATTGAGTGATGTTGTGGAGAAAAGTGAGAATAAACGTCCAAAAGAAATCATCACGAATAAAAAGTTTCAAAAGAAGGTGGTACGTGAACTACCAAAAGATGCGATTCAACAACAGCAAGATTTACAACGTGGCTTAAAAGTTTTGCATCAAGTCTACGATTTAGGTTATATAAAAAAAGTGACGGACGATGAAATCGAGATTGTATTCGATCATTATGGTTCTAAAAAGTTCATGGTGGACTACTGTTTGACGAATGGCATGCTACGTTTCGCAGAAGGCGTATCACAAACATAAATAAAAAGCCGAAATGACGCTATATGGCGCAATTTCGGCTTTTTTATTTTTCAGTTCATCGCGTCGTAAATGTTTTTCTAATTCTTGTTCTTTTTTCGATTTGGAACGAATTTGGATGCGAAAGAAGATGCTAACGTTGGTGAGTTCAATTAATGTGGTTGACCAGACAATAGGATCTCCAACCTTTACTTCCAGCGCTACTAAATCCAAAGAGTAATAAGGCAAAACCAGTTGTTGAGAGTAACATACGACCAATATCTAAAAGTGAGGCAATGCGACATTTAATAACGTCTGATTGAGTGTAGAGAAAAAACAGCCGACAATCATCACGAACACAATCAGACGCTTTGTTTTTTCAGGGATTTCTTGTTGTATAGGCGTCTCCTTTTCATCCACTCATCATCTGTACTTATATACCCAAAGTACACATATAAAAAAGAACTTCAACAAAAAATGTTAAAGTTCCTTTAAGATGATTAAAATGTTTCTTCAAAATCCTCATGCCAGCGATAATTGTAGAATGATTCATCTGTGAACCAATTGCTCTCCTCTGTATCGCCTTCTTCTTGGCGTTTGGCTTCTTCTTGTAGCATCCAGCCTGTTTGCGAATTATGTGCTTTCATCGCGTTCATTTTTTGTTCTTTTACATCGCGAATATTGTTGACGATATCAGGCTCACCTAATTCATCTAATGTATTATTCGCAAATGCTACACCATATAAACGTGGACGTTGTTTTTCATCCATACGACGCACTGCACGTACAACTGCACGAGCAGTAGCTTCGTGGTCAGGGTGTACCGCATAGTTCGGATAGAACGTAATGATAAGCGATGGATTGACTTCGTTAATTAAAGAAGTCATCATTTGTACCATTTTTTCATCATCTTCAAATTCAACAGTTTTATCACGTAATCCCATCATACGTAAATCTTGAATGCCAATCGCTTCCGCCGCTTTTTTCAATTCTTCACGACGAATCTCTGGTAGACTCTCACGTGTTGCAAAAGGTGGGTTCCCTAAATTACGTCCCATCTCACCTAATGTTAAGCAAGCATACGTAATCGGTACACCTGCATTAGCATATTGAGCTAATGTACCTGAAACACCGAATGCTTCATCATCAGGATGTGGGAATACAACTAAAATATGACGTTCTTCTTGTGCTAACATGTATTCTTCCTCCTTAATAAGTAAACGGTGTTTCACTAATTTCAAGTGCAACCGCTAATTTTCCATCATAGTCATGACCAGCCATTAATAAGCGACCTTTGTCATCTAATTCAAAATGTGTAATCCCCTGTGCATAAATCCAACCGCCGTTTGCAAGTTTTAAACCAACGCGATGCGGTACATCAGGTGTGATTTTTCCAAGTTCATATTGAACGAGTACATTACGAATGAATGCACCTGCATTGAATACTTTTTCATCAAAATGGTTTGCATAAGCGCCATTTGTCGTTTCTAGGTGGATGTAAACGTCTTTATGCGCAAATGAATCAATCAATTGCTGCAGGCGTTCTAAGTTTACTGTTTCCATTATTTTTTCGCTTCCTCTCAAAAAAAACATCTATTATTCATTATAATGTTGTTTTTCGAGAAATGCGATTCGTTTGCTTACTTAAATTGAACGACGTAAGCTGATGAAATTTAAAATATAGAAAATGAATGCAAAGAGTAGTAAAACAAGTAAATCAATATAAATCGCTTTAAAACCAAGTCCTTTATACATAATGCTATTCAGTGCATCAGCAGTATAGTAGAGTGGCATCACTTTCCCGACGTTTTGTAACGCGTAAAAAGAGAAATATAAAAAAGCATGGAAATCTTTTAGTTATAGAGAAAAAATTAAAAAGAAATATGAAATTTCGTATTATTCACCAACCAAAAATAAAAAAGGAAAAACTACGGTCATTATGTGGCATTATCAAGGCGTGATTGATCCGACACTACTTTATCGCACATTTCCAAGAGATTACAAAAGTGATGTGTATATTATGGATTATTTAACAATTCCCGTTTTTAAAGTAGGTAAAAAAAGATTAGGCGTTTATTTAGAGGGCAATAGCGTATCACTTTATTTAGCAGAAAATAAGAAGGCTTGGGATTATTTTGTTGATAGGACATCAAGTTAAAAAGTTCAAGCAAAAAAGGAATTGCATGTTAGAGCAATTCCTCTTTGTTTTAAAATCTATTAATTTGATGAAACAGGTGCTAATTCTTTCATTGTAACTGTTGGCGCACCGTAAATATTTTTCGCTGCGTGAAGTACAGGGCCTACGAATTGGTTTAATTTCCAACCATGTTGAATACCTGCTGCAACGAACTCTTTCGCTTCAAGAACAGCCTCTTTTACAGTAAGTCCTTTTGCAAGGTTCGCTGTAACGGAAGCAGCAAATGTACAACCAGCACCGTGGTTATAGTTTGTATCTACTTTCACTGTTTCAAGTAGGTAGTGTGTTGAACCATCATAGAATAAGTCGAATGCTTGTTCATGGTCAATACCACGACCACCTTTAATCACAACGTTCTTTGCACCAAGCGCATGAATTTTTTCAGCAGCCACTTGCATTTCTTCAATTGATTTTGGCGTTTTCACACCAGCTAATTGACCTGCTTCAAATAAGTTTGGTGTCGTTACTTTTGCTAACGGTAATAAATATTGAATCATTGCATCTACGTTCCCAGGATTCAATACTTCATCTTCACCTTTACACACCATAACTGGATCGATGACTACATTTTCAACACCTGAAGCTTTAATCGCTTCACCTGAAACTTGAATCACTTCTTCAGTTGATAACATACCTGTTTTTAATGCATCCACACCTGTTGAAAAAGTTGTTTTTAATTGTGCTTGTAACACATCTGTTGGTAAAGTGTACACCCCATGTGACCAATTATTATCTGGATCCATTGTAGCGATGACTGTTACAGCCGCTAAACCATATGTGCCATGTGCTTCAAAAGCTTTTAAATCTGCTTCTAAACCTGCGCCACCTGAAGCGTCCGAACCAGCAATTGTTAATGTTTTGCGTAAAGACATGAAAATCTCTCCCTTTGTATAAATGTCATAGTTTCATTGTAAAATGGGACTGGCTCGAATAAAATAGTCAAAAATGAAGTTTTTTATAAGGTCAGTTTTGTAAAAAGGAGGAAAATACATGAAAAAAAAGCTAAAATGGTCACTTTTCGCTATACTATTACTCGTTATTGTTATTATCGCAACCGTTCTCATCACAAAATATGTATCGAATCATACGAATAAGCAGACTGAAGACGCAGTTGTTGAAAAAATTACAGAATTGAATGAGTTAGCAACAGCAGAAGCTTATTTAAAAGTTATTGTGGAACGTGAAAATAATGCCTTATTCGGTGAAGAAATTGGTTTAGATATCCCCGGAACAAAGCAAAAATTATTAGTAGTCATGCCAGGAACTGTACGTGCAGGTGTTGATTTGAGTAAAATAACAAAAGAAGACGTACAAGTAGATGAGGAGAAAAAGACAATTCAAGTTACGGCGCCAGAACCACAGATTCAGGGGAAAGCAACGTTAGATTTAGAAAAAGTACAGGTTTTCTCAACGAATGGTCTATTTCGAGATGAAGCAACGGTGAAAGATGGTTATAGTCTAGCGAATGATGCGCAAAAATTAATGATCAAAGAAGCAGAAACAGCTGGATTACTGAAACATGCAAAAACAAATGCAGAGCAAGCCATTCGTAATCTTTTCTCAGCACTCAATTATAATACAACAGTTGAATTTAAGGAGTAGAGCATATATGAACTTACCAAATGATTGGCAACCTATTATGCAAGCAGAAATTGTAAAAACGTATTTTACGAATCTAATGCAATTTGTAGAACAAGCTTATGAAACAACACAAGTTTTCCCGCCAAAAGATGAGATTTGGACAGCGTTTGAAAAAACACCCTTTCACGATGTAAAAGTCGTCATCTTAGGACAAGATCCGTATCACGATGATGGACAGGCACATGGATTAAGTTTTTCAGTTAAATCAGGTGTGAAAATTCCACCAAGTTTACGTAATATGTATAAAGAATTAGCAGACGATTTAGATGTTTCAGAGCCAACAACAGGTAATTTGAATTGTTGGGCAGAACAAGGTATTTTATTATTAAACACGGTATTAACAGTAGAAGCTCATAAGGCACATTCGCATAAAAATAAAGGGTGGGAGCAGTTTACAGATGCAGTCATTCAACGATTAAATGAGCGCGCAGAACCAATGATTTTTGTACTTTGGGGCAAACCAGCTCAACAAAAGAAAAAATTCATTGATACAACAAAACATATTGTAATTGAAGGAGCGCATCCAAGCCCATTGAGTGCCTATCGTGGATTTTTTGGTAGTAAGCCATTTTCACAAATTAACCATCAATTAATTGCGTGGGGGCATGATCCAATTCAATTTAATTGTCAAAATGATGAACAACTACAATTTGAGCTTGAAAATGAACACACATGAAAATGAATATGATAAAGTGAAAGAGAAAGGTGGTCATACGGAGTGAAACCTAACTGCTTTTCTTGTCGCCATTTCATCGTGACATGGGACCCAGCAAATCCACGTGGTTGTCGTGCATACGGATTTAAGACACGTGAGCTACCCATCGCAGTCGTTAAAAGATCATCAGGCATGGACTGTCTGAAATTTGAAGAGAAACAGCGAGGAACAAACAGATGATTTCATATGATGCCATTATTAAAGAATTACAAAAGCAAATCGCACAAGCACAACAGGCTGCTTCAACAGCAGAAAAAAGAGAAGCCTTTTCGGCAATGCGTGCTTTATGTGATGTCGCATTGCAAACGAATGAACCGTCAGTTCAACCATCGTCATTTACAGCACCATCACAACCAACACAAGTGGTTCCAACACCACCTGTTCCGACACAAGCGAATAAATTACACGAACCCGATGCCAATGGGGATTCGCTTTTTGATTTTTAAAAGGAGAGACAAACTGTGAAAAAATTTATTATTACAGGTGCTATTATGGCATTCTTATCAGTCGCACTTGGTGCATTCGGTGCTCATGCACTTGAAGATTTCTTAGAAGCAAAAGACTATACAAGTGTATGGGAAAAAGCCGTAACGTATCAAATGTCGCATGCACTCGGATTAATTGCCATTGGTATTCTAATGGCTCCAAGTATTTTAGGACCTGTTAAAGAGCTAAAATGGGCAGGTAACTTACTAACAATCGGTATTATTCTATTCTCTGGTAGTTTATATGTACTCGCACTATCAGGAATTAAAGTCATTGGTGCAATTACACCAATTGGTGGCGTAAGCTTCTTAGCAGGCTGGATTTTTGTAATCCTTGCCGCTAAAAAATTCGCAAAATAAATATTTGAAATCTCGCCATCTATTAGATGGCGGGATTTTTTGTTGAAAGGGACAAATGGTCGGTCGAAAGGGAATCGCTGCGATTGAAAGGGACAAACTCGCGCGCGAAAGGGAATCTTGGCATTTGAAAGGGACAAACTCGCGCGCGAAAGGGAATCTTGGCATTTGAAAGGGACAAATCCACGCGCGAAAGGGAATCTTGGCATTTGAAAGGGACAA